>JABHSO010000075.1 GCA_018669845.1 Gammaproteobacteria bacterium | reverse complement strand
TCAGTTTTTTCAGATACGTTTTCATGGTTTTCGACCTCAAATCCAACAGCGGTTACAGAATCTGGGATATCGTTCAACCCGAATGTTGAACCGACGGGATAGTTTATAAGTTTCATAGGTATCTCCATTAATAAAAGTTACGGACATACCAGCCCTCATAGGCTTGATACGCCCAGAGGGTAAAATTGCTGAATATTTGAAGTGACCAGCTATCACTATGCATGTATCAAAATGACACAATTCGGTTAAGCCGATGAAGCTTAATTGAATTTCATCCTTTGAAGGTTTTTTTAAAAGAGAGGTGTAGGGTATTACCCGGATGCCTTATAACACTTCTCTAAAACCACCTGCGCAAGGTCGATTTAGAGAAGTGTTATTAAGACAGCCGAATATCAGTGAAACTGGAAAACCTGTCATAGGGGCACCAGCACCCTATAGGAAGCAAGTGCCCCAAAAGGGTTAATGAATCATAACTCCCTTCCTTAAATAGGCAGGGGACTCATATTCAGACCAGTCATGATCAAGCTGAAATTTAGTGACCTGAATGGTTTTGGGTAAATCTGAAGATTTTACAGATTTGTTACTCTTATTCTTGCGTTTAGCCTGGACAAGAGCGGGTTTAGGTTTTACTTCATTTAATTTACGTTGATTGAAAATGACGTTTAAACCCCAGACAGATCCGCTGAAAAATTTCAGAGAAACTTCGAGAGCTTTAATAAGAATAAAACCGACAATAATAGTTACGGCTAAAAGCGTAATTATGTTTATTATATATATTGGATTCATGAATCACCTCACTTACGAAAGAAGGAGGCGAAATTCGACCCAAAAGGAGGAAATACCCCCCGTTTGGGAAAAGGTCAGAAGACCACGTTATGCTGATTATTTAGTTAGGACAGCTGCCTAAGTAATGTCGCGAAGCGACAAAGAACACTTTGAATATAATTCAGGTGCTTATTATTAGCAAGCCTTAAAGCCCCCCTGTTTTTTAAACCCCTTTTCGGTGCTTTCTATCGAATTGTTAAGACCTTTATTAATGATACTCTTGCCAGGTAAATACAGGAGATGAATTATGGCAACTAAAGAGAAATCAAAAACTGCGACTCAACCTACTACCAGTAAAGGTGCGCAACAAAATAATAGTAAACAGGCCTCCAATAAGAAAACTCCAAAGTCACGTTATTTTTACGGGCAAATCCAGGATAACGACGTTGAAAAACAATCCGGTAGTGCCAGGGATGTATCAAGAGCAACTATAGAGCGCACTGTTGAATTCCAGAGTCTCCAGGCTCAACGTGTCATCGATCGAAGCTTTATGAGGCTGAAAGGGTCTTTTTACTCAATCTCTGTGGTTTTGCATATCCTCACAGACAGCGATGAAACCGTACAGGAAATAGACGATTATATTGATGAAAAATTTATCGAAATTGAACAAGATCTGATTGATGAGCAATCTCGAATCAAAGTTATTCTGGAAAATGATGGTATTGATACGGATGTTAAATACTCAAATCCACGTAAATACAAATTGCTGATTGATTCTCCACGCGCTAATAATTTTTTAAGGCTGGTATCTCAGCTGGATAAACTTATGCTGCTGATGGACTCCGCATGGATTTTCAACGGCATTAGCGATGTTCAAAAGAAGCAGGAATCTTATAAATGGCAGCGCCGTCTAATGAAATTTGCCGCTCAAATTATCAATCTTGAAATTAGAGCTCGCGATGCAGCCACTAAAAAGGGAAAAGAGCAGGAAGTTAATGAGCATGCTCCTGTTGATACATCAGAACAGCATCCTGAGCTGGTTGAAGCGGGTAAAGAATCGGAACTCATTAAATCCCCCGTCATTGGGTGATCAACGCCGGTGGATTGTCCACAGTCATCGTTAATGGTGTATATTAAATTGGCTGGATAACGACCCAAATGGGTCATAAAACATCTAACAGTGAACTTAAAAAACTGATCAAAACTCTTCACTTAGAAATCGCAGTTTCATTAATTTGTACCTGACCCTCATTATTCGCAAAAATCCCAGAATGAGGCATACCAGGCTGTGCTTTCACCGGCCACCTCATCAGGGCGGAACGGGATGTACCATCCCTTCATTACTGGTTACAGAAAGCCGTTCTTAACAAGGCGTTCCCGGTCGAGACGCTCCAAATCACTTGAGCGGATAGCGACCACGTTGCGATCCTGAAACTCTTTCAAAGCTTCAAGAGCCCGAGCCAGTTTTTCTGAAGGAGCTGCCATATTATATATTCTCTTTATCAGTTTTCACGTCGGACTAAACCTAGGTTACAGTGCTGTGCTATTAGTAGGTTATTAAGTTGCACCATATATAGGGTATTGTGCCGAGCAAAT
>JABHSO010000184.1 GCA_018669845.1 Gammaproteobacteria bacterium | reverse complement strand
CTTCGTGTCCTTCGTGTCCTTCGTGGTGCAATCTTTTTTTATTTACAGCAAAAGCGCTGTATTAAATTCTCTAATAAAGTAACAGTGGGTTGAATTTGATCTATGGGTAAAAACTCATCCGGTTGATGTGCCTGCTTGATTGAACCGGGTCCCATGACAATAGTCTCACAGCCCATTTCATTATAAAAAGGTGCCTCAGTGCCAAATGCAACTGACTGACTTTGTTTTTGGGTAACCTCTTGAAGATATTCATTTAAGATGCTATCACTGGCTGTTTGCATGGCAGGTATTCCCATCAGTAAAGGAGTGAAGCTGACGCGTTGTTCTCTCGATGAGGCTACTTTCTTTGCCAATGAACGAACTTGATCGCGTAATTCTTCAATGCTCATACCAGGTAAAAAACGCAAATCTATATGCAACTCGCATTCTCCACAAATTCTATTCGGGTTGTCACCACCATGAATATGACCGAGATTTAGAGTGGGCGTTGAAACATCAAAAGCGGTGTTTTTAAACTTCTGCTGTAGTTGAGTTCTGTAAACTAATAATTGCTGAATGAACTCGTGCATCGCTTCTAAAGCACTATTGCCCAGAGATGGATCACTGGAGTGACCTGATAGACCGGAGAAACGAATAGACTCCATGATGATGCCTTTATGTTCTCGCACCGGGGTCAGGTTGGTAGGCTCACCAATAACACAAAATTGGCCCAGATTTTTTCCATTTTCAGCTAATAGACGAGCACCGGACATGGTCGTTTCTTCATCCGCAGTGGCCACTATGGTTAGTGGATGAATGAATTTTTCAGGGTCGAATTTTTGACTGGCAATAATCGCCATTGCTATAAAACTTTTCATGTCACAACTTCCCAGGCCAAAGTACCTGCCTTCCCTTTCTGTTAACTTAAAGGGGTCGGATTGCCAGAGTGCTTCGTCGTAAGGAACTGTATCGGTATGTCCTGAAAAAATTAAGCCGTCTGAACCATGGCCGATGGTTGATATGAGATTGTATTTACCTGAATTTACCCGTTGCTTTGTCACTTTGAAACCGGATGTTTCCAACCAGTTAGCCAGCAGGTTGATGACGGGTTCATTGCTCATATCCAGTTCAGGTTGAACACAACTGATCGATGGTGTCGCAATTAATTGCGATACCATGTCGATCAAATCTGGAGAGAGTCTAGGCATAAACTAATTGTGTAGGATGCGCCATGCGCACCAATTTAAATATGATGTTGATTTATGGTGTGCGTGGTGCACCCTGCTTAGTCAGGTAAATCTGTTACAGCACCTAATGAAGCTGAACTTACCAGCTTGGCATATTTGGCTAAAACACCGCGTTTGTATTTAGCTTTAGGTGCTTTCCAGGCCTTACGTCTTTTTTCCATTTCGGCTTTGGATACTTTGACATTGATTTCACGCTTAACAGCATCAATGGTAATTTCATCACCATTTTTCAGTAAACCGATTGGGCCACCTACCGCTGCTTCTGGTGTTACATGGCCGACTACAAATCCATGTGATCCACCGGAAAAACGACCATCGGTTAAGAAGGCGACATCTTTACCCATGCCTTTACCCATAATGGCAGAAGTAGGGCTTAACATCTCGCGCATACCGGGACCACCGACAGGGCCTTCGTAGCGTACAACAATAACATCACCTTTTTTAACAGTACCATCAAGAATTTTCTTTAATGCTATTTCTTCTGAAGCAAAAACTCTGGCTTTACCTTTAAAATGCAAACCTTCTTTACCTGAAATTTTAGCTACCGAACCTTCAGGGGCTAAATTTCCTTTAAGTATGACAAGGTGGCTATCTTTTTTGATGGGGTCGCCGAGAGCATGAACAATATCCTGACTTTTTGGATAGGGTTTTACATTTGCCAGATTTTGTTTGAGTGTCTTACCGGTAACGGTCAGGCAGTCACCGTGCAACATACCTGCATCTAGTAGCATTTTCATTAAAGGTTGAATGCCGCCAACATCAATTAATTCTGACATCATGGCTTTTCCACTTGGACGTAAATCGGCCAGTACAGGGACCTTTTTCCCCATGCGAGTAAAGTCATCAAGTTTAAGGTTGACGCCGATGGAAGATGCCATGGCTAATAGATGTAAGACTGCATTAGTGGAGCCACCCAGGGCTATGATCATGGTGATGGCATTTTCAAATGCCTTTTTTGTCATTATATCTTTGGGGCGGATATTGGCTTTAAGAAGCTTAACAGCTGCTTTGCCAGCTTCGACACAGTCTTTTGTTTTATCTGCAGAAATGGCTGCCTGGGCTGAACTGCCTGGCAAGCTCATGCCCATAGCTTCAATGGCTGAGGCCATGGTGTTGGCTGTGTACATGCCGCCACAGGAGCCAGCACCGGGAATAGCGGTTTTTTCAATTTGGAATAATTCTTTTTTAGTGATTTTATTTTGAGCCTGCGCTCCGACCGCTTCAAAAACAGAAACGATATCTGTGTTTTTGTTGTCGTGACAACCCGGCATAATGGTGCCGCCGTAAACAAAGACAGAAGGACGGTTAAGCCTGGCCAGTCCCATCATGCAGCCGGGCATATTTTTATCACAACCACCGATAGCGACCACTGCATCAAAACCTTCGCAGGCTGCAACGGTTTCAATTGAATCTGCAATAACTTCACGAGATACCAGGGAATATTTCATGCCTTCTGTACCCATCGAGATACCATCAGAAATTGTAATTGTATTGAATACTACGGCCTTACCTTTGGCTGCATTAGCGCCTGCTGCTGCATCATCAGCCAGTTTGTCAATATGCATATTACACGGAGTTACCATGCTCCAGGTTGATGCAATTCCTATTTGAGGTTTTTTAAAATCAGCATCTTCAAATCCTACTGCTCTTAGCATGGAGCGACTGGGTGCGCGTTCTACACCGTCGACAACCTGTGCCGAAAACTGACGAATATTGTGTTTTTTAGTACTTTTTGTTTGAGGACTCTTAGCTGTTTTTTTAGGAGCTGATTTTATTTGACGCATGATGAATTGATAAAATTGAATAGAATAGTGAAGACTAAGCAAAGAGATAGTTAGTTGCAAGTATCTGACGAGCTTTATTCAATGAATTTGAATTGGCAGTTGTTATATTTTTTGTTTTGGAAGGGTAAATTAAATTCCAGTAACTATTTTTTTCTTTTACGCGTTCTTTTTGGTCGGGCGGGGTGATGTGAAATCGATGCAATTAATTTCTCGTAAGGGTACTGCTTAATATCTCCATTACTTACATCGAGCGCTTTTTCGATTAATGAGTAAATGTCAATAATTTCAGTGTCTGATAAATTGGGTAAATCTGGTTGCAAGCCGAGCAGTGCTCCCTTTTGCACCCGAATTTCCTTGCTGTGGGGTAAAAGGTTGCCAACGATCTCGGTGAGGCGTAATGCAAACTGAGCTTTGGCACGGCTTTCATTTAAAAATATGCTGCAGTTTTGTTGAGCTTTCCTGTCATTGCAGCGAATACCTTCTCTTTCGGCCAGGTTAAATTTTTCATGCAGACGACAATTACAGTTGAGAATGAGAATTGCTTTTTCAAAAACGCAGCGCTGAGTGTTTAAACCGTGATAAGTCGTGCGATATTCATTTTCATCCATAGCTTTAAACCTTGAAGACTTTTGGTTGTATGAACTATTTTTCCCATTCCTCAATTATTGGTTGTTCACGTTTTTCCTGAAGCAATTGTTCTGCATTCAATTCAGATTCTGCAAATATTATTTTATACAGTGCTAACTCATCGCTGGATTTGTCCACGCGTAATAATTTAACGTGTTGTTTGGCTTCTTTAAAGCTATCGAACTGAGCAACTTTTTCCAGTCCTTTGACAATATTGCCTGGTGATTGAGTGATCTTGAAAATGAAATAAAATGACATAAATTAATAACCTAGTAAAGTGCTAAGGTATTGTACATCACGTTATGATAAATTTAAATAGTTGATGGTGTAGACGTATATGCTTATAGAAATAGCTTTCATGTATCAAGATTTTTCATAATATTTTTAGGTATAAGAATATTATGAATTGGTGTGAAATACCGTTACTCGGTAATGTTAATTAGACCTTGCAATCAGTCAACATAATGGTACATTTGCTGAAGTAGTAGTTAATTAAAACTATTGCAGTTTAATAAAATTTAAGAATTTAATATCTGAGGGGATATTCATGAAAAAACTTACTTCAACTATTATGTTGACTTCTATTCTTGCGGTTGCAGCTAATACTGCATCTGCTGACACACTCAGTTCTGTAAAAAGCAAAGGATTTGTTCAGTGTGGTGTGAGCACAGGTCTTCCTGGTTTTTCAAATGCTGATGCTTCAGGTAGCTGGAAAGGACTAGACGTAGACGTTTGTCGCGCAGTTGCTTCGGCTGCTCTGGGTGATGCTGGAAAAGTTAAGTACACTCCATTAACAGCTAAAGAGCGTTTCACTGCATTACAGTCTGGTGAAATTGATATACTTTCTCGTAACACTACATGGACTCTGACTCGTGACGGTTCACTGGGTCTGAACTTTGCAGGTGTTAACTACTATGATGGTCAAGGTTTCATGGTTACTAAAGGACTGGGCGTAAAAAGCGCTTTAGAACTTGATGGTGCTGCTGTTTGTATTCAAGCTGGTACAACTACTGAATTAAATCTGGCTGATTACTTCCGTGAAAACGGTATGAAGTACAAGTCAGTAACTTATGACACTTCTGATGCAACTATCAAAGGTTTTGAAGCCGGTCGTTGTGACATGATTTCTTCAGACCAATCTCAGTTATATGCACTACGTATTAAACTGAAGAATCCTGGTTCTGCAGTCGTACTGCCAGAAGTAATCTCTAAAGAGCCACTGGGTCCTGTTGTACGTCAAGGCGACGACAAATGGTTTAATGTCGTTAAGTGGTCTTTAATGGCTATGGTTAACGCTGAAGAACTGGGCGTTACTTCTAAAAATGCTTCTAGCATGAAAAACTCTAAGAACCCTGCAATCGGTCGTTTAATGGGCGGTCAGGGCGAAAAATTAGGTCTTGATAATGACTGGGCTTATAACATCGTTTCTCAAGTAGGTAACTATGGTGAATCATTCGAACGTAATGTTGGAATGAGCTCTCCGCTGAAAATATCTCGTGGCTTAAATGCGCTGTGGAGTAAAGGCGGTCTGCAATACGCACCACCTGTTCGTTAATTCGAATCATAAAAAGGGACATGTTTCATGTCCCTTTTTTTTGTGCAAAATATACAGGTGCACACATATCTATCCAGAATTAAACGTAAAATTTATTTCACGAAATAATTTTGAATAGATATAAAACCTACGAGAATTCAACACTCTCTTCCCTAATAATAAAACTTTGCAACAACGGAGCGAAGCATGTCTGAACATGATTCGGAATTAAAACCGTCCAAACCAGCAGTATGGAATGACCCAAAATACCGGGCATTATTTTTCCAAATTGTACTAGTACTGGCTCTTGGTTATTTTATAGTATCTATAGTCGATAATACTCTGACGAATATGGAGTCACGAGGAATATCGACTGGTTTTGCTTTCCTGAGCGAACCGTCAGGTTTTGGTATCCTTCAATCTCTGATTGAATTTGATGAGTCTCATACTTACGGGCGGACCTTTTTTGTAGGCTTGTTGAATACCTTATTAGTTGCCGGACTGGGTATTTTCTTTGCGACTCTTCTTGGTTTTGTCATGGGTGTCGCTAGATTATCCAACAACTGGATAGTGTCTAAAGTAGCCACTGTTTATATCGAAATATTTAGAAACATACCTTTGTTACTACAAATATTCTTCTGGTATTTTGCGGTGCTTGCTGCGTTACCAGGAGTCAGACAAAGCATGTCTTTAGGGGCAGGTGTCGAATTCAATAATAGAGGTCTTTACCTGCCTTCTCCTGTACCAGAAGATGGTTTTTCTATTATTGGATGGCTGTTTGTTATCGGTATTATTGCAACCGTTTTTCTGGCTCGTTGGGCACATAAGCGGCAGGAAGACACGGGACAACAGTTTCCAGTATTCTTTTCTGCTTTGGGATTGATTTTTGGCTTGCCACTGGTTGTCTTTTTGTTGATGGGATCTCCACTGAGCTGGGATTACCCAACGTTGAAAGGATTTAATTTTCAGGGTGGCATAAGCATTATTCCAGAATTATTAGCCTTGTTACTGGCTTTAACAATTTATACAGGCACATTTATAGCTGAAACAGTTCGTGCAGGTATTAATGCCGTGAGTCATGGACAGACCGAAGCCGCCATGGCACTCGGTTTTACTCGTGGTAAAACCATGCGTTTGATTATTATTCCTCAGGCCATGCGGGTCATTATTCCTCCTTTGACCAGTCAGTATTTGAATTTGGCGAAAAACTCATCGTTAGCAACCGCTATCGGTTACCCCGATATAGTTGCTGTGTTTATGGGGACTACTTTGAATCAGACAGGACAGGCCGTAGAAATTACCATGATGACGATGGGGGTCTACCTGACCATCAGTCTAACCATTTCGATGTTTATGAACTGGTTTAATAAACGAATGGCTCTGGTTGAGCGATAGGAGGGAGATGACGATGACTACAGAAACTCAAACGTACGAGCTTGGCAATCATCCTGACTGGGAGCCACCTTCAAATACGACGGGCATTATAGGCTGGTTGAGAAAAAACCTGTTTTCAGGTTATGTCAATTCAGTTTTGAGCCTGTTTGTATTTTATTTGCTTTACATTTATATACCGCCTTTATTTAACTGGCTATTTGTTGATGCTATTTGGGGCGGTGGATCTCGTGAAGTTTGTGAGGTAGAAGGAGCCGGTGCTTGCTGGGCTTTTATTGATAGCCGTTTTTCACAGTTCATGTATGGCTTTTATCCCAAAGATTTGCTCTGGCGACCAAATACTGCAGGTTTGTTGCTGGTTGCCTTGATGATTCCACTGTTTATAAAGTCATTTAATTATAAATGGATGTTAGGTGGTTTTATCCTGGTCATTTATCCCATCATTGCATATTTTCTGATACATGGTGGTTCATTTGGACTGGGTGTTGTAGAAACCAATAAATGGGGTGGTTTGATGTTAACGCTGGTTTTATCCGGTGTTGGTATTGTTGCATCTTTACCCATAGGCATAGTGCTGGCGTTAGGACGTCGTTCTGAAATGCCGATCGTGAAATCAGTGTCCGTTATTTATATTGAATTCTGGCGTGGTGTTCCGCTGATAACAGTACTGTTTATGTCATCGGTCATGTTGCCTTTGTTTTTCTCTGAAGGAACAGATTTTGATAAATTACTTCGCGCCATGATTGGTATCATTATGTTCCAGTCAGCTTATATGGCAGAAGTTGTTCGAGGTGGTTTACAGGCTATTCCAAAAGGACAATATGAAGCCGCATCGGCTCTGGGTTTGAGTTACTGGAAAAGTATGGGGCTAATCGTGCTGCCTCAGGCGTTGAAGTTAGTTATTCCTGGCATTGTGAACACATTCATCGCATTGTTTAAAGATACCACGCTAGTATTGATCATCGGACTTTTTGATTTACTAGCTATTATTCAACAAGCAAATTCAGATTCAGCCTGGTTAGGTTTTGATACAGAAGGTTACGTATTTGCAGCCAGCGTATTCTGGGTATTCTGTTTCAGCATGTCTCGATACAGTATCGCCCTAGAAGCTAAATTACACACAGGACATAAAAGGTAATTACCATGACAGATCAAAATAAAAAAGATGGTGAATACATCATTGAAATGAATGCCGTACATAAATGGTATGGTAGCTTTCATGTATTAAAAGATATTAACCTGCAAGTTAATAAGGGTGAACGTATCGTAATTTGTGGTCCTTCAGGTTCGGGGAAATCGACTGCAATCCGTTGTATCAATCACCTTGAAGAGCATCAGAAAGGACAGATTATTGTTGATGGTACCGAGTTAACGGGAGATCTAAAGCATATCGAAAAAATTCGACAGGAAGTAGGTATGGTGTTTCAGCACTTTAACCTGTTCCCGCATTTAACTATTTTAGAGAACCTGGCCCTGGCTCCAATCTGGGTTAAAAAGATGCCTCGTAAAGAAGCCGAAGAAATCGCCATGAAATATCTGGAGCGAGTAAAAATTCCTGAGCAGGCATTAAAATATCCTGGTCAGTTATCCGGTGGTCAGCAGCAACGTGTAGCAATAGCGCGTAGTTTGTGTATGAGCCCTAAAGTTATGTTGTTTGATGAGCCGACTTCTGCGCTTGATCCAGAAATGATTTCTGAAGTACTGGATGTAATGGTTGAGCTGGCTGAAGAAGGCATGACCATGATTTGTGTAACTCATGAAATGGGTTTTGCCAAGAAAGTTGCTAACCGGGTTATCTTCATGGATGCCGGTCAAATCATCGAACAGAATGATCCCCATGAATTTTTTGAAAATCCTCAAAATGAAAGAACTAAGCTATTCCTGAGCCAGATTATTCAGCATTAACAGGGTTTTGAGTTACAATTCCAATATGTGACATTCCAACTAATCGTTGGTTGGTTTGGTGAAACTGTTATGTTTAACTGAGTGAGGCTCTTATGGCGCATATTGAATGGACCCGAGATCTGGATACAGGTATTCAGCTCATAGATAATCAACACAAAAGGATTGTCGAATATATCAATAAACTTGATGATGCCGGTGTGACCTCAGACAAAGAACAAATATCGGGTGTTCTTACTGAACTGGTCGATTACACACTGTCACATTTTACTTTTGAAGAAAGTTTGATGGAAGAAGCGGGTTATCCTTTTGTCAGAGGGCATAAACGGGTGCATCAGCTTTTTGTTAAAAGAGTGGGTGATTATATTCAGCGTTTCAAAATGGGTGAAGATATCACTGAAGAACTTCTCAATACCCTGAAAGCCTGGTTAGTCAACCATATTAAAAGTGACGATAACGACTACGTGGAGCTGGTAAGAACCAACCTGCAAGGTCTAGACTCAAAAAAAGAGGGTGGGTGGTTATCACGCAGCCTTAAGAATATATTCGGTTAGAAGTTGACTCAAATGAATCGCATCGAATGGAAACCAGAATTTGAAGTGGGTATAGGTGTTATTGATGTGCAGCACCATCGTATTGTTGATTACATTAATACTCTAATTGAATCTAAGGGGAGCACTCAACATCAAGAACTTGCTCTGATCATCGATTCTCTTATTGACTATACCTATTCTCATTTTGCTTTCGAAGAAGCTCTAATGGAGGAGGCTGGGTATGAATTTCTTACAGTGCATCAGCAGACACATGAAGCTTTTACCCGGCGTTTGAATGTTTTGCATAAATCTTTTAGGGACGGGATGGATGTCAGTGATGAACTGGTCGAACTACTGAAAACCTGGCTGATAAACCACATCATGAGTGATGACCAAAGTTATGTGGCAGTAGTTAGGGAGAAATTTTCTGTGACGGATAAAATGTCAGATGGCGGCTGGTTTTCTAAAGCCTATCGTCGTTTTTTTGGTGAAAATTAATCAACCATTAATTCCAGCCTGGAATAACTAAGCTATTGATTCACCTGTTGTGCTGTTTTTGATATCGTAGCGCATTCTTTTCATTACCCTGTACTGTTGTGCCAAAAATCCAGCAACTCCCCAATCATTTAATTAATCAGATCGCTGCTGGTGAAGTTGTCGAGCGTCCTGCTTCTGTGGTTAAGGAGCTGGTTGAAAATAGTCTCGATGCTGGCGCTACAACAATCGATGTTGAAATAGAATCTGGTGGCATGAAGCTGATTCGAATCTTGGATAATGGCGTAGGTATCAGCAAAGATGATCTTCAACTTGCTTTATCACGACATGCCACCAGTAAAATTCATAGTCTGGATGATCTTGAAGCAATTGGTAGTCTTGGTTTCCGTGGGGAAGCTTTACCAAGCATTGCATCGGTATCACGTCTGAGTATCAGTTCTTCACTCGAAGGAAAACAGCATGGCTGGAAAGTTGAAGCTAGAACAGAACAGCTTATTGAGCCTTCACCTCAACAACAATCAGGCACGACAATTGAGGTACGGGATCTGTTTTATAATGTGCCTGCGCGAAAAAAATTTCTTCGAACTGAGCGCACCGAATTTAACCACATCGAGTCTCTATTTAAGACTCTGGCTTTAAGTCGACCTATGGTGGCTTTACGCCTGATTCATAATCGTAAAACAATTTATCAGTTACCAGCAGCTGATTCTGAAACCAGTAATCAAATGCGTCTATCCAGAATCTGTGGCACTGAGTTTGCGTCCAGTGTTGTTACTATCGATATTGAAATAGATGGTATGACTTTAAAAGGCTGGGTTGCTCTGCCTACCTTTTCTCGAAGTCAGGCCGATATGCAATATTTCTTTGTTAATCAACGCATGATTCGTGACAAAGTGGTTAGTCATGCAGTTCGACAGGCTTATCAGGATGTTCTTTTTCATGGTCGTCATAGTGCTTTTGTTTTATATCTTAGTGTCGACCCTCGGCAGGTGGATGTTAATGTACATCCGCAAAAACATGAGGTTCGGTTTCGAAATTCACGGCAGGTTCATGATTTTCTGTATCGAAGCCTGCACCGTGCACTGGCAGATGTGCAACCTGAGCAGCAATTGGCCAGCCCGGCATTTTCCCTGCAAACTGGTAATGTTGAATCCAGCCCGATTGAGTATGAGCAGAGCAGAATTGATTTCACGTCAAATAAACCTACATCGCAATACTCCAGTTTTGATCGATCTCCTGGTCAGGTGAGGGAACGGCTTGAAAATTATGCTGAATTATTGGCTAAACCTGATCATAGTTCAGAAAATGCTGAAGCACTAGCGCCGCCACTAGGGTATGCACTGGCTCAGCTAAAAGGCATTTATATTCTAGCTGAAAATGATACGGGACTGGTACTGGTCGATATGCATGCGGCTCATGAGCGGATAGTGTATGAGCGGTTGAAGCAAAATGCCGAGCAGGAAGGTATTATCAGTCAACCACTTCTGGTTCCCTTGACGTTGAACGTAAGTCAGTCTGAGGCTGAACTGGTCGAGAACAAAGAAGAAGATCTTAACAAGTTTGGTCTGAAACTTGAAAGGTTGAGTCATGAGCAATTACGCGTTCGAGAAGTGCCGGCACTGTTAAAACATGCCAATATCGAAAAACTGGTGCGAGATGTTTTAAGTGACTTAATGGAATTTGGGCAGAGTCAACGTATTCAGCAGTCCAGTAATGATATTTTATCAACAATGGCCTGTCATGGTTCTGTGCGTGCTAACCGGTTGTTAAATATCGGTGAAATGAATGCCTTGCTCAGGGATATCGAACAAACCGAACGCAGCGGTCAATGTAACCATGGCCGCCCAACCTGGAAACAGTTGAGTCTTGATCAACTGGATGGTTTCTTTTTACGTGGTCAGTAAAATGGAAAAGCCTGAAGCAATTTTGCTCATGGGTGCCACTGCCACCGGTAAAACTGATCTTGCAGTGAAACTGGCCGAGAAATATCCGGTTGAAATTATCAGCGTTGATTCGGCATTGATCTATAAAGATATGGATATTGGAACGGCTAAACCAGATGCCGAACTATTGCAGCGAGCCCCGCATTTTCTGATCGATATACTTGACCCTTCTCAAAGATGGTCTGCCTGGGATTTTGTAAAAAGTGCAACAAATCTCATTTCTGAAATAACTGAAAGAGGGAATATTCCCCTGCTGGTTGGTGGCACCATGATGTATTTCAATGCTTTGGAGCAGGGAATGAATGACCTGCCGATGGCTGACGAAAATCTCCGGTTACAGTTACAGCAACAATTGCAAGATGAAGGTCTGGAAGCTCTATTCAACGAATTAAAAGAAATAGACCCTCATACTGCTTCACGAGTAAAACCCACTGACCCTCAGAGGATACTGAGAGCTATTGAAGTTTATCGTTTGAGTGGGAAGCCAATGTCTGAGTTATTGCAACAGAGCAAAACTGCGCCTTGTATAGATTTTAAAAGACTAATACTAGAAGTTCCTGAACGTGCAGAACTGCATCAGCGCATAGAACAACGTTTTAACCTTATGCTGGAACAGGGTTTTGAACAAGAGGTTGTAGAGTTACGCAAACGTGATGATTTAAATCTTGAACTTCCTTCTATACGTTGTGTGGGTTATAGACAAATGTGGATGTATTTAGACGGGAACTATAGTTATCAGGAGATGGTCAATAAGTCTGTTGTTGCAACACGCCAGTTGGCAAAGCGACAATTAACCTGGTTACGTAAATATGAAAATGTAAAACGTCTGGATTATCAGGCTTATTCTTTTGATGATGTGTGCCAGTATATTGGCTTGAAGTGATTGTAATCCTTGAAAACGCAGTTGAATCATGAATGACTACGCAACACCTTGATGCACCTGATAAAATCAAAAACACGCTCTTCACCAATCAGGTGACCACGGTGTTTTTAATTTCACCATGTACATCAATCTGTTACGCACCTTTTTCACGCTCAACTGCGTTTTCTAGGATAATCTCTTCCGGGCAGTGAATATTGTTTTAATAAATTTCCGAAAGTTATTGCCCTATGTCAAATAGAAATGCCTTGAATAAACTTAACGCAGGCACTATCTATACGACTGACTAGGAAATTTAGAATTTTCTGATACACTCAAGTTGTACTTAATAATAAAATAAATAGGAGCACTATTATGTCAAAAGGGCAAATGTTACAAGAACCCTTTCTTAACGCGCTACGCCGTGAGCACGTACCCGTATCTATCTTCCTTGTGAATGGAATCAAGTTGCAGGGACAAATAGAGTCTTTTGATCAATTTGTTATTTTACTGAAAAATAATGTCAGTCAAATGGTTTACAAACACGCTGTATCTACAATCGTGCCTGCACGTAATGTTCAGATTGATAAACCCGAATCTGAAACAGAAGATGAATTTAACCAGTAAATCGCAAATTATTTGGAGAATTGATTGTTAGAGTTAGAACGTCATTCTGGCGGTGAAAGAGCTTTACTCGTTCATATCAATTTTCCAGAAAGCGCAGATCAGGATGATTTGAGTGAATTTATAGAGCTGGTTCGATCTTCTGGTGTTGAAGATGTTGATATTATTGTCGGCAGTCGGCATTTACCAACTCCTAAAACCTTTGTCGGTAAAGGAAAACTGGAAGAAATAGAGTCGCTTGCTCGTTCTCACGAGATTGATGTTGTGCTGTTTAATCATGCGTTATCTCCTTCTCAGGAACGAAATCTTGAAAAGGAATTGCAGTGTAGAGTGCTTGATCGTACCGGGTTGATTCTGGATATCTTTGCTCAACGTGCCCATTCTTTTGAAGGAAAGTTGCAGGTTGAGCTGGCACAACTCAAACATCTCTCTACTCGCCTGGTTCGGGGCTGGACTCATCTGGAACGGCAAAAAGGTGGTATAGGTCTCAGAGGGCCGGGTGAAACTCAGCTGGAAACTGATCGACGTCTGTTAGGTAAACGTATTAAGTATCTTAATAATCGGCTAGAAAAGGTAGCAAAACAGCGCCAGCAAAGTCGTCAGGCAAGAAACAGAGCTGAAATTCCAACCCTGTCACTGGTGGGTTATACCAATGCCGGTAAATCATCATTATTCAATGCTTTGACTGAATCAGATGCGTATGCGGCTGATCAGCTATTTGCAACTCTTGATCCCACACTTCGTAAACTTGAGGTTGATGAACACCTGTCCGTCATAATGGCCGATACCGTTGGGTTTATTCGTCATTTACCTCATGATCTGGTTGCGGCGTTTAGAGCAACACTGCAGGAAACCCGTGAAGCTGATCTGGTATTACATGTTATCGATTGTGTTGATGAAAACCGGCAGGAAAAAATTGATGCAGTTAATGAGGTTTTAGCCGAAGTCGGTGCTGACGAAACGCCTCAGTTACAAATTTTTAATAAAATTGATCTGGCTGATTACCCTGCAAGAATTGATCGGGATGAAGATGGAAAAGCGACCCGGTTATGGTTATCTGCTAAAACAATGAAAGGGTTTGATGAATTTAAACAGGTCATTATTGAGTACTTTGCGGAAGAAACTGTTTGTTGTGAACTGAGCTTATCACCGAGTGAAGGTTTGATTCGCGCTAAATTGTATGAGCAGAAAGTTGTTACCGATGAAACATTTAATGACGATGGCTCAATCCACCTGAATTTACAAATCAGTGAAATTCAGATAAAAAAACTATCTCGCCACCTTGAAATATCATCAGAAAGATTCCATATCTGCTCTGATAGGCTTGCAGGAGCGGCCTGACCCTCTTACAATTCACATCCTTTGTGTGCCTTGAAGTGGTCACAAAGAATATTCTAGCTAATTAACCATTTTTTGGAGAAGCCATATGCCCTGGAATGAACCGGGTAAAGACAAAGATCCCTGGGGACAGCGAAATAACGATGCGCCCCCCGATCTTGACGAAGTATTTAAGAACCTCAAGAAGAAACTGAATGGACTTCTTGGCAGCGGTAAAGGCGGCAATGGAAGCAATGGCAGTAGTAGTGGAGGTTCTGAGGATTATTCCGGGATTATCATGATTGCTGTTGGCGCACTGGCTGTTGTCTGGCTGTTGAGTGGCATCTACATAGTAGATGAAGGTAAACGTGGTGTTGAAACCCGTTTCGGTGCCAAAACCGATATGACAATGCCCGGACCTCACTGGCGTCTTCCATGGCCTATCGATGAAGTCGAGCAGGTCAACGTGGAAGGTATTCGTAAGGTTAACCATAACTCTCAAATGCTGACCGAAGATGAAAATATCGTCGCTCTCAGTCTGGAAGTTCAATACAACGTTAAAAATGCTCAGGATTATGCTTTTGAAGTTCGTGATCCCGATATTACGCTGAAGCAAGTGGCTGAAACAGCAGTTCGTGAAGTAGTTGGTCGAAGCACGATGGATTTCGTTATTACTGATGGACGTGCTGTGGTTTCTTCTGAAACCAAACGTATTATGCAGGATATTCTTGATTCCTATCAAACGGGTTTGAACGTATTACAGGTGAACCTGAATGAAGCTCAGCCGCCTGAAGAAGTACAGGATGCTTTTGCCGATGCGATTAAAGCTCGAGAAGATGAGCAACGTATTATCAATGAAGCGAATGCGTATCGAAATGATGTCGTGCCAAAAGCTCGAGGTGATGCACAAGGTATGCTGGAAGATGCAGAAGCTTATCGCACACGTGTAACGAAATCTTCTGAAGGTGAAACTCAGCGTTTCAGCAAGTTATTGGCAGAATATCAATTAGCCCCGGAAGTCACTCGTGAAAGATTGTACCTGGATGCAATGGAAGAAGTGATGGCTAATAATTCTAAAGTGGTCATGGATACTCAAAACAGTGGTAATTTAATGTATTTACCGTTGGACAAACTAATGTCTGGTAGTGGAGGCTCATCTATGAATAGTGGGCTACCAACGTCGAACTTAGGTGCTACAAGTAACACACGTAACGTACTGGAAGAATTTAACCGCAATACGTCACGTAGTCGCGTACGGGAGACAAGATAATGAGTAATATCAAATTTGGACTTGTTTTAGCCGTATTCCTGGGTCTGATTGTATGGATGTCGACTTATGTAGTGCATGAACGTGAACTGGCGATTAAATTCAAACTGGGTGAAATTGTTGAAACTGTTGATGAGCCGGGCCTTAACTGGAAAATTCCTTTGATCAATAATGTACGGAAATTTGATAGCCGTGTATTAACTCTGGATACACCCTCAGAGCGTTTTCTGACCAGCGAAAAGAAGAATGTAATTGTTGATTCATTTGTTAAGTGGCGCATTTTCAACCCTCGTGATTATTACACATCAACACAGGGTGATGAGCGTATAGCCGTATCACGAATTGTTTCTATTTTAAACAATGAAATGAAAGGACAGTTTGGTTCTAAAACTATTCATGAAGTTATTTCCGGTGAACGCTCTGCCATTATGCAGGCTGTTAATGAAAATGCCGGTAAGAAAACTCGTGATATGGGAATAGAACTGGTCGACGTACGAATCAAGAAGGTTGAACTTCCTGCGAATGTTAGTAACTCGGTATTCCTAAGAATGATCAAGGAACGTGCCACGGTTGCTAAAGCCTTCCGCTCTGCTGGTGAAGAACAGGCCAAGGGAATTCGTGCAAATGCTGATCGTCAGCGTACAGAAGTTTTGGCTGAAGCTTATCGTAAGTCTGAAGAAATTCGTGGTGACGGTGATGCAACGGCTTCCAAAACCTATGCTATAGCCTTTGGTGCTGATAAAGATTTTTACTCTTTCACACGTAGTTTGACGGCTTATAAAAACAGCTTTAAGAACTCATCTGATATTCTGGTGTTAAATCCTGAATCTGAATTTTTTAAGTTCTTTAAAGGTTCTGCTGGAAAATAGTTAACGACATTTAAGATTTTAGCGGGCGATAATTTTTATCGCCCGTTCGTGCGTCTAAAAAAGAGAAGTTATGAACTGGAACGACTTACTGGCTGCATTGGCGCTGGTCATGGTAATAGAAGGCTTATTACCTTTCATTAATCCGAAAGGATATAAAAATACCATGATGCAGATGGCTACTTTTCCTGAAAAGTCGATTCGCATGATTGGATTTGGAAGTATGATTGCCGGAGTTCTGTTTTTGTATCTGGTTAGAGGTTAAATTTTGAATCAAACACAAAATAATCGTTGGTTACTACCCGATGGCATCGATGAAGTTTTACCCCCTGATGCCGTATCTGTAGAGCTGTTACGTCAACAGCTACTCAGTCTGTACGATAGCTGGGGATATGATCTTGTCATGCCGGCCATGATCGAATTTACTGATTCCTTATTAACCGGTACTGCCAATGCACTGGATCGTAAGACATTTACACTGGTCGATCAGTTAACAGGTAAGCAGATGGGGCTGAGATCAGATATGACCCCACAGGTAGCTCGTATTGATGCTCATAAACTGGCCAATACCGGTACATCCAGATTTTGTTATTGTGGACAATTAGTGCATGCACATGCTGACGGTCTAAACCCCAGTCGATCTCCACTGCAAATTGGCGCTGAAATTTTTGGTAATGCATCGATTGAAGCTGATATCGAAGTGGTTTGCCTGATGCTGGAAACGCTACAGCGAATTCCTCTAAAAGATGTATCTATCGATTTAGGACATGTCGGTATCTTCCGTTCTCTGTTTGAACATTCAGGTCTTGATAAAACGCTGGAAAATGTATTGTTTGATATGTTGCAGCGAAAATCTATTCCCGAGTTGAAAGCTTTTCTGAATGAACAGACTTTGACAGAGTCAGTTAGAAATCAATTCTGCCAATTGGCACTGTTAAATGGCAATGTTGATATTATCGATGAAGCGCGCCTTGTGTTTAAAGATTCAGCTGAAGAATGTCTGGCTGCTCTAGATCATATTGAAGCTGTTGCTAAAGGAGTACAACAACGTTTTCCTAAAGTTCTGATTCACTGTGATTTATCTGAACTGAGAGGTTATGAATATCATACCGGTTTGGTTTTTGCTGCTTTTCTTCCTGGTCATGGGCAGGATATAGCACGTGGCGGCCGTTATGATGACATCGGTTCAGTGTTTGGTGTAGCCCGTCCTGCAACAGGTTTTAGCACTGATTTACTCAACCTGTTCCATCTTTCTGAGTTCGACACGCCCGTTAAAGCTGTGATATTGGCTCCCAATGTTAAAGATGACAATTTACAGCTACTGGTTAAACAGTTACGTGACAACGGTGAACGGGTCATCAATGATTTATCGGCCGGGGAAACTTCAGCACAACAACAGATGTGCAGTCAGCAAATAATCCATGATGGAAAACAATGGGTTGTTAACGAGGTTAAATAAAAAATTCTTCACCACGAAGGCACGAAGTACACGAAGCTCTAAGTGTTTGAGTGCCATCGATGTGATTGATCAGAATCATAAGTTCAGGAACTATTAATATCACCATTTATATAGCCGTTAGGACTTCGTGTTCTTCGTGCCTTCGTGGTGAAAAGTAACTTAAATTAAAGGCATAATGTTATGGCAAAAAATGTAGTCGTCATCGGCACTCAATGGGGTGACGAAGGAAAAGGTAAAATTGTTGATTTACTCACTGACAGAGCTAAAGCTGTTGTGCGTTTTCAGGGTGGTCATAATGCGGGTCACACACTGGTTATCGATGGTGAAAAAACAGTATTACATTTAGTGCCATCCGGTGTTTTAAGAGAAAATGTACTGTGCCTGATCGGCAATGGAGTGGTTCTTTCTCCATCAGCGTTACTGAAGGAAATGGGTATGCTGGAGAAAAATGGCATTCCTGCACGTGATCGCATCAAATTAAGTGAATCGTGTCCGCTGATACTGCCATATCACATAGCACTAGATCAGGCCCGTGAAATTGCTCGTGGTAATAAAGCCATTGGAACAACAGGTCGTGGTATCGGTCCCTGTTATGAAGACAAAATATCTCGCCGTGGTTTAAGACTGGGTGAATTGATGGATTCCGATCATTTTGCAAAACGCCTGAAAGAAGTAATGGATTATCATAACTTTGCACTGGAACATTATTTCAAACAGCCTACAGTTGATTACCAGACTGTACTGGATGAAGCACTTGCCCAGGCAGAAATATTAAGAGATATGATTGCTGATATTCCTGGGATTTTGCATGACATGAATGCTAAAGGTGACTCAATCATGTTCGAAGGTGCACAGGGTGCACTACTGGATATAGATCATGGTACTTATCCTTATGTGACTTCTTCTACCACTACATCGGGTGGCGCAGCTTCCGGTTCTGGTGTTGGTCCATCTGATCTGGGCTATATTTGCGGTATCGTAAAAGCATATACTACTCGCGTAGGTTCTGGACCATTTCCTACTGAATTAGTGTATGACCTGGAAAATGATGAAGGTGATGAAACAGGTAAATACCTGGGTACAAAAGGACATGAATTTGGAGCAACAACTGGCCGTCAAAGACGTTGTGGCTGGCTAGATATTGTTTCACTTAACCGTTCGCTTAAAATTAATTCAGTTACCGGTATCTGCATGACCAAACTGGATGTGCTTGATGATCTTGAAACCATTAAAATTTGTGTGGCCTATGACCTGAATGGTGTAAGAGTAACAAGGCCTCCCGTAGGCTCTGATCGTTTTGAAGAGTGTGTGCCTGAATATATTGAAGTGCCGGGTTGGCAGCAATCGACAGTAGACTGTAAGTCTTATGATGATTTACCAAAAGCAGCTCAGGACTATTTGAAGAAAGTTGAAGAATTAACAGGTGTTCCTGTTGATATTATATCTACGGGTCCTGATAGAGCTGAAACTATTATTGTTAAACATCCTTTTGAATAATTTGATTGATGAAGAGATTTTTCACCACGAAGCACACGAACGCCTACATGGATGTAGGTAGGTAGAGCAAAGCAGGAGCAATTGCCGAGATCACGAAGGAAGTAAAAAAGTTTTAATGTAGGTTGCGCCGCGCAACCTACATCTGACGTTTACATACGGTTAATAGCCTTTATTAAATTTTTTTTAAAGCTTCGTGTTCTTCGTGTCTTCGTGGTGAATTAGGTTTTAATATGTTTTTGTGCTGTATAAATCTATGCATTAGTTACTGGAAAAAAAATAATTTTCGACCACACTTAATATAACTCTTTCCTGGCTGGATTCAGATGAACAGATTTAGATCGGTTACCATTTTATGTTTATTGTTATCTTCAACTATCGCTAATGCAGATAGTGGTACCTGGAGTGTTGTAAAGCAGAGTTTTAAAAACTCAACTGATCAACAACAATCTGGTCATTTCTACAAAGTTGATGCTATAAAGCTAAAGCAGCAATTGTCACGAGCAACTCACGAAGGACGTTCTGCAGCTATTAGCCAGATAGAGTTACCGGTAAGAAATGGTGTTGTTGAAAGTTTCACAGTGGAAGAATCTCCCATTATGGCTGCCAGTCTGGCGGCTAAATACCCCGATATTAAAACCTATAAAATTCACGGTGTAGATAATCCTTATGCCAGTGGCCGATTAAGTATGGGCCCCAACGGATTTCATGGAATGATTACGGATTCAACGGGTACATTTTATATTGATCCCGATAGTGAAAATATTTATCGTGCCTACGGAAAAAAATCTCAAAACAAATCTGAGCCTTTTAACTGTGGAGTAGTCGGGCATAATCATGAATCGCCTCTTGGCGTTACAGCAGCAAGATCGGCATCACGATCAGCAGGTAGTTTACGCGTGTATCGTTTGGCAGTTGCTGCGACTACAGAATACGTGTCAGTTATTGGAGATCCTGATAAAGCTACTGAAGAAATTATTGCTGCGATAACCCGGGTCAACGAGATTTATCAACGTGATTTAGGAATAAAACTGGAGTTGATAGCCAATAATGATGATTTACTGGAAACGAGTGGTAATTTGCCGGTGGCTTATTCTAATGAAGATTCAAATGCCATGCTGGGCGAAAATCAACAAAATATTGATGCTGTAATTGGTTTTAGTAATTATGATATAGGGCATGTTTTCGGTACCTCGGGAAGCAGTGGTGGAGATGGGGTCGCTTATGTAGGCTCTGTTTGTGATAACCCTATTAAAATTGAAAATAGGGTTAAAGCAGGTGGTGTTACGGGTCACCCCAACCCTGTTGGAGATGCTTATTATATCGATTTTGTTGCTCATGAAATAGGGCATCAATTCAGTGGTGAACATACCTTCAATGGATCTTCAGGTGCTTGCTTTGGTGATCCGCGTATGCCTGCACAAGCTTTTGAACCGGGCAGTGGCTCAACCATCATGTCTTATGCCGGTATTTGTAGTGCGGAAGATATTGTGGATCATGCCGATGCCATGTTTCATGCCGGTTCTATTGAACTTATTGATATTTTTACCGATGAGCTCGGTCGAGATGTAACTTGTGGAGGGGGGAATATTATTCTGAATAATAGTAAACCACAGGTTGACGAGAGCAGTGACTATAAGATCCCCAGAAAAACGCCATTTATTCTGACAGCCACTGGAACTGATGCTGATAGTGACGCTATTACTTATGCATGGGATCAGATGGATGCAGGTACTGCGACCAGTGCTATCTCACTGGGTGCAGACTTTGGAGATAACGCTCTTTTTCGTAGTTATTTACCTCAAGCTGATAATTTCAGGCATTTCCCTGCTCTAGGAACCACGTTACAAAATAAATATGATGACAGTGAAAATCTGGCCTGCCAGTCACGTGATCTGAATTTTCGTGTTACGGTGCGCGATGGTAATAGTGGAATAGGGCGCGATGATCTTTTGCTTACGGTTGATAATGATTCTGGGCCATTTGAGATCACATCATTTAATTCGAGTGAAACAATATCTCTTGATTCTGTCGATATCACCTGGGATGTCGCAAACACCGACATAGCACCGGTGAGCTGCACTGAAGTGGATATCAGTTTACTGACTTTTAATACAACTAAAACAACATACTCTGAAACGATGCTGACTCAGAATGTAACCAACAATGGTAGTGCCTCGGTTACTTTGCCAGATAGTTCGAATTCAAAAGCACGTTTTAAGATTCAATGTAGTGAT
>JABHSO010000195.1 GCA_018669845.1 Gammaproteobacteria bacterium | reverse complement strand
TTGCTGCAGCTTCAAAATAAGGGGTGAGAGGAATAGAGACACTGACTCCTCCCCGCAAATCACCATCTTTAAAGCCCAGAAAACCATGGCATTTCACACAACCTTCAGTCATAAACATAGGTTTCATAAAACGTAGAAAAGGCTTCTCAGAAATGTGGGTCTCTTCAACCACCTCTTTGACTCCACTTTCAAACAAAGTCAGCGCT
The DNA here is from genome assembly GCA_018669845.1 of Gammaproteobacteria bacterium. Classification (GTDB taxonomy): domain Bacteria; phylum Pseudomonadota; class Gammaproteobacteria; genus JACNJF01. The sequence continues at coordinate 16,592 of JABHSO010000195.1, read as the reverse complement.
TTAAACTCCCATTCATCGGGTTTATTTGCCGGATTAATTTGAATTTTTGCCGTCAGACTACCTTTAATCCCATAAGTTTTATCAAACTCTTTTGTCATTTGGGACATAATATATGCCCCGTTCATCAGGGTTAGTTTAGTACCATCTGTCGTTGTTACATCACGGTGAGGTAACTGAGCAAGAAATGGGTTAGGAGGTGTTCTACTAGTGGGCTTTACATAAACACCACCATGTCTTGAAGCCCAACGACGTAATGCAGCATCTTTGTTCCAGAAAGATTTTGCTTCAGCAGTAGCCAGGTTTATTTTTTCCTGTTTCAGGTTTGTAATATTCCAGTAAAGAGAAAAACCAATAAAAAAAGTAACCAATACTGCCACTATCAGTGCTGTCAAAAATGCTGATGTGTTGACAAAACGATGCCTGTCAGTCTCAGAACCAGACATTACATTCAATATTTGATTATCATTGTTCAATTCATATTCCGAAAAAACTCCTAGATATCATACTTATATAGCCTAAAAGATTTAAATAATTGAATTTATCACTAATTTTTTAAAAGTATTTTTTGTAACATTTGACATCGTTGATATTCAAGACTCCATCAAATAACTTTAATTGATTGTTTTCCAATTAGAATTATTTGGAATATCAACCCCATTAAATTGAACTAACTGTGGTAAGTACAGGCTAAAACAATTAAATTTTTAACTGTAAGCAGCGTTACGTTTACACTTATACTCAATTAATATTTTAAACTTTTGATGATTTTATTTATTTATGGAGCATGAAAATTAATTAAACAGATAGATGCCTATCTCCCCCTTGTTTCATGGACACCCTAAATGAATATCGCATTATCAACTAATCAGCAAATACCTTTATCAGTTGCACTACAACATGTACCTAAATCTGCCACTCTTGCTATCAATGAAAAAAGTAAGCAGTTACAACAGGAAGGAAAAGACATAATTCGTCTTGGACTCGGACAATCCCCCTTCCCCGTTCCCGATATTATGATTCAAAGTTTGAAGGATAATGCTTCGGCCAAAGATTATATGGCCGTTCAGGGTTATCTTCCTTTACGGGAGGCAGTGACTTCATTTATTAATAGAACTGAATTACAACAACGAAAAGCTGAAGATGTCATTATTGGTCCAGGCACCAAAGAACTGCTTTTTGGTCTTCAAATGGTACTGGATTGTGACCTGGTATTACCAGCACCAAGCTGGGTATCCTACGAACCCCAGGCAAAATTACTAGGCAAGACAGTACGCTGGTTAGTCTGTAGAGCAGAAGATGGCTGGAAATTAACGGCTGATACCCTGGAGCAACACTGTCAGTCACATTCCACCAAACAACAACTATTAATCCTAAACAGTCCAAACAATCCTAGTGGAGCCTGTTTTACTGAACAGGAGCTGATTGCTTTAGCAGAGGTTGCTGTAAAATATAATGTGTATATTTTATCCGATGAAATCTACAGTGAGCTTCACTATCAGGGACAGCATCAATCTATCGCCCGTTATTACCCGCAAGGGACTATTATCAGTAATGGCATTAGTAAGTGGGCTGGAGCTGGAGGATGGCGACTGGGATTTTTCTCCTTTCCTGAAAACTTAAAGCCAATCCTGGATTTAATGATCGTGTTAGCCAGTGAAACCTTTACATCGGTCAGTGCCCCCATTCAAATGGCTTCAGTATGCGCTTTTGAAGATTCTCCTGAACTATTAGACTATATCCATGCCTGCCGGAAAATCATGCAAGCCATAGGCATTAATTTCAGCCAGCAGTTAAATCAACAGCAAATCAAAACTGTAGAACCCGCTGGCGGATTTTACAACCTGGTAGATTTTTCAAGTTTTGAGCAAAAGCTTGCAGCACAGGGAATAAACAATGCCTACCAGCTTAGTCAGAAAATGCTCGAGAAAACTGGAGTAGCTGGCTTACCCGGAAAAGATTTTGGTCTGCACCAGGGTCTATTAATGCGTCTGGCATTCGTAGACTTTGACAGCAGCTTGTTACTTAAACGTTTAATAGAAAATCCCGAGCTTAAGCTTGATGCTGAAACAACCGAGTTTAGTCGTCTTTTTTCTGCTGCTGAACGTATGGGTAACTGGCTATATAACCTGTAAATTAAAGCTGAATTTAATACAACAAATAGTGCTTTTATTATTCATATAACTTCCAGCACAAAAAATTCTACGTGCTAAGCTTGAACTATGCCCACTAAATAAAAATAAATAAAACCAATAAGCGAATATCAAAATGAATATTAACTGGATTAAAGACCTGGAAAATCATATTAATAATTCTGAGGTCAAGGAATTTCTACAGGGAAAGAATTTGCAAGAGATATTCCCTCGCGGCTATCGAGATGATTTTAAGGTCATCGATGCTTATGAAGATTTCATCAAAATAAGTCATTTAGTCAAGTTGCAGGCTTTACAGGTTAAATTAACCGATGATAGCCAGGCGAAGCAATTCTATATCAAACTATACTCACTGGATAAAGCTGTCACGCTTTCTCAATCCATGTCTATTCTGGAATCAATGGGTCTCGAAGTACTACTGGAAAAACCCTATCAGTTAAAACTGAATGGCAATTCAGTCTGGTTACACCATTTCACATTGCAAAGGTGTCATGAATTATGTGCTTATGATCATGGAAAAATGCCTCGTTACTTTCGTGAACTTTTTATCTCCATCTGGAATAAGGAAACCGAAAATGATGCTTTCAACCAACTGTTATTTACTACCTGTTTAAAGAAAAACAACATCTCTATTTTAAGAGCTTATACCGCTTATTTAAATCAGGTTAATTTTCCTTACAGCCAATCCTTAATCATAGAAACATTAAATGCCCACCCGTTAATCACGCTTAAGTTTATCAAGTTATTCCTGTATAAATTTGATCCCGAAAACAATCTGCGTGAAAAATTTGATCAAACACACCAGGAATACCTGGAATTATTAAATGAAATCGAATCACTGGATCAGGATTTAATTTTCAAACGATTTTTAAATTTGATCGATGCAACGGTGAGAACAAATTATTTCCATCCTGCCCAGCAAAATAATGCCTATATAAGTTTTAAATTTGAATCCGGGAAAATCACAAAACTTCCTCACCCTCATCCTGTTTATGAAATATTTGTGTACAGTTCTCGTTTCGAAGGTATTCATTTACGTGGTGGAAAAGTAGCACGAGGTGGTTTGCGCTGGTCTGACCGCAAAGAAGATTATCGAACTGAAGTTTTAGGTTTGATGAAAGCCCAGATGGTTAAAAATGCAGTTATTGTACCTGCTGGTTCTAAAGGTGGTTTTATCACTAAACAAACAGCAGGACTTGACCGTGATGAAACATTTGAAGAAGTTAGGACCTGTTACCAGTTATATATTCATGCATTGCTTGAACTTACCGATAATTTAATAAAAGGAAAAGTCCAACATCCGCCATTAACTCATTTACACGATCAGGAAGACCCCTATCTGGTCGTTGCCGCAGACAAAGGCACCGCTACCTTCTCAGATACAGCAAACGAAGTTTCTGAATCACACGGCTTCTGGTTACAGGATGCCTTTGCCTCTGGCGGTTCAGCGGGGTACGACCACAAAGTTATGGGCATTACTGCTCGTGGAGCCTGGGAATCTGTCAAAAGACATTTTCGAGGTTTGGGTAAAAACATTCAAACTGAAAAATTCACTGTGCTAGCTATAGGCGATATGTCAGGAGATGTATTTGGAAATGGTATGCTGTTATCACCAACCATTCAGTTAGTAGCCGCCTTTAACCACCTGCATATTTTTATCGATCCATCTCCTGATATCGAAACCAGTTTCACTGAAAGACAACGTCTTTTCAAATTACCCCGCTCTAACTGGACTGATTACAACAAAAGTTTAATTAGCAAAGGTGGTGGAATATTTAGCCGGAAGCTTAAAAAAATCAGATTATCCGCTCAGCTGAAAGCTCTCACCGGTAGCAGTTCAAATTACCTGACACCTGATGAATTGATTAACCTTCTTCTCAAGTCACCTGTTGATCTGTTATGGAATGGAGGCATTGGAACTTATGTTAAAGCCTCATCAGAAACTAATGAACAGGTTAAAGATAAAACAAATGATAACCTACGAATCAATGGCTTAGAACTTAAAGCTAAAGTAATTGGTGAAGGTGGGAATCTGGGATTCACCCAGCTTGGACGTATCGAATATGCAAGAAAAGGTGGCCTGGTTTACACCGATTCTATTGATAATTCTGCCGGAGTTGATTGCTCTGATCATGAAGTGAACCTAAAAATCATGTTGGCTCAGCTTGTACTAAAAGGTGAGTTGAGCATGCAGGACAGGAATAAGTTACTCTCGGATATGACCGACGATATCGCTCAATTATGCCTACAGAATAATTACGATCAGACACAAATTATAGATATGGTGTTATTACACTCATCAGAGTCAATGCACGAACATAACCGTTTTATTCGTCACCTTGAAAGCACCAAAGTACTCAACCGAAAAATAGAATACCTGCCTTACGAAGACGCTATCACAGAAAGGAATTCTCAAAACAAGGGATTGTTTGGCCCTGAACTCTGCATCCTTTTGTCTTATAGCAAGCTCACCTACAAAGAAGCTCTACTGGCTTCAGATTTAGCCAACGAACCTTTCTTTGACGAAACCTTACTGGAGTACTTTCCTGCAGCTATACAGCAAAAATATAAAAATGAAATTCTGGCACACCCACTAAAACGTGAAATCATCGCTACCCAGTTAAGTAATCAGGTAATCAACCAGATAGGCCCGGGCTTTGGTTTTAGAATGCGCGAAGAAACAGGTGCTAACATTGTTAGTATTGCTAAAGCTTATGCTATCTGTAAAAAAGTTTTTAACACCGATAAATTGTGGAAAGAAATTCAATTGCTTGACAATCAGGTTAATGAGCAAAACCGTTATGCAAGTTTCAAAATGGTCAGTGGTTTTCTGGAGCGCTCTATTAGCTGGCTACTCAGACACCATCCTGCACATATGGATGTAGAAGTACTTATCAAACGTTATTTGAATGATTCTATTCGTTTACGGAAAGTAATCCCTCATGCTCTCGCAGGACAAGCCAGAAAAACATATACCAGCACAAAGCGACAATTGTTAAAACAAAAATTCCCGGAAAAGATCGCTATAGAACTTGCTGAGATCAGTATCCTTGCATCTGCTTTTGATATCATTGAGATCAAAATCTCTCAACGCTCAAATACAGAAAATACAGCACGCCTGTTTTTTGCAATATCAGAAAGGTTACAATTGAACTGGATAAGAGAGCAAATTTCAGAAACCAATATTCGCAATCATTGGCACCAGCTGGCTGTAGCAAATATGAGAAATGAGTTACATAGAACCCAGCGACAGCTCACCGAATTGATATTAAAATCTGTAAAAAATAAACGTCATACCACCAAGGCTTTAAAACAATGGATGGATAAATATGATTATGCTATTCGACGCTATGACCAGATACTCAGTGAATTACAGGCTTTTAGAAAGCTCGACTTCACTATGTCCAGTGTAGCGGTATTTGAAGTGAGACGTTTATTATCGCTAACACCATAAAAAGCTCTTCAAGCATATAAACATGAGGTGCGCCCATGCGCACCTCATGTTTAAAACTCAAGCTCCATCAATTCCCCTAAACCTGGAGACCACCCAAAGTCTTTCAATTTCACACGGTTATTCAAAACCACGACTCCTTCTTCCTGTAATAGACCTTTCTGTTTTTCAGCCTGCAAAGAGCCCGATGGAAAGGCAAGTTGACCATTACTTTTTAATATTCGATACCAGGGGACATCCAGGTCATCAGGAGCATACTGCATCACTTTTCCGACCAGTCTGGCTCTACCCGGTAAACCGGCTAAATCTGCCACAAACCCATAACTACTGACCTTACCTGCAGGGACTTTGCACACTGTTTTCCAAATTTTTTCTGCTTTTAAAGTATCAAAGGCCATGACTAATTTTTGAATGTGTGGAGTTTATTAAATAATTACGGTATTTAATCTCTTATTCAATGAGCATGTCTGTTATCTTATCGCCTGTCAATTTTCACCCGTAGCCCTACTATGAACTCTAGTTATTTCAAAACTTTTATTACCATTATTATTTTATTCCTTCTTTCTGCTTGCGTAACAAACATAGCCGGAAGAAAACAGATAATGCTAGTTTCAGAAAGCAATGCAATCGAGTCATCTAAGCAGGCTTACATCAATACACTGGAACCCTTTAAAAAGAAAGGTCAGCTGGACAGTAATCCAAAAATGGTTCAACGGGTAAACAGCATTACTGCGAAGCTAATCAAACAGGCAAAATTAAAACGCCCTGAAACAAAAAACTGGCAATGGAGCATTAAAGTAATAGATGATCCCAAAACCGTTAATGCCTGGTGCATGGCCGGTGGAAAAATGGCAATTTACACAGGGTTAATCAATCAACTAAAGGCTACAGATGATGAAATAGCTCAGGTTATGGGGCATGAGATTTCGCATGCTTTAGCTAATCACACAGCCGAACGTATGTCAGTTGCAATGGCCAGTGACCTGGCCGTTAACCTGTATAAAACCACTATTGGGGATTCATCGGGCACAACATCTTTAGCCACAGCAGCCGCTCAGGTAGCATTAAAACTACCGAATAGCAGAACATCTGAATCAGAGGCTGATAAGATTGGAATTGAACTCGCCGCAAAAGCAGGATTTAATCCAAATGCTGCAGTTACTCTTTGGCAAAAAATGTCCAAAGTGGGTGGAGGAAATAGTCTGGAATTTCTGAGTACCCACCCTTCTCCGGCAAATAGAGAGAAGGCACTAAAGAAAATGATTCCTAAAATGATGCCATTTTATCAATCGGCAAAATAAGAAAAGGTTTAACTCAGGATAGATCCAATACATCCATCATATCGAACAGACCCGTTTCTTTGCTGGATAACCATTTTGCTGCACGCAATGAACCCTTCGCATAAGTCATTCGGCTAGAAGATTTATGGGTAATTTCTACTCGTTCACCGGGGCCAGCAAACATTACTGTATGGTCGCCGACAATATCTCCGGCACGGATAGTAGAAAATCCAATGGTTTTAGGATCACGAGCACCGGTCTGCCCTTCTCTGCCATAAACCGCACACTCATTTAAGTCACGTCCTAAAGTATCTGCAACTACCTGCCCCATTTTTAGAGCTGTTCCTGATGGAGCATCTACCTTGTGATGATGATGCGCTTCAATAACTTCTACATCAACATCATCACCCAACACCTGAGCAGCCATCTGTAAAAGTTTAAGGCATAAATTTACACCAACACTCATATTTGGCGCATAAACTATAGCTATAGATTCAGAAGCTTTGCGAATTTTGGCCTGAAGCTCTTCATCACACCCAGTTGTGCCTATGACCATTTTTCGATTATTAGCTACACAATAATCAATATGCTTTGTGGTAACCGTAGGATGCGTAAAGTCTATAAATACATCAAAATCAGCTGTTTCATTTATTGAAGGAGATACTTTAACGTTTAACAGACCAACACCTGCAAGTTCACCGGCATCTGCGCCTACAAGACTACTATCAGGTCGCTCAGTAGCAGCAGATAATTCACAGGTGTTTGATGCCTGGCAAGCCTCAATGAGAGTTTTTCCCATTCGACCACCCGCTCCGGGTACGGCAATTTTAATCATGATTCTTTCTCAATTTTTTAAAGTATTTATTCACCACGAAGGCACAAAGAACACGAAGGTTTTTAAAATTAGTATTTACTTATCTCTAATTACCTGTCCAAATCAAACATATAAATTAATTAAGACTGTTCTTTTTTTAGCTCTACTTCGTGCTCTTCGTGCCTTCGTGGTGAAAATTTGTTTAAGACTTCATATCTTCAAAGAATTTCTTTACACCATCCATCCAGCTGTTTTCATTCGGACTGTGTTTCTTGACTGATTTACCCATAGATTCAGCAAATTGTTCAAGCAATTCTTTTTGTTCTTTACTCAGTTTTACCGGTGTTTCAACAATCACACGACATATTAAATCGCCTACTGGTCCACCACGAACTGGTTTAACACCTTTTCCGCGCATACGAAACAATTTATGAGATTGAGTGCCTGCAGGAATTTTCAGTTTCAACCGGCCATTTAAACTCGGTACTTCAAGTTCACCGCCTAGTGCTGCAATGACAATACTGATTGGCACATCACAATAAAGATCTGCATTATCTCTTTCAAATATTGCATGAGTTTTAACTCGCATCTGAACATACAGGTCACCTGGAGGTGCTCCTCGTTCGCCAAGATCACCTTCACCACTCAGTCGTATTCTGTCACCATTATCAACACCAGCTGGAACTTCTACCGATAGAGATTTGTAGTGTTTTACCTGACCTTCACCATGACAACTATTACAAGGGTCTTTGATGACTTGTCCAGTACCTCGACAGGCGGGACAAGTTTGTTGAACAGAGAAAAAACCCTGCTGCATTCTTACCTGACCATGACCGGCACAGGTTGTACATGTTTCAGGAGCAGTACCTTTTTTAGCACCTGTTCCAGCACAATCGGTACAGGCTTTATGAGTTGGTACTTTAATTTTAACCGTTGTACCGGCAACTGCATCTTCCAGACTGAGTTCGAGGTTGTACTGTAGATCAGCACCTTTACGCACTCGCTGGCCTCCACCGCCACCACTAAAAATATCGCCAAAGATATCACTGAAGGCATCACCAAATCCGCCACCGCCGAATCCACTACCACCACCGGCCTGTTGATTCACACCAGCATGACCGAACTGGTCATAGGCAGCACGTTTTTGAGAATCGGTTAATATCTCATATGCTTCTTTAGCTTCTTTGAATTTATGCTCAGTCTCTTCATCACCGTCGGTATTACGATCAGGATGATATTTCATCGCAAGGCGACGAAATGCTTTTTTCATTTCAGCACTTGAAGCCGTTTTACTCACCCCAAGGACTTCGTAATAATCTCTTTGCGACATAATTTATTTCTATTCAATATTTAGCGAGGTAAAACGCAAGAAGCGGACGAGTGTTTACACACTCGCCCGCTACGGGGTCAATAAAGCTATTAACGATTATTTTTTATCGTCTTTAACTTCTTCAAACTCAGCGTCAACAACATCGTCATCAGCATTGTTAGCTGCTCCAGCATCACCTGCAGGTGCACCCTCTGCGCCTTCTTCATCACCTGCATTCGCAGCATATGCTTTTTCAGCCAGTTTACCAGAAGCTTCAGCCAGAGCTTTAGTCTTAGCTTCAATCTCTTCTTTATCTGTGCCTTCCAGAGCTTTCTTTAAATCAGCTGTGGCTGACTCAATCGCTTCTTTATCAGCAGCTTCAACCTGATCACCAAGATCTTTCAGCGACTTTTCCGTCGCATGAATCATTGCGTCAGCCTGATTACGAACTTCAACCAGCTCTCGAACCTTACGATCTTCATCTGCATGTGCTTCAGCATCTTTGATCATGTTTTGAACTTCATCATCAGATAAACCGCTGGAAGCCTTGATCACAATCTTCTGTTCTTTACCTGTCGCCTTATCCTTCGCTGATACATGCAGAATACCATTCGCATCAATGTCGAAAGTAACTTCAACCTGAGGTACACCACGTGGAGCCGGTGGAATATCTGACAGGTCAAATCGACCTAAAGATTTGTTAGCCGTAGCTACTTCACGTTCACCCTGTAAAACATGAACGGTTACAGCTGTCTGGTTATCTTCAGCAGTAGAAAAAGTCTGCGATGCTTTAGTAGGGATTGTTGTGTTTTTATCGATCAGCTTGGTCATAACACCACCTAACGTTTCGATACCCAGAGATAAAGGTGTCACATCTAACAACAATACGTTCTTGACATCACCACCTAATACACCACCTTGAATTGCCGCACCGGACGCTACGGCTTCATCAGGATTCACATCTCTACGAGGATCTTTACCAAAGAAGTCTTTAACAACTTCCTGCACTTTAGGCATACGAGTCTGTCCACCCACCAGGATGACGTCATCAATTTCCGATACCGATAAACCAGCATCTTCAAGCGCAGTTTTTAAAGGATCTATTGTGCGGGCGACCAGATCATCAACCAGAGACTCAAGCTTGGCACGAGTAATTTTCAGGTTAAGGTGTTTTGGCCCTGAAGCATCAGCCGTTATGTAAGGTAAATTCACATCAGTCTGCGTGCTCGATGACAATTCAATTTTGGCTTTTTCAGCAGCTTCTTTCAAACGTTGCATGGCCAAAGGGTCACCACGTAAATCCATGCCCTGTTCTTTTTTGAATTCGTCGGCAAGATAATCGATTAAACGAAAATCAAAATCTTCACCACCTAAGAAAGTATCACCATTAGTTGATAATACTTCGAATTGATGCTCACCATCAATTTCTGCAACCTCGATGATAGAGATATCAAAAGTACCACCACCCAGATCGTAAACCGCCAGAGTTTTGTCACCCGTAGCTTTATCCATACCGTAAGCCAGTGCAGCAGCAGTAGGTTCATTGATAATACGTTTTACTTCCAGACCGGCAATTTTACCGGCATCTTTAGTAGCCTGACGCTGAGAGTCATTGAAATAGGCTGGAACTGTTATAACAGCTTCAGTCACTTCTTCACCAAGATAATCTTCAGCTGATTTTTTCATTTTCTGAAGTACGCGTGCAGAAACTTCAGGTGGAGCCATTTTTTTACCTTTTGCCTCTACCCAGGCATCACCGTTGTCAGCTTTTAAAATAGTGTAAGGCACCAGATCTATATCTTTCTGAACCGCTTTTTCTTCAAAACGACGACCAATTAATCGCTTAACCGCATACAGAGTATCTGTAGGGTTTGTAACAGCTTGACGTTTAGCTGGTTGTCCAACTAAAACCTGATCATCATCTGTGAATGCAACAATTGAAGGTGTAGTACGATCACCTTCAGCATTTTCTATAACCTTGGGTGCGTCGCCTTCCATAACAGATACGCATGAATTTGTCGTACCCAGGTCAATACCAATAATTCTACCCATAATAAATCTCCAAATTTCTAAAAATATTTAACTTGTACCAGAAGTAGGGTCTTTTTCCCTGCTTTCAAGGGTTTAGTGAAGAAGTTTTGTAATATTTATGTCTGTGATGATAAAGAAGAAATATTTATCATCATCAGCACAGATTATTATTCAACCTACAAACAAAAAAAGCGGTATTTAGAAGCTAAATACCGCTTTTTGACAGGTCTTAAAATGATTTCTGCTAAGAACTTTTCGCCTTAGAAACTACTACCATCGCTGGACGAATCAATCGTTCATTTAACAAATAACCTTTTTGCATCACGGCCATAACGGTATTAGGATCAGCTTCATCACTTTCCATCATGCTCATCGCCTGATGCTGTTCTGGATCAAATTTTTCACCCTGAGGATCTACCGAAGTAATGCCATTCTTTTCGAGTGTTTTCTGAAACAGTTCAAGTGTCATGGTAATGCCTTCCTTGATAGAATCCATATTAGCGTTTTCAGCCTGTGCGGCATTGAGACCCATTTCCATGCTGTCAGAAACTGGTAATAACGCTTCGGCAAAGTTTTTAACTGCAAATTTATGTGCGTTCTCTATATCTCTTTGAGCACGTTTACGATTATTTTCCATTTCAGCATTAAGACGCATGATCTGATCCCAGTAATCTTTAATAGTAACCTGAGCTTTAGCAAGTTCTACCGTAATATCGTTTTCATCAGTGCTGTCTTCATCATCAACAAGCTCATTTATATCTTCTGCACCTTCAGGTTGCTTGATTTGTTCTGCTTCTAAGGTTGCTTTTTCAGGTGCATTGGGCTCAGTTGTCATGTTTATACTCCGTTGTAAGGATCAATTTTAAATACTGTGCTGGTAAGTGTGGATTATTTTTGAGTATTCAAGGCTGAACTTAATAATCTCGCGGTTAAATCGACAGCTGGAATAACTTTTTCATAAGCGATTCGAGTTGGGCCGATGACACCTAACACACCAACCACATCTTCACCCAGACTGTAAGGGGCACCGATGACGGTACAGTCACTAAGAACTTTATAGCCAGACTCGCTGCCAATAAATATTTGAACACCTTCGGCATCAGAACAGCCATCCAGGATATGCAATAAATCCCGCTTTTGGTTAAAGGTATCGAAAATATCTCTTAACTTGTTAATGTCAGATAATTCAGCAAACTGAAGCAGGTTAGATTCTCCGGCAGTTAATAGCGCATCATGATTTTTTTCCTGCTCACAAACTGAGCCCATAACATCCAGAACCGATTCCATGATGCGATTAACATCGTCTTTATGTTTTTTAACTTCCTGCTGTAATTTCTTTTTAGCCGCATTAAAGCCTGAGCCGATTAAATACTGGCTGAGTAGTTTTTCTGCTTCGGTTAATTCAAGATCGGTGTAATCTCTATCCACCTGAATAACTTTATTATGAACCTGGTCTGAGTTGATCACCATAATCACTAAAATTCGACGATCGGTTAACTTCATGAATTCTATATGACGTACATTTACACTGGCTGGTCGAGACACACTGATAAGGCCTGTCAACTGAGTCATTTGAGATAAAATTCCAGATGCACTCTGAATTAAATCATTGGATGTTTTATCAACACTGAAAGTATCACTCAATGTTTGCTCTGCAGACTTTCCTAAATCCCTGACTTCCAATAAACTATCAATGAAAAACCGGTAACCCGCCTGAGTTGGAACACGCCCTGCAGAAGTGTGTGGTGAATCCACCAGACCCAGTTTTTCCAGGTTATGCATTATGTTGCGAATAGTCGCTGAACTGACATCAATGCCAGATTGCTGAGCCAGGCTTTTAGAGCCAACAGGTTGACCATCTTTAGTGTAGGATTGAATCAGCTGCCTGAAAAGAATTTGTGCACGTTCATCAAGTTCGTATTTTTCAGGCATCAGAGGTTAAATCATAGTGATATTAATAATAGAAAGAATTGTAAACTGAATTATCCGTCTGTAAAGAGCCATATTTTTAAGCATATGATAAAGACTCCATTTAAAACCATTGGATTAATAGTTCGCCAGGACAGTGATTCTCACAAAGATGAAATCCACACAATCTGTCAAGCACTTTCCAGACATGGAGATTTACTCATCCATTATCTGGACAATCAAATTACGAGCAATGAATATACGCAAGTAAGCCTTGAACAATTGGGGCAACAAGCTGACCTGGCTGTTTCAATGGGTGGTGATGGCACCATTTTGAGGGCTGCTCGACACCTGGTGGATTTTGGTATCCCTTTATTCGGCATAAACCTCGGTCGGCTTGGCTTTCTGGCCGATGTCACTATGGCTGAGCTGGAAAAGCATTTATCAGATATTTTTAACGGTAATTACAGTGTTGAAAAACGCTTTCTGCTGCAAGGTGATATTCACATGAAAAATAGCGAAACAATTCAACACATTGCGCTAAATGATATTATTTTACATAGTCACCAATCCATAAGCATGATTGAATTTGAAGTATTTACAAATAATCAGTTAATTAATAAACAGCGTGCAGACGGTTTGATTGTGTCAACGCCTACTGGCTCGACAGCTTATTCCTTATCCGGTGGAGGCCCCATCATGCACCCTTCACTGGATACCATTGCACTTGTCCCAATCTGTCCACACACCTTAAGTAACCGTCCTATTGTATTGCCCGCCAACCAACAAATTGAAATCAGGTTGAGCCAACCAGATATGGTAGGACAAATTAGTTTAGATGGAGCGACTCAAGCTATTATAAAATATGGAGATTGTGTATTGATAAAACGCTACCCGAAAGAAATCACCCTGCTACACCCCCCTAATTATGATTATTTTCATATCTTAAGAGCCAAACTCAAATGGAGTAACCAGCCCTGATGTTAGAATCTATTGTGATCAATAATTTCGCCATTATTGATCGAGTTCATATTGAGTTTAATTCAGGCATGACAGCTCTAACCGGAGAAACAGGTGCAGGTAAATCTATCCTGCTGGATGCTATTCAGTTAGTTCTTGGAGACCGTGCAGATAGTGACTGTGTTAAGGCTGGCAGTGATAAAGCAGATATAACGGTGAGTTTTGATACATCCCAGCTTTTAAGTGCTCAGCAATGGTTACAACAATTTGAGCTGAATGATTCAGGGGAATGCCTGCTGCGCCGTGTCATTCAGGCGAATGGGCGCAGTAAAGCCTTTATCAATGGCTCGCCCGTAACGCTTACACAGTTGAAAGCGCTTGGAGAAAAGCTGGTCGATTTACACGGGCAACATGAGCATCAATCTTTACAAAAAGCAAATGTTCAACGCCAGTTACTGGACGCATCTTTGCCTGACACCACTCTGTTAACTGAAACTCAAACATTATTCAGCGAATGGAAATTGCTAAAAAAGCGTCTGCAACAGGTACAGGATCAATCTCTGGAAAAAGAACAACGAATAGATTTACTCAAATTATACAGCCAGGAATTTGAAGAATTATCGCTATCAGAGGGAGAAGTTAATAGCTTGCAGGATGAATACAGTCGCCTTTCTCATGCAGGTCAAATTATTGAGACAACCGGTTCAGTTATAGCGACTTTATACGAAGATGACGATTCAAATATTCAACAGCAGTTATCTCACAGCGTACAGCAATTAGAATCTTTAAAAAATTTAGATTCAAGCCTGAATGAAACCACCGAACTGGTTAAAAGTGCATTAATTCAAATTCAGGAAGCTTCCTCAGAATTACGTAATTATCAGGATAGCATCGACATCGATCCAAACCGGCTGGACTGGCTGAATAACCGACTTAGTCAAGCACAAAGTATTGCAAGAAAACACCAGATTAGTATCGAAGAACTGGTTGGTTATGCCAGCTCATTAAGGCAGGAACTGGATTTATTAATGCTTGATGGAGAAGATGTAGAGAAGCTGCAACAGCAACTGGATCAGGCTGCGAATAACTATCTGGAAAAAGCAAACGAACTGTCTGAGTTACGTCACAATACGGCCACCACTCTTTCTGCACAAATCACTGAAGTCATGCAAACATTAGGCATGCAAGGTGGCAGTTTTGAAATTCAACTGGATAGTCGACAAGACGCTTCAAATTTTTCCAGCCATGGTATCGATCAGATCCAGTTCATGGTCAGCGCCAACCCTGGACAATCGGTTAAAGCGTTAAACAAGGTAGCATCGGGTGGTGAGTTATCAAGAATAAGTCTTGCCATACAAGTGATATTAAGCGAATCAAGCCTGATTCCCACGCTCATTTTCGATGAAGTAGATAGTGGTATTGGCGGAGGCATAGCCGAGATAGTTGGTCGTAAACTGCGTCAAATTGCGACTAACAGGCAAGTATTTTGCGTTACCCACCTACCCCAGGTCGCTTCACAGGCTCACCAACATCTTCAGGTCAATAAAATCAAAACCGACATTGAAACCAGCACCGATGTAATAACGCTAAATCAGAATCAACGACTAGAAGAAATAGCCAGAATGTTAGGCGGCATGACGATCACAGATCAAACAAGGGCTCATGCACAGGAAATGATTAATAACGTTTAAAAGATATTCACCGCAAAGGACGCAAAGGTACGCAAAGGGAAAAATGGTTAGGCAACTACAATATTTAGGTTAGTGCTAATAAATTTTTATAAGTTACCTGTTAACACTTGTTTAATAAGTATTGACTTAAAATTTTATCAAGCCTAAAAAACCTTTGCGTACCTCTGCGTCCTTTGCGGTAAAAATTGTCCTTAGGGTTTCTCATCAAATTCCCCATACAAAATCATTGTATGTTCACTGATTGTAAATCCATATTCTGCTGCAATTTCTCTTTGTCGTTTTTCAATAACTTCATCGTAAAATTCAACTACTCTACCCGTTTTAATATCGACCAGGTGATCATGGTGTTCACCGTCATTGAGTTCAAAGATGGCATGCCCACCTTCAAAGTGATGGCGATTCACCAGTCCGGCAGCTTCAAACTGAGTCAATACACGATATACCGTTGCCAGAGCTATATCTTCCCCTGCATCCAGTAACATTTTATATATATCTTCTGCCTTTAAATGGCGCTCTCCATTATTCTCTAGTAAATCCAGAATTTTCATTCTGGGTAAAGTAATTTTCAGGCCTGCTTTTTTAATATCTGAAGATTCCATATTGTTCTCAATTGTTGTAACTATCGTTGCTGTTTGATGATTAGCAAAGTATCATCACCGACCTGTTTAATAGATCTAAAGTCATCAGAACATTATGCGCATCAGACTACTTATATTAGTTGGGTTTTTAATTATAACATTACAGGCCTGTATTTACCGCATGGATATCCCGCAAGGAAATCAAATTGATCCGCAAAAATTAGAACAACTAAAAACCGGAATGACTAAAAGTCAGGTAGAATTTTTACTTGGCAGTGCTGCTATCAATGATCAGTACCATGCTAATCAGGCACATTATGTGTATTACCTTTTTAACGGTAAAGAAAGAACAACAGAATTAAAAAAGATGATTTTAACTTACGATGCAGACATTCTTGTTAACATCGAAGGTAAACTGTA
>JABHSO010000179.1 GCA_018669845.1 Gammaproteobacteria bacterium | reverse complement strand
TGAGTAATTATTAAATCTAATAACTTGTTTAAAGCCACTAACTTTACCTTTATGAAAAAAATACTATTAATTTTTGGAATTTGTTTATTTTTAAGTGGTAATTCCTGGGCGGCAAGAACAATTAGCTCAGCTACAGTTGATAGTCAGACAACAGTTGATACAACGCCCGTTTTAACTGGAACCTTTAGCAGCAGCGATTCGGCAGGTGGTTTCAGTATCATTGTTGATAGTGTTACTTATACCCTGGCAGGCAGTAGTGAGTTGACGAATGTTGGTGATGACTGGGCTCTGGATCTTGGCAGTATTATTCCATTGAGTATTGGACTCTATGAGGTTATAGCTACTTCAGTAGATGCATCTGCAATTAGTGCTACTGATACTTCTTCAAACGAATTATCGATTATTGGAGCTGCCGTTGAATTTCGTATGGATGAGGACAGTTGGTCGGGTGCTGCTGGAGATGTCTCTGATACTCAGGGAAATTTTGATGGTACATCGTATAATGGTGTTGATACCGATGATGCTAACCCTGCAATTTCGGGTACACCAGGCACCTGTCGATATGGTTCTTTTGACGGTACTAATGATTACATAGAAGTACCAGGTATTCCGTATTCAAATACTATTACGATTATGGCCTGGGTTTATCCTTCCAGCTATAGTGATTGGTCGACTATTATGGTCCAGGCAAATGAAAATGCTGACTGGGAAGATGGCTATGGGTTGGTACGCTATCAATCTGCAGATGAGATTCATTTTTATGTTGAAGACTGGCGACTGGATACTGTTTCGACTAATGCCCCGTTAAATCAGTGGACACATATTGCTGCAGTTTATGATGGTAATACAATGCAGATATTCAAAAATGGAGTTTTGGATAATGAGCTTGTAGTGGGCAGCAGGGATTTGTCAACCATTGATCAATTTATGATTGGTGATAGCATTTGGCAAGGTCGGGGTTCGGGTACAGATGTCTGGCATGGTTCGATAGATGAAATAAGGGTCTATCATGGAGCTTTACCATCTGCTGATATAGTCAGTATTATGAATGAAACTCATGTTTGTTCAGGATCAACAACATTGGTTGACCACTTTGTAATCGATGTCGGTGCAGGCTCGGGCAATACCTGTACTCCCTTTGGTTTTACCGTCACTGCTGAAGATAGTAGTAATAATGTGATTCCTGATTATGCTGAAACGGTATCAATTGTAAGCAGTACTTCACACGGTAACTTCTCGACAATAACAGCGACTAATACTATCAATCCAAACCCGGATAATGATGATAACGGTAGTGCTGCTTATACATTTGATGTGCTGGATACAGGTTCAGTTACACTTTCATTATCCAATGAACATGCAGAAACGCTGACTATCTCAATAACCGATTCAATTGTACCAGTTACATCGACTTCTTCCGACATTACCTTCAGTGATAATGCTTTCACTATTACCGACACGGATGCTCTGGTTACAGGTGACGATGTACCGGTTGCTGGGCGAGATCATAGCTATCAAATTCAAATGATTCGTAAAGACCCCGTAATAGGCTGTGGTGTGGCTACAGCTTATGATGGTGTTAAACCACTCAAGCTGTGGCGAACTAAAAATATTTTTGATCCCAGTTTAAACTCACCTTCTCTGGATGGAGATACACTGCCGTCTTCCGATCCGGGTGTGGATAATGGCAATATTACATTTACCGCTGGTATTGCCAATGTGACTCTGGCAACCAGTGATATTGGTAAATTTACGATTGAGCTGGCAGATATTTCCAATACTTTTGCAGCAGGCACAATTGCCGGAACATCCAGTTTGCAAATTGTTAGGCCTTTTGGCATTGGTATAGATTTTGATAACTTAAGAGATGCAGATTTTACTGATAATGGTTCTGTTGATGATAGTAACGGGAGCGATCTGTCATATGCCTCTGGCATAGCAGGCAGTATTTTCACTCAGGCAGGGGAAGATTTTAGGGTAACGGTTGCAGGGGTATTATGGAATGCAGCAGATGATAGTGATAATGATGGTGTGCCAGATGTGAGTGCTTATTTGGGTGATAATGCTTCAGCATCTTCTTTTGGTGCTGAGGGTGAGACTATAACTTTATCGGCATCTGTTTTTGAACCTGCTGGAGCCACTCTAGGAGGTTTTACTGTTAATGGAGTAGCGGGTGGATTGTTCGATACATTTACTTCCGGTATTCAAGCAGATGCATTAATGACTTACTCCAATGTTGGTATTATCGATATTTCAGCTAACTTGACGGATACTGATTATTTTTCAAGTGGCGTGAATATTTCTGGCTCTGCCCCCAATGTTGGTCGTTTTAATCCTTATCAATATGCGGTGACATCAAGTTTGGTTAATGATGCCTGTGGATCGGGTGGCTTTACTTATGCCAGTCAAACTTTCTCTGCAGAAGTCACTCTGGAAGCACAAAATAAATCGAATAGTCGTACAGATGGGTTTAGAGGTTCTTATGCGACACTGGCTGTGTCCAGTGAGCTAAGTATCGAAAATAGTGAAACCGGTAGTGCTTATGATCTTGAAACTTTTACCGTCAATCAGGGTTTTAGTGCTGGAACGATTGGTAGTACACAATTTGATATCGATTTGAGTTGGGATATGGGATTGCAGGATAAAACGACAACTCTGGTAAATTTGGTCAGCAGTTCTGATGAAGTCACACTGATTTCTGCTAGCCCGGTTATGCTTGGCAGTACCGAAGTTCATTATGGTCGATTGACTCTGGGTAATGTATTCGGGTCAGAATTAATTGATTTAACCATGCCGATGAAAGCTGAGTATTTTGATGGGTCTAACTTTGTCGTTAATACGAGTGATAATTGCACCATAATTAATGATGCAGATTTGTCAGTATCAAGTTTGCTAACGGGTGGTTCGTCAACGGTATCTGTTGTTTCTACGACGGCGAGTAGTGGTATTTTAGATATTGGATTGACAGCACCCGGTACAGGGAATACCGGTGATATTATTATAACGCCTAACCTGAATACATCGAATGATCTTTGGCTTCGGTTTAACTGGGATGGTGTTGCTGGAGCTGAAGACCCCAGCTCAAAAGCTACGTTTGGTATTTATAGCGGTGATTCTAATCAAATTTATTATCGACAAATATATCGTTAATAGAATTTAAAATGTACCAATAATTGGAATCTGGCTTTTCCTTTCTTTTTCTTCGGCAATTAAGGTATTAATATCGTCTTTAATTCGTAACAACCTTGAATTATTTCTATCCAGAGCCAGCCCCTGGTTAATGGTGTTTAGGGCCGTTGGATAATCTGGAATCTCTTTTTGAGAATTAGCTAGCGAGCTATATGAATCTACAATCTGACGGAAAAGGGCCGGTACTCTAGAGTCGCCTTCGGTTAATGAGGTCAGTTCACTTTGGATGGTCACTGCATTAGATAAAGTTTCCAGGGTTAGTGGACTGCGTCTTAAAAGCTTTCGAGCATTTAAAATCATAGAATCAATTTTTTGTTTTTTAAATTGTAACTGCTTTTTTTGCTCGCGCTCTTTTTCCTGGTTTAACCGGAGCTGTTCTTTCCGTTGTTGTGCTGCAAGTCTATTTTTTTTAAGTAACTGTTGCTGCTGTTGTAGTTTGATTTGTTCAGCTTGCTGCTGTTTTAAACGGAGTTCATTCTGCTGCTTAACTCTGGCTGCCTGAAGTCGTTGCTGCTCGGCTAGAATTTTTTCCTGTTGCTTAATATAAAACTCTAACTGTTTAAGTTCCTGGTCGCCAGGGCTTATGGTGAGACCTGATGATATATATTTCCTGGCGGCGTCGAATTGCTTTTTTAGGACTAAGCCATTTGCAAGCTGGGCGTATCGTCGGGTTATTTTTTGTAACCCCTGTTTAACTCTGTTATCTCCGGAAGGTAATATCTTTGACAATGCTTTATAGGTTTTATAAGCATTCTCATTTTCCGGCCTGGTGAGCTTACCCTGCGTTAACAGTTTTTCAGCCTTGTTGAGATAAGATCGTATTTCAAACTCAAGTTCTATTTTTTGCTTTAACTGTTTTGCGGCTGTATGTTGAGGGTCTTCTTTTAAGGCATTGTTAATGCTCATCAAAGCAGCACCGAAATTATTTTGTAGAATTTGCTGTTGGGCTTTTTGAAGCAACAGGTCTGCCTGATTTACAATTTCAGGCTGCCGGGTAGTAACTGTTTTTTCTACAGGAATAGCTGGTATTGGTTCAGCTTCAAAAATTGATACATCTGGCCTTTTTTCAATTTTTTCTTCAGGAGCAATTCCAAAAGTTAAAAAAGCCAGAATACCGATCATAAACAGTCCAGCTATAGCTGAATAAATTAAGATGGTTTTACCCTGATTTGAAGGTGGTCTGGTTTTAGAGGCAGTGCCTGATGAATGTTGTGGTTCTGCAATGGGTGTTTCTGGTTCTTCTATATTGTAGCCGCATTGTTCAACTATTTTTAGATAGTCACCTACACTAGAAATTCGATGCTCTGGATTTGATGCGAGTAATTTATCGAATAAAGGAACCAGTTTTTGTGCAGAAGCATGTGGAACTACAAACTGCATATGTTCTTTTTTATATTGTAATTGCTGAAGGTTTTCAGCACTAAAAGGTTTTGTTTTAAAAAGTAGCTCAAAAAGAATAACACCTAAAGAATAAAAATCTGACCGGGCATCGAGACCGGTAGAAAATTCAGGTGCAATATAAAAGGCTTCTTCAAGAGATATGGGCAAAGAAGAAATCAGGGTTTCTTTCTTAAAGGTTCGCTGAAAAGAATATGAGCCCAGAGTAACTTGAGAAAAATTTGGAAAAATAAGATTTGAAGTTGATACTCCGCCATGAACTAAGCCCAGCTTATGTAACTGACTAAGACTCTCGGCTAGTTGCTGTCCAAAATTTAACACTTCATCAATGGTGAAGGCCGTGAGCAATGGCGGATTATTTTGCGCACAGGGAAAGTATTCGGTTATTAAATAGCAGCCTTCGGGATCGGACACAGCCTGTTTAACAGGAATGATATGTCCAATTTTTTTATTCAGTAATAGTTTGGCGCTTGCTTTTACATGTTTGCAAAAATCAGTATTAGAGGATAATTCTGGCTGAAAAAACCTGATGGTGACTGTTTTACTGGACTCTATTTCAAGCGCATTGTAAACAGAGCAGTATTCTCCAACTGCAATCTCCCTGCCTAACTGGTATCCGGGAATATTCATTAAAATGAGTTAAGGCTTTACCTAAAATTGAAAATAAACTGAAATCATAGCGCTTTTCAGTTCTTCCTCAAACTCTTTTGATGTGATGGTGGCCGGGTTGCTATCTTTAATATTATCAAAGGTATATTTTTTGGAATCCACTGATACGGAATAACTGAGTTTGTCAGTTAGTCGTGATGACCAGCTCAAGCCATAACTTAATCCCTGGGCATCACTGGTGGCATTAATATCCAAAGGAGTGGGTAAGCTGGTGAATAAAGCATTAGTCACATCTTCAGTGAGGTCTCCTTCCAGGTCAGCAAAAGCGAAGTTGATGGAGAAATGTCCGGAGTTGGATACCTTCCAGCCATAGTTTGCGCCAATAAATAAGCCCTTTTCTTTAAATGACAGGTGCTGACCCTGATCACCGGAGGCTTCACTTTTGCCAGATTTATAACCGATATAGAGTCCACCTTTGTTATCCAGAATTTTCTTGCCGAAAGTAATTGCAAAATCTTCACGATCACCGGTGAAAGTTTCTGTGAATGTGCCACCAGGAATGGCCGGGTCATCTAATGTAAAAGAATCTTCTTCATCGGCTGATTTTTGTACGGACAGGTCAAGGTAATAACCATCTTTAAAGAAAGTACCACCTAGTCCCAGTATTTTAAAAGTGACATCGAAGGTCACTTCGGGAAAATCATCTCCATTTATACCGCTAGGTGTAAGTGCTCCGGGTCTGGGAGTTTGAGAAAATTTATAAGATGTTAATGAAACTGATGCTCGAGGAGTGAATGAAATTTCTGAAGCCTGTAGCGATTGATATGGAAGGAGGCAGGCACTGCAAACCAGAATACTGGCAGTGAAGTTTAGACTGTAATTCATTTTATCCTCGGCACATGGGTGTAGTGCATGTTTCAGCTTAGCTGAATATATTGTTGAT
>JABHSO010000178.1 GCA_018669845.1 Gammaproteobacteria bacterium | reverse complement strand
GGAGCCGGTGAACAGGGTAGAGGCTTCGCTGTTGTGGCTACTGAAGTTAGAAACCTGGCTGGGCGCAGTGCCACCGCAGCAAAAGAAATTAAAGAATTAATTCAGGATAGTGTGCATAAGGTCAATGCCGGTTCAGAGCTGGTTAACAAATCGGGTGAAACGCTGAAAGATATCGTGATGGGCGTTAAGAAAGTTGGCGATATTGTCGGAGAGATAGCTTCCGCAAGCCAGGAGCAATCTACCGGTATAGAACAGGTTAATGCAGCAGTGACCAGCATGGATGAAACCACACAGCAAAATGCAGCCCTGGCAGAACAGACATCAGCTGCGAGTGTCTCCCTGAGTAAACGAACTAATGACATGGCTCGTCATTTAGAATTTTTTACCCAGGACTCAAATGTTGACTATGAGCCAGTTCCCCGGTCTTATGATAATGAAAAATTAAAATCTAATGCACCAGTAGAGCTGCCTGTGAATAAATCAGTAAATTACACTAGGTCAAAAAATGTACAGCCTGTGACTAAAAATAGTAAAAAAAATACGGTCACTGAAGACTTTAATGATGATGAATGGGAAGAGTTTTGAGCTTTTCTGAATACTATTTAAGTTAAAGAAATTTAGAGAAAAACCGATATTAATTAAGTAAAACCTGAAAAAGAAACTATAAATAGTTCATCAAAAAAATAAAGATGAACACAAAATGAATCACTTGAATATGAATTTGGCTATTCAAAAAGTTTGGAGTTGAGTAATGAAGATTAATGAGCCAGTAACTCAAAATGAAGTCAAGATGCGAGAGGGATCAATCCTTGTATCTAAGACTAACTTGAAAGGTATTATTACTTATGTAAACCAGGACTTTCTGGATATCAGTGGTTTTAAAGAATCGGAACTAATCGGTAAAAACCATAATGTGGTAAGACATCCAGATATGCCACCAGAAGCTTTCCAATGGCTATGGGATGATATTAAAGAAGGCATGGTATGGACAGCTCCGGTTAAAAATAGAGCTAAAAATGGTGATTATTACTGGGTCAGTGCCAATGTTTCACCGATCAGGAAAAATGGCAAAGTTGTCGAATACATGTCTGTTCGTACACGACCTTCCGATGAAGTAATTAGACAGACTGAGCAACTCTATAAAGATATCAATGCAGGAAAAGTATCTTTAGAAAAAACAACCACTCAAAAACTGGTTCAGAAGTTTAAATCGGTTACTTATAGTTCCTGGATGTACCTGAGTGCAGGTGGTATTGCTTTACTGATGTTCTTATTGGCCTTTTTATTGTCTTCAGGAGCATCTGTATCAATGGTAAGTACAATATTAGCAGTTTCAGGTGTTGTAGCTTTTATTCTTGGTGTAATAAATGTGCGCAATGTCAGCAAGCCCATTCATACAATGGCAGAGACGTTGGATGCCATGTCAAATGGAAATTATTTTGACTGGATAGATATGTCTCGCCCAGATGATCTGGGTGACATGATGCGAAATATCTTCTCAACTCAGGTCAGACTGGGTTTTGATGTGATGGATGCCAGAGAACAGGCCGTGAAAGGTGAACGTATCAAAACAGCACTGGATAATGTCAGTGCCAACGTGATGGTGGCCGATGCTGATTTAAATGTAATTTATATTAACGATACTATCAGCAAAATGTTTCACACGGCTGAAGCTGATTTTCAGAAAGATATACCGGATTTTAAAGCGGCTGATCTATTGGGTAGTAACATTGATATTTTCCATAAAAACCCATCTCATCAACGGGGTATGCTGGAACAGTTATCGCAACAATACACAGCTGATTTAAAAATAGGAGGTCGCTCTATGCGAGTGATTGCCAACCCTGTTTCGGTGGATGGACGACGAGTCGGCACAGTAGCTGAATGGCAGGATCGAACCCAGGAAGTGGCTATTGAAAATGAAATTTCAGATTTACTGGTTGATGCACAGGCAGGAAAACTGGATAGCCGGTTATCCCTTGATGGTAAAGAAGGTTTCTTTGAACAATTAGCCTCAAGTTTAAACAGTATGCTGGATGTACTCGAAGCAACCTTTACCGATATCAATAATGTTATGGGAAGCTTACGTGATGGTGATTTAACCAATACCATTGATCGAGCTTATGACGGATTATTTGGTGAAGTAAAAGATAACGTTAATGGCACGATCCGGCAGTTGTTGAGCATCGTCACCGAGATACGTGAATCTTCAACCCAGATTGATGGTACGTCAGGTGAAATTGCCTCAGGCAATAACAACCTTTCTTCACGTACTGAACAACAGGCAGCTGCACTGGAACAGGTTGCTTCCAGCATGGAAGAAATTACCAGTACCGTGAAACAAAATGCCGATAATGCTGCTCATGCGAATACTCTGGCAACCGATGCAGGTTCAACTGCTGATGAAGGTGGAAAAGTGGTAGAGCAGGCAGTTGTTGCAATGACGGAAATAAACCAGTCCAGCACCAAAATAGCTGAAATTATTGGTGTTATCGATGAAATAGCCTTCCAGACTAATCTACTGGCACTCAATGCAAGTGTTGAAGCGGCACGTGCCGGTGAACAGGGCAGAGGTTTTGCGGTTGTGGCTACAGAAGTTAGAAACCTGGCTGGTCGTAGTGCAACTGCAGCCAAAGAAATAAAAGACTTGATTAATGACTCTGTGAAAAAAGTTCAGGCGGGTTCTGAACTGGTGAATGAATCAGGTGAAAAGCTTGGTGAAATTGTTAACGGTGTAAAACGAGTTAAAGATATAGTGGCTGAAATTGCAGCAGCAAGCTCTGAACAGTCAACAGGCGTTGACCAGGTGAGTACAGCTATCACCAGTATGGATGACCTGACTCAACAAAATGCAGCATTAGCAGAAGAAGCATCAGCCGCCAGTACCAATATGTCAGAGCAGGCACTGCAGATGAATCGACAAATGCAGTTTTTTAATACTCAAGGAGGAGGGAGTAGCATTAAAAAAAAAGAGTCCTCTCTTGACTTCGCATTAGCAAGAAATAAACACCTTGCCTGGAAAAGTAAATTGAGACATTTTCTTGATGGAAAAGAAGCTTTAACATCGGCCCATGCGGTTTCTCATAAACAATGTGATCTGGGTAAGTGGCTTTATTCTGATGGAATGAACATGTACGGTGATATTGCAGCCATGGTTGAAATGGAAAATGTGCATGAAAAAATGCACGGTTATATTGGTGACATTATTCGTAAATATAACGATGGTGATCAAGATGGTGCAGAAAAATTCTATCAAGATGTTGTTAAGTGTTCCGACACCGTTGTCGGTTGCCTTAGCAGTGTAGAATCTGAAATCAAGAATAGGTAAATTCCTGCTTCATAAAAGATGAGAAATAATGGCATGAGTAGTGATCAAATAACTGATCAACATCAAAATATTACTGAAGAATACCTGACGTTTTCGCTGGGTGATGAGCAGTATGGTGTGGATATTCTGAAAGTTAAGGAAATTCGTGGCTGGGAAAGTCTTAGAGAAATGCATGATGTTCCTGAGTATATCAAAGGGGTTTTAGACTTTCGTGGTGTTATTGTTCCAATTGTCGATTTACGACTACGCTTTGGAGTGGCTAAGGTTGAATACCTGGCGACGACGGTAATAATTATATTATCAACAGATAATGAAAGCAGCATGATGGGTATAGTGGTTGATGCCGTTTCTGATGTTTTATCTGTCAAACAAAGTGATATGAAAAAGGCACCAAGTTTAGGCTCTAAAATAAAAACTGATTATATTTTGGGTATGGTCTCAGGCGAACAAGGCATGATTATGCTGGTGGATTCAGAAAAGCTGGTTGATAAGGAACAACTGGAGGTGCCAGAAAGTTAACTGGCAAATAGGCATGGTAGAGATAAAAAGTGCAAATAAAAAAGGAACAAAAAATGTACTGGATTATGACCCGTTAGCCTGGTTAGCTGAAGGTGATAGTGCGGATGATACAGAAAAAGATATAGACGAGCCTGTAGCCCCTGAAAAAGTGGTTAAAAAAAGAGTTATAAAGAAAGTATCAGCAAAAAAGAAGAGTGTAAAAAAGAAAAGTACTGTAAAAAAAATCGCTAAGAAGCCTGCTAAGTCAAAAGAAACCATTGCCATAGAAGAGACTATCGAAATGAGTAATTCAAATGAAGAGAATCCTGGTTACGGTTTTTTTGATGACTCTGCTGAGCCTGGTGAAGTTAAGGTGACAGAGTCTAAGGCTGAACCCGAGGAAGACACTGGCTATGGTTTTTTTGATAATTCAGATCAGTTAGACAGTCAATCAGAGGGTTTAGATAATTCCACTAATGTAATTCATCTGGGTGCTGACTTAACCATTCGATCAGTAACTGCATGCAAAGCACTTATTGATGAAAATTTAACCAATGGATTTGATGTGAAACTGGCTGCTGGTGATTTACAAAAAATCGATACCGCAGGTCTTCAACTTATCTATAGCTTAAATAATACGCTTGATAAAACTTCCCAATCTATCACCTGGGTGAGTAGTAACTCTATTATTAATGATGCGGCTAAACTAATTGGTTTACCGCAATTAATGGAGTCACCAGAAGATGACGGGGCATATGGTTTTTTCGATGATGATGAGAAACCGAATACACAGGTCAACCAGCAGGAAGAAGCTGGTTTTGGCTTTTTTTAAAATTGAGAAGAGTATGAGTGAAAATTTAAGCGGACCGTCGACAGCAATATCACCTGATCTTGACTGGAGCCAGATTCGAGAAACGGTAAGAATGCTTTTTCTGTCTGTGGCACAAATTGAAATTGCTTTACATGAAAGTGATGACTCTGTTGAACATTTGACCAGTGCTTTTACCACAATGATGGGTTACGAAAGTATTATCGCAGCAGCTATTGATGATTTACCCGATACCGAAGAGACCGCGGAGATTAGGCAGACTATTAAACATAATGCAGATTTAGTAACACAGGAAATGCAGGGTGCCGTCATTGCATTTCAATTTTACGATAAATTAACTCAACGTTTGTCACATGTTGGCAGCAGTATTGAAGGTTTGAGTGAACTGGTGAGTGATATCGCAAAAATTTATAACCCGGCAGAGTGGAACTCATTGCAGGAAAAAATTAAATCAAAATACAGTATGCGTGAAGAACATGAAATGTTTGAAAATGTTATGAACGGTGCTGATGTAAGAGAAGCAGTCCGAAAATACAATGAGACCCATAAAGAAGATCTCAAAGATGACATAGAGTTTTTTTGATTATGCAACACGATAAAGAGTTTGAGTTTACTCGTGATGATTTTGATTACCTGAGAAAAATTGTCACCGATACAACCGGTATACTTGCTGATGATGATAAATACACCATGTATTATTCTCGTCTGGCACGTCGAGTTAGAAAACTTGGGCTAAAAAATTTCACCGAATACCGGGCTTTTTTGAATAAAAACAGAGATGTTGAAATAATTGAATTAGTCAATTCTGTAACAACTAACTTAACGTCATTTTTTCGTGAAAATCATCATTTTGAATTTTTACGAGACACAATTGTTCCTGAAATAAGAAAGCGTGGAACTAAAAAAATTCGAGTCTGGTCTGCGGGTTGTTCTACGGGAGAAGAGCCATATTCAATAGCCATTACTCTGGCGGAAGCAATCCCTGATTATAAAAGCTGGGATATAAAAATATTGGCGACTGATCTGGATTCTAACGTAGTGCAAAAAGCATCTTCAGGTGTGTATGAGTTAAATCGTGTGGATGGAATAGATAAACCGCTGTTAAAAAAATATTTCAAAAAAGGAACGGGTCATAATGCTGGCTTTGTAAAAATGAATCCAGACTTGATGCAGTTAATTTCTTTTAAACAATTAAATCTTCTACATAAATGGCCCATTACCGATACGATGGATTTTGTATTTTGTCGAAATGTTGTTATTTATTTTGATAAACCCACCAAGAATAAACTGGTCGAGCGGTATGCCGATTTAATGATAGATAATGGCTACCTTTTCATGGGCCATTCTGAAACTCTTTATAAATCGACTGAAAAATTTCAACTGCTTGGAAAAACTATTTACCAGAAAACGAATCAGATAAAATAGGCATGTTAAAGAAGGATCAATTTCCCAGAGCGTTGCCCGGATTTACTCAGGTCAATCGTTTTTGGGATTATAAAAATCAGTCTGTTTCTGCCAAAATTCTGCCAGGTGAATATTATGTTACGACTAATAATGAAATAATTTCCACTGTTCTCGGTTCCTGTGTTTCTGCCTGTGTGAGAGATATAAAACACGGTATTGGAGCAATGAATCATTTTTTATTGCCGTTACACAAAGGCGAAGAATGGTCAGAAAAACTTAATATCGATAGCCTTGCAACACGCTATGGAAACTTTGCCATGGAACATATGATAAATGATGTTTTGAAATATGGCGGTCTGAAAAAACACCTTGAATTTAAAGTGTTTGGTGGTTCAAGAGTTATCAGCAATATGGGTGATGTTGGCAAAAGTAATATTCATTTTGTACTAAACTACTTAACAGTAGAAGGTTTTAAAGTGATGGCTCAGGATGTAGGTGGAATTAATCCTCGTAAAGTCCTGTATTACCCGCAAACAGGTAAGGTCAGAGTGAAGAAAATCAAGGATCTACACAACGATACTATAATCAAACGTGAAAGTGATTATATGCACCATATCGATAAAGAAGAGTTAATCGATGGTGAGATAGAGATGTTTGATTAATACCTGAATAATTATTCAGCATGAATTAAAAAGTTATAAAATTCACCACGAAGGTACGAAGACCACGATGAAAATATAATATTTAAAGTAACCGAACGATAAGTTATAAAACTGTTAAAAAGGTTATTCCCATATTATTTCTCACCTTCGTGAACTTCGTGCCTTCGTGGTGAAAAAATATTTACAATGAACGTGTGTTTAAATTTAGACTCGATGAATAGTTATTAAGTTTTGCACTAAATTTAAGTTACGCATTCAGATCAGATCCATACAGGAGTATGAAGTGATAAAGGTTTTAGTAATAGACGATTCTGCTTTGATCAGGCAGTTACTTGTCAAAATTTTAAACAGTGATCCTGCTATCGAAGTTGTCGGAACGGCTCCCGATCCTTTTGTAGCTCGTGACAAAATTAAAAAACTCAATCCAGACGTGCTGACTCTGGATATTGAAATGCCCAAAATGGATGGTGTAACATTTTTACGTAATTTAATGCGCTTGCGTCCAATGCCTGTTGTTATGGTTTCTACCCTGACAGAATCAGGTGCCGATGTAACATTGCAATCACTGGAACTGGGTGCAGTAGACTATGTGTCAAAACCCAAGGTCAATGTGCAGGAGGAGATGCAAGCCTATGCACGAGAAATTATATCTAAAGTAAAAATAGCGGCCAGAGCACGTGTACGTGGCTCAAATATGCCTGCGCCTAAACCTCGTGATTTAAGCAAAATAGCTGCTAAAAGTCATTTCAAAACAACCGATATGATTATTGCTATCGGAGCATCTACCGGTGGCACAGAAGCGATAAAAGATGTGTTATGCCAGCTACCACCATCTACACCGGGCGTTGTAATAACCCAACATATCCCCGCAGCTTTTAGTAAACCTTTTTCAATCCGTTTGAATAATAACTCGGCAATGACTGTTGCTGAAGCAACAAATGGACAGCAAATACTACCAGGCCATGCTTACCTGGCTCCGGGTGACAAACACCTGGAAGTGGTTCGTGATGGTGCACGTTTTATCTGTAAACTTCTCGATACAGATCCAGTCAACCGCCATAAACCATCTGTTGAAGTGATGTTTAACTCAGTTGCCAAAAATGTAGGCTCAAATTCCTTGTGTGTACTGTTAACCGGCATGGGTGATGATGGAGCAGATGCAATGGGTGAAATGAGAAAAGCCGGTGCTCCCACCATAGCTCAGGATGAAGCTTCAAGTGTAGTCTGGGGCATGCCGGGAGAAGCGGTTAAACGCGGCCACGCAGATGAAGTATTACCGTTACACAATATCGCTGAAAGAATCCTGTTTTATGCCTCTAAACGTAACTAAAGCTTTGCTAAATATATATTTCACCACGAAGAGCACGAAGGACACGAAGAAAAAATAGGAACTAAAACTTGTTACTGAAGTATATTTAATTTACTGTTTTTAATTGAACCTGAATAAAGCACTTTTTAAGCTTAAGCAATTTTTTAGGTTCAACCATAAATATTACTTAACCCTTCGTGCTCTTCGTGCTCTTCGTGCTCTTCGTGTGCTTCGTGGTAAAAAGGGTTTCTATTTTCATTAACTCCCACTTAGAATTGAATGTTTGAATCCATCACTGTCATTGCCTTCGATCTGGACGACACCCTGTGGCCTTGCATGCCTACCATTCACCGGGCTGAAAAAGCGACCTACAACTGGCTATTACAAAACTATCCTCGAATTACTGATAGTTATACTGAGCAACAACTGTGGAACTTTCGCAAAGACTTTATGAATAGCGAGGAAAAATACCGTATTGATCTTTCTCTAATGCGCATTGATATGTTGTCTCAACTGGCCACTGAGTTTGACTATGATGCAGAAGCCATGGCGCAACAGGGCTTCGAATTATTTTATCATCTACGCCATGATGTCAGTTTCTATGACGATGTCTTTCCAGTGCTGAATAAATTAAAAGGTCGATACAAGTTAGGCTCAATTAGTAACGGAAATGCCAGTGCAGGTCTGACACAGCTAAATGATTATTTTGACTATTTTATCAATGCAGCGGATATTATGGTGCGAAAACCCGATCTAGAAATTTTTCAAACTTTCTGCGATAAATTAAAGGTGAAACCTGAGCAATGTCTGTATGTGGGTGATGATCCTGTTTATGATGTTTTCGGGGCGAGTGAGGCCGGCATGCAAACTGTATGGGTCAACAGAGAATCTATTTCCTGGCCAGAGGATTTAAAGCCTGCACAAGCTGAAATCAGCGACTTATACCCGTTAACTGAATTACTGCAGATAACTTGAACTAAATAAAGAGAATACCTTGTCAGCCAGGAACGGCTGAGCTAATGCGGTGGGGTGAATACCATCCTGTTGCATCCACTCAGGGTTTCCTGCAGCAACCCCTTGCAGAAAACGTGGCAGGTAAGCAATATCCTGCTGATCAGCCAGTTGTTCATAAATCTGTTGAAATCGTTTGTTGTAGACAGGGCCCAGGTTGGGTGGTAGACGCACACCAATCATTAACACTTTAATATTAAGTGCCTGAGCCATGCTGATCATGGCCTTTAAAGCCTGTTTAGTCTGTTTGAATTTAAAGCCTCTCAGGCCATCATTGCCGCCAAGTTCCAGAATCATATGACTGGGTTTATGTTCATCCAGTAAATTTTGTAGTCTCTCTACACCGCCGGCGGTTGTTTCCCCGCTGATACTTACATTGATGACATCACTGTTCGGCTCTATAGATTTTAACTTGTGTTGAAAAATTACCGGCCAGCTTTGTTCCATTGAGATATTATAGGCAGCGCTTAAACTATCTCCCATGATAAGTATTTTCGAACTGCTGGCCAGAGTTGCAGTCGAATGAAAGCCCATAACCAAAGCTGTGAGTAAAAGTAAAAAGATGGATGATTGCATCGTAGTTTCTAATTTAAGTAAAACAGTACAGGCGCCGGAAGGCCCTTTGACCATATTGCAGGACATTGAGCTGAAAGTGAAGCCCGGTGAAGCGTTAGTGATCACTGGAGAATCCGGTTCGGGTAAAACCACATTGCTGGGTTTAATGGCGGGTCTCGATATTGCTACACAGGGCGAAGTTAACCTGCTGGGAGAAAACTTATCTGATAAAAATGAAGAGCAGCGTGCTGCCATTCGTAAGGGACAGGTTGGTTTTGTTTTCCAGTCTTTTCATCTGGTAACAGGTGCGACGGCATTGCAAAATGTGATGCTGCCACTGGAACTTTCGGGTAAGCAGAATGCATTGAAATTAGCCGAACAGGTTTTAACACGTGTAGGCCTGGATCATCGTTTAAATACCCCTGTGGAGCATCTATCTGGCGGTGAACAACAACGGGTAGCGATTGCCAGAGCTTATGCAGTAGAACCCGCCATTTTGTTTGCCGATGAACCCACCGGTAACCTGGATACTCGAACGGGTTTGCAGATCAGTGAATTATTATTTGATTTACGCGATCAGGCCGGTACCACGTTGATTCTGGTCACCCATGAAGAGCGCTTGACTGAAAGAGCAGACCGTCAGGTAAAAATGAGTCAGGGCTGTATCACGGAAAGTCTCAATCTTTGACATGAACATGATTATTCCGCGTATCCACGCCTGGTGGTTATTATGGTTATCGGTGGTGATTACCATCGCCATTGTGGCGGCCAGCCAGTTGTTTACCCAACGCATTAGTCTGTTGCTAGACCGACAGGCAGCTGAATTACTGGCGGCTGATTTATTGATTTCATCCAGTGAGGCATTACCTGAAAATTTTATAAATCTGGCTAAACAACTTGGCTTGAAAACAGCGACAACTATTTCACTTCGCACGGCTATTTTTATCGATGATGAAGCTCAGCTGATAGAACTTAAAGCGGTGAGTGAAAATTATCCTTTACGCGGAACACTGGAGAGAAAATCCAGTTTGCTAGGTGAATCTGAAAAAACAGAGTTGGGACCTCAACCCGGGGAAGTCTGGATTGATAGCAAGATAGCGGCTCAGTTACATAAAGATATTGAACTGGGTCTGCAAAGCCTGAAAGCCAACTGGATTGTTTCCTATGAGCCGGATAGAGGTGGATCGCTGTTTAATATGGCACCTCGAATCTTGATGTCTCAGCAAAATCTGGAGTCCACAGGGCTTCTGGTGCCTGGAAGTCGAGCTAAATATCATTTGCTGGTAGCGGGAGAGCAACAGGCTATTGAGTTATTTGAAATTGCGATTAAGCCGCTTCTGGCAGAGGGGCAAAGATTACAGACTCTTGAAAATGCTCGTCCGGAAATGCGTAATGCGCTGGATAAAACACGTAAGTTTTTTGCTCTTTCTATCGTGCTTACGCTGGTCATTGCGATGATTGCGATAGCCATAACGGCCAGGTATTCTGCATCCAGAGAATCGATCAAAGTTGCGGTTATGCGAACTTTTGGTATTTCCAGCAAGCGATTGATTTCTTTTTATGTATCTCAGTTGCTTAAAGTCTGGTTATTGTCGATTCCGCTCGGTTTACTGCTTGGTTATCTGGCTCAATTCCCGCTGCAATGGAGTTTAGGCTTGTGGTTTGGAACCCGCCTGCCAGAAACAGGATACTGGCCTTATCTGATTGCCAGTTTGATAGGTCTTATCTCATTGATTGGCTTTAGTATTCCACATGTGCTGAACGTGCTGGAAACGCCTCCGATGCAGGTATTTAGACAGATCAATCAGAAGTTATCGCGTAGTAAATCGATATTTTTATTGATGAGTAGTCTGGTGACTTTATTTCTGGTATTGATGTTAATAGTTAATGAGTTGCAGATGGCGGCTTTACTCTTTGTCGTCATTCTGTTTTTTGCTGCCTTTATTCCGCTGGTGCTAAAACTGATATTAAAAGTACTGATGAGATTTAGTCAAAAAAAATTCTGGTTAAGTGCTTATGTCCTGACCCGTTTATTCAGTGGTCAGCGCAATGCCTTATTTGTCATGTCCGGGTTTAGTTTGACATTGCTGTCAGTATTATTGATTTCTCAGGTGAAAGATCAATTGTTGCAGGACTGGGAAATGCAGTTACCGCAGGATAAACCAAACTTCTTCCTGGTTAATATTCCTACTAAAGAAGCAAAACCTCTGACTCAATTTTTACATTCGAAACAGGTATCGACCTCGGTGGCTTATGCCATGGTTCGAACACGATTAAGTGCAATAAATGGTGTCGATATTAAATCAATAAAATTTGAATCTGAACGATCTAATCATTTTAAGAATCATGTGTTTAATATGAGCTTTACGGATGAAGTGCCGGCCGATAATAAAATTGTTGAAGGGCTGTGGGATACCGGAGGTTTTTCGGTAGAGCAGGGTATGGCAAAGACTCTCAATTTGAAACTGGGAGATACTTTACAGTTTTCTGTGCAAGGTGCTGTATTTGAAGCAAAGATAAATAATATTCGGACGGTTGTGTGGGAGAATTTCCAACCAAATTTTTATATCCTTGCTCCCCGGCATTTACTGGAACCACAACCTCAAACCTGGTTGATGAGCGCGTTCATCGACAAACAACAGAAAGTAGTATTGAAACCACTGTTACAGCAGTTTCCTACTGTGACTCTGCTGGATATATCAGAATTGATGCAACGCATTAAAGGAATAATTCGAAGTGCCAGCGCGGCACTGGAATTCTTTTTTCTGTTCGCTACACTGTCAGCCATTATCGTTTTACTATCAGCGCTAAACACTACCAACCGGCAAAGAGAAATGGAAATAGCCCTGCTACAGGTTCTTGGGGCTAACAGGCGTCAGAAATTGTTTTCTCAAATTTCCGAATTTGTTTTGATGGGGTTGCTTGTCGGTAGTTTTGCAGCCCTGTTTGCCAGTCTGACAGGATGGGGTGTCGGCTACCTTTTCTTTGATTTGTCCTATACTTTCTCCATCGGCTTATGGGTTGTCAGCCTGTTGAGTTCGGTATTGTTAATTACCATTATGGGAACACTGTTCATCAGACGTTCTTTTTCTATAAGCCCAATGTCTTTGTTACGAAGTTAATTAGTTATGTCGCAAAATACCGCAAAAGAGATTGATTTTTACAAACAGTCGATAGCAAAAAAAATTGACTGGGATGATAGTCTGCAACAGGCGTTGGAATTAGCCTGGAATGCTCCGAAACCCAATAAGTGCAAACCTCGTGCGCTTGATGCAGTACTACGCCTGATTGAGTTTGATGTAGATAAAACTACCATTCTGGCGACCCTGGTTAGCGATATGGGGCTGAAAGACAGTTTGTCGGATGAAGAGATCAGATTACAGTATGGTGAAGAAGTATTAAAGCTGGCCCGGGGAGTGATTACCCTGAATAGTATGCAGGATTGTAATGAACATAGTTTCAGAACACCAGAACAGGCTGAAAAACTACGTCGCCTGCTGATGGCGATTATCAAAGATGTTCGGGTGATGCTGATAAAACTATGTTATCGGGTCAGTCGTATGCAGTTACTAAAACATTGTAGTTATGAAGAACGTCGTTGTATTGCACGTGAAACGCTGGATATTTATGCACCTCTAGCCAACCGTCTCGGCATTGGTAAGCTCAAATGGGAAATGGAAGATCTGTCGTTCAGAGCATTGGACCCGTTAAATTTTAAACGTATCGCTACACTGCTTGAAGAGCGTCGTGCCGATAGAGAACTGTTTATCCAGCAATTTACCGGGCAGTTAAATGAGCTTATTCAAAGTCAGAATATTCAGGGTAATGTCAGTGGCCGGGTCAAACATATTGTCAGTATCTGGCGAAAAATGCAGCGTAAGAGACTGGAGTTTCATGAACTGTTTGACGTGCGTGCGGTTCGAGTACTGGTGGACTCGGTTGCAGATTGTTATGCCGTGCTGGGTATTGTGCATACCAACTGGCACTCGATACCCGATGAATTTGATGATTATATCGCTAACCCAAAAGATAACGGTTATCAATCTCTGCACACTGCTGTTATCGCTGAAGGTGGTAAAGTGATTGAAGTGCAGAT
>JABHSO010000177.1 GCA_018669845.1 Gammaproteobacteria bacterium | reverse complement strand
CCTATGATTATCTTCATCATGTTCTACAACACATTGCAGCCGCTGATACCGTTGAAAAACTGGAAGCTTTGTTACCCTGGAATATTAAGAAAGTGCCTGTGACTCAATAGGGTTAAATAGGCTGAAATTTTGGCGCTTACCTTTAAAGGTCGATAGCATGATGCTCTATATTAAAAATTAATAGATGTGTTTCGCCGGTCGCTTACTTTTATCCCTGTTAGAGGAGAAATAATAACGATAGAGAATAGTCCAATAATGTTCCCAATTTTAATGGTCTCTTTTGCTTTAATAACAATGTTACCCTATTGGCAAGGCGGCTATGGTCTATATCAAAAAAAATTTTACGAATCAAATCAACCAAGGCAGCTAACAAATCAATCAACGCCCACCAGCAAGCTGACTCGGACCTCTACTGGGACGCTCCTAGGCTTAGCGTTAAAGGTCCGGATGGGGGGTCGTGAAGAGCCTGTTTCAATGCTGGCAGGTACGGTCGGTTTGTCCATTTCAGCGACTAATCAAAAAATAAGGTGATTTTGCAGAACTAGTCAAAACCGATAACTCCCCCTCCCCCTACACCAGATTTGGCACTTCATGGTTAATAGCATCAACAATCAATTAACTCAGATTTTTCCTGACTAACATCGACTTCTATTCTAAGCTGCATGTCATTTATCTAACCAATGGTGAATGCGTACAAAGTGCCAGAAGCTGTCTATACTTAATGGGTAAATTTTTCACAAATAATAAGTGGAAAGAAAAATAACAACACATTAAATTCAATAGCTTAGGATATAGTCACTTCATGACTTTAAGTGGATGTCCATGATTTATATGGACGACCACTTACAAGTATTAAACTATCAAACCAGTGTATCTTCTAACCCCCTATCTATGACATACAAGCCACCAGATATTAAAAAGTTTATAAATTACTTAAATTTCATTGTAAAAAGGTTCATGCTTATGAAACGTATTAAACAAACATAGAATCTATATATTTATTAAACTTTTTCAGAACATGTCAAAGCGATCAATGAAAATTATCCGATTTATCTCAATACTCCTGATTTCAATTTCCCTTCCCGTTATTCTTTTGACGTATGACAGGACTGGTTTTTGGCAATTTTCAAAGAAGCCTGAACCACATCCACAAACAAAATCCAGCGAGTTAGATAAAAATTCAAAAGAACTCAATGAGGGGTTTAAAGCTTTTCAGGAAGCTTATGATGAAGAATTTGCCGTATATGCAAACGATATTTTAAAACAGTGGGGAGAGTTTAAGGACGTGCCACCATCAGTTTGGGTGAGTTACGAAAAATCAGACAACATTCGTCGTACTGTCAATTATAAAACAGGTGAAGTTCAGGTTGAGATGATCATAGACAAAGACACAAGCATTAACCAGGTAAGAGGAAAACTTGATAAAGCGGTATACCGTTTAATGAACTCAACAGAAAAAGAAGCTTATAAAACCGATGTTGTAGCCAATCGGGTTGAGCAGAGATTATCCAGATTTGAAAATATTTTGCAAAAAGGTGAAATGACTAATGAACGACTTTTTTCAATGAAGGATTTGCTCACATTAAAGATAAATCATGACGGTTATATCAAAGTTTGGTCAAAGTCAGGAAATGATGCCGTAACAAACATAATTGCATCGGCAAAACAGGATAAAGAAATTGTTCGTGTATCATTTAAAATCCCTCACTCGATACACAAGAAAGCAGTGAAATATGCACAAGTTGTAAAAGCTGCTGCAGAAAGAGAAAAAATAAATGATGAATTAATCTATGCCATCATGGAAACTGAAAGTAGTTTCAATCCTATGGCAAAATCACATGTTCCAGCTTATGGTTTAATGCAAATTGTGCCTCGCACTGCAGGTAAAGACGCAACCAACTACTTATATGGAAAAGCTAAAGTCTTAGCACCCTCTTATCTTTATAAACCAGAAAATAACATAACTATTGGCGCTGCCTATTTACACGTGTTGCACTATAAATATATGCGTAGAGTTAAAAATAAAGAGAGTCGGGTATATTGTGCTATAGCCGCTTACAACACAGGCGCATCAAATGTTGCAAAAGCCTTTATTAATCAGGCAAGTTTTAATAAGGCTATACCGGAAATTAACAAACTTTCACCCCGAGAAGTTTATGATCGATTAAAAAACTTTCTTCCTCGAAAGGAAACTCGGACTTATATTGAGAAAGTGTCTAAACGGATGGAAAAGTATCTGTAAATATGCTGATTCTAATCTAAGTTCCAAAACAGGAGTCAGGATTATTAATGATTTTTTATAACATGCTTCTGGCTGTAAGGTGAAATAAATAGCTCCCTACCCTATTTGTACAGGTAGGGATAATCTTGAAAATATAATGCGAACCAGCTAGTCAGATGCGAAGCAATAGAACCTTGCATCTCCCCCTGTTTTCTTCAGAGCACTGATGCTGCAACCTCGAGATGCATGAGCCGAGTTCCAGGAAGTATTGCCGCCACCATGACGGTCATGGTGTCCCAACTGTGCAGAACCAGTATCGCTACTGGTCCAGTTATTACAGGTATGATCAGCATCATCAGGAAAATAGGCGGTACCGTCATCTCTCGTACCCGTTAACATGTCATGCTGATTGGGTTTATCACCACGTCCATTCACCAGATCACCATTTTCATCAAGCGCAGTTTGTTTGATGATGGTTTTATTGAACAAATGCAATTCAGTAGTATTTTCTGCAATGAGAACACCTTTTGAATTAAACCATGGGCCTTTACCAATTCGATCACGCGCACTGACTCCACGCTTTCCTTTTACTCTTTCAGAGCTTAAGTAGGCACGCCACTTGCGATTGCCGGCACCAGCAACCGTAGCCAGTTTCTGACAATGTTGGTCTGCTCCTGCCAGTCCTCCCAAGTTTCCACCCTTACCCATATTTTCACTGGTGACAAAAAAACTCATTGATTTATCTTGTGCATTAACAATTGGAAGTATCAATGTAGCCATAATGAATACTGTAAAAATAAGATTGTGTTTCATATACATACCCTCACTTTGGTTTGAGATATCAATGATTATTGGTTTGGTGAGCTATTAATCAACTATCCTGCAGTAAAAATTAGTGGATTATTATCAACTTATCTCCCAAATCAATATTGTTTAATACTAATGACCTAAATCTATATCTATACCTGCAGACAATAATTCCTCAGTACGCTTTTCAGAATAACTACCGTAGTCTTCTGTTTTATAATGACCTCCTGATACGTAGCGGAATCCCTCTTTAAAATGATAACTGAATAGTAAACTATCATATCGCCGAACAAGCTTCCCCTGATCAAACAGCAATACGCCAGGACGATAAGTCATATCATATTTTTGCGCTAGAGATTTTGCTGTCGCCCTATTCCCCTCTAAATCAGTAATAATACTTCCAGAACCCACATGTAATCGAATAACGGTAAAAGCGTTTAATTCTTTCTGTACTTCAGGTTTGCTCAGAATTTTTTCGTGTAGTTCATTACAGTCAAAGCAACTCCCATCTTCAAATATTAGTGCAAGAGGTCCTTTAACGGTGGAAAGATCAGTTTCCTTTTTAAATAACTTACTATCTCTAAGTTTATAAATATTTTTTGCTAATTTCTTATCAAAATAATCAGCAAGAGTTCCTTGTTCATAACCCTTAGAACTGACATATTCCAAAACCTGTCTAAAACGTTCAGGTGCACGATATCCATTCACACGAACAACCGTTTTATTATCGCTATTCAAAAAAAGTATTGCCGGAGTCGCTCTAACTTTTAATATCTCAGATAATTCTTTCTCTGTAACACTTATCTCTTCATTAAAGGCAATATCACGATCTCCTTTCACATTAATGGCTATGGTATCAAAATTCTGTTTAATATAGCCAGTAAGTGGTTCTGTTTCAAAAGATTCATGAAGCATTCGATCACAATAGGGACAACCATTTAGTTGAAAAAATAGTAGTACATGTTTGTTCGCTTCCGTTGCCTCATCTACATCGTCCTGAACCTCCAGAAAACTTTCTTTAAACCACTCTGGAGCTTCGTGTACGGCCCCACCTTTTATTTGACCTGGTTTATTCGCTTCTGCACTTATTGCCGAACTGGTAAATAAGACACCAATAATAAATAAACTGGTGAAAATAAGGTGAAGTAAGTTTTTCATAAAATATCCTGGATATATTTAATATTTATTCAAATTCTATATGCGAGAAGAAAGACTGAGCACTTCGTCTTGCCATTCGTTCATAGACTTTCAAGTATTTAAACCTTGATTGGTCAATATTGATAGCATCCTGTATGTCACTATTTTGATCGAGAATTTCAGATACTTCTGCTCGCATGTATTTAATATTATTGTAGGTATCTGCCCAGGCTCTTTCGCTACTACCTGAATGCCCATGCTCGGGTATCACTATATCAGGATTGTAACTCATCATCATTTCAAAAACACGCATCCAACTTGCCGAGTCCTGAGCAGATCCAGGTCCCAGCATACGTTCAGTAAAAACTAATATCACCACTGAACATAATCTTATGGTCAGGCATCCAGACACAGAATACCAATAAAAATAGGCGTACGAGGATCATAAATCATAGTCTCCGGCATAGGGTTTTTCGCCTTCAACCGTCGGTAGGGTTAAACGATTACCCCAGTGCGACCAACCGCCATCATATAAACGAATATCTTTATAACCCAGACTTTTTAATTGCACATAAGCCAGACTCATACGGAACCCATCATGACAATATAGATACACAGTTTTATCCTTCCCAATAGATTGATACATTTCACCTAAGCTTTCTTCACTAATCCATTTTTGTGACTCTGTTCCATCAAGACTTACGATGTTAATTGCACCAGGAATATGCCCAGCTAGAATGGAATGTTTGATGACCTTGCCGGTATACATGTCATGTGGACGAGCATCCAGTAAAACAACAGAAGGATCGCGGCGTGAAACTACGTCGTCATAAACATTTGTCCATTCAATAACTTTGCTGTCATCTCTTTCTTTCAACGTAACATGACCTACTTTGTGCTGAGTTGCTTCTTTAGTCATTTCTTCAAATGCCGACCACTCAATTGTACCGCCGCCAAGAATTTTGACCTGATCCATGTTAAAACCAAATAAATCCAGTAGAAAATAGGCTCGTGAAGCTAATGCCGTACTTGAATCATCATAAATAACAACTGTTGAGTTATCATTAACCCCCCAGTTTCTTAAGCGCATCTGAAAATTTTCTTTGGAAGGAATCTTCATGATGGGGTTACCATTATTGGCACCCAGATCTTTAAAGCGCTGAACTTGCACAGCTCCTGGAATATGTCCAATGGTGTAATATCGATGTGGATGATACCTAACTTCCAGTATCACTAGATTATCATCTTCTATGTGTTCAACCAGCCAGTCAGCATCGACCAAAAAATCACGATTTGCCTGAACAGGTCCTGCTATAAAACTTAACAATAATGCAAAACTCAAAACTATTTTTTTCATACTCTTTCTCTTAAATATTAAGTGATATCAGGCTTATTTAAATGAAATCGAATGAAGCATTAAAATGATGCTTCATTCGATAACTATTAGTTTTTAGAAGCTACAAATACCAGCTCATCAGTGTTTTTCACCAGCAATTCACGCATACGTACCGACAAAAATTTTCTCGCAGCTACAAAGGTAAACACCAGTATTGAAATCATGGCCAGAGAATACACCGCTGCCCAGGTAACTTCGGTACCACCCAATTTGTCAGCTGCCCATTCTGCAACAGTAATGTAGTCTGTTAAGCCTTCTCCAAATGCAATATTATCAACAGTATCTTTATACAAAGTATAAGGCAGATACCCAAGGTAAAACCCAGGCAAAGCAGCCAGGGCAGTTGAGTAACCTAATCCAAGACGTGCATAGGTACGTACTTCACACCCAATCATCAACACAGCTCCCATGGCTAACAGGGGCCCACCTAAAAAGTGTCCCCAGTAAAGTCCAGCCTCACCGGAGGCATTTGGAATAGATCCATCTCCCCACATCCATGAGGCCATGATGAACAGATTGAGGGTAACGATCGCAACCATTAGTCCCTGCAAAGGCAACATCCCGCGAAACATTTTATAGGTACAGTCAGGAACGCCATTACGACGATAAAAGTCCTGACTGGTAAAAGCTGATTCTGGAGCCATCACTGAACACTCTGTGCCTAAACCTGTTTTTGCGATACCGACTCC
Source organism: Gammaproteobacteria bacterium (assembly GCA_018669845.1). Classification (GTDB taxonomy): domain Bacteria; phylum Pseudomonadota; class Gammaproteobacteria; genus JACNJF01. The sequence continues at coordinate 32,977 of JABHSO010000177.1, read as the reverse complement.
TAATAGCACACCAGGAACTGCTAACCATATGATTTCACTCCAACCAATTTGTGAAAATGAACCTGCAATATCAGTCGTTAAACCGTAATACAGTGGCACCAGAAGAAAAGCCAAAAGAAATAGTGACAAAGCAATGTGAACCGGATTTTTCCAGGGTTTATAACCTTTCTTATAACCCGGGTTGTAGTTATAGTTAGCACCTTCCTGTTCGCAGGAAACACAGTGAGTTTCCTGGTGACGTAAATATCCGCCCTTACCTAAAACGGTAACCACTTTAAAAGCTAAAAATGCAAAAGGTACACCGGTTATTAAAACAACCCATGAGGCTATGCTCATCGAAGGGATACCTCCGAGAAAATGGTGCGTGGTGCATCCACCGGCAAGCCTTGTACCAAATGAAAACAAAAAACCACCAATAAAGGCAAGGGTGAGCATACCTCCGTCATAATGAACCCAGTCTCTGGAATCTTTTTCAGCAACCCCGGCTAAACGAGCACCTACGATAGCAAAAATAATAAACCAGTAAATACCCGGCTCATAAATTCTGGCCACCCAATCGACACCAAATAGATTGACCTCAGTGACAGCAAACATTTGTGCCAGCCCTGTGGTCACAACAATAAACATGTCGTAGTGATAATAAAAAACAATTTCAGCCAGCCCTACGAATAGACCACCCAACCAGAAAGGCCATTGTTTTCTGTGTAATGTACTAACGAAATATTTCATACCTGAACTCACTAAATTAAGTAGCCTGGAACCATTACCAGGCTACTCATGAAATAAAAAAGAGCCCCTCTTGAGGATAAAAAAAGGAGGAGTAGCACAAGGGGCTCAAAGAGAGGTTAAATTGAGTTTGTAGGCTTTTTATACCTGGTCCATTCATGCATTGAACCATCGTATTGCTTAGCATTTTTATTACCCAGTAACTCATGCAAAATAAACCATTGCCCTGTGCTTAAATGACCAGAATCACAGTAAGTGACGGTCGATGCGGTCGGGTCTATACCCTTCGCTTTCATCAGTGCCTGTAATTTATTTAATGGTAGAAATGTTGCAGCTGTTTTACCTTTAACAATGAGTTCATGAGGAAAAACTTTTGCATTTGGAATATGCCCTGCTCCATATACATAATCTTTTTGAGATGTTCCCAGATAAAAATCTTCTGTCCTGGCATCAATAATTTGAGTCCCATCAGAAACTGATTTTTCAACCTGAGAAGTAGTTGCGGATATAGATGTATTAGGACCTTTAGCACTCCAGTTTCCCGTTGCAGGTTTCGACTTATCACGACTCACTGCATGGCCTGAAGCAGCCCATGCTGCTGTACCTCCATCGAGCACAGCGACATTCTCATGACCCCAGTATTTCATTTGCCAATAAAGGCGAGTCGCAAAGGTAACATCTTTAGATTTAGTCCCTTTCATGGCAATCACGACTGCAGAGCTTTTATTCACACCATGACTTTGCATTAACGCTTCCATTTCATTTTTAGTAGGAACAAGTTTAATAAGGTCTACACCATCAACTTTACGTTTCGCACGTACCTTCTTCCATGACACCAGGTTTGCACCCGGTATATGTCCTGCAACATGAATACCAGAACCTTTTTTGGCTCCACACCCTTGCATTCCGGCAATGGCTCTTTTCTTTTTGGGTTTGGCTGTAAAGCTTTTGGTATCTTTACGTACATCCAGAATCAATACTTCATTTTTATGTTTGCTTAGCCAGTCTACATCCACTAATGGACCGGGCACCTGTAATGCCTTTGCTGGAGTTACTGTCATCGCTAGCACAATGCCAGCACCACTTAACCAATGTATGGGTTTCATATTTAATCCTCCAAAAGATAGTTATATAAAAAAACATGGACGATCTAAGTCGTTTCACATTCTTAGGTATCTACAGAGCATTTTTTATGCCAGCAATAATTGGCGCTAAGTCTTTGATTTATTGACTTTGGGGAGTGGTAAATTACCAGTGTATGGTAATTTGCAATGGTTTTGCCATTTTATTCGAGATGATGTTGCCTGAATAAGATTCTCTTAAAATCCAATCCAGAATCAAATCCAGATTAATTTCCAATAGGCGTTTGTCGGACTATTATCTAGCGTCACGCAATTTACGATGTAACGTAGAAACATCAATACCCAGCCTTCTAGCTGCTTCACTTTTATTACCCTCACAGCGTAAAAGCATATGTGAAATCCACAGTGACTCAACTTCGGTAAGACTTGCATCGGGTCCCCAGATTACGCTATCCATAGCATAATTATTACCCGCCAGTTCCTCAGGCAAGTGCTGCCTTTCAATAATTGGGCCATCGGCTAACACAACGGCTCGATGCATGAAATTCTCCAGCTGCCTGACATTACCTGGCCAGTTATAGCTGAGTAATGACTTCTCTACATCATCACTTAACTGTTTTGCTGGTCGCTTAAAATCATTAGATATTTTAAAGACAAAACTCTCTGCCAGTGGAATTATGTCATCACGCCGTTCACGTAAAGCAGGTATTAGTATTGGAAAAACATTAAGTCGATACCATAGATCCTCACGAAAGGTTCCTTCTTTGACGAGTTGTTCCAGGTTCTGGTTACTGGCAATAATGAGTCGCACATCAACTTCAATGGATTGTTCTCCCCCTACTCGCCTTAAAGTATGCTGCTGAGTAAAATCAAGTAAACGGGTTTGTATTGCAGGACTGGCACTGTTAATTTCATCCAGAAATAGAGTTCCTCCATGAGCTAGTTCTAAAACCCCTCGTTTACGAGTATTGGCACCCGTAAAAGCTCCACGCTCATGCCCAAAAAGCTCACTCTCAGCTACAGAATCTGACAAGGATCCACAATTGACGCTAAACCATGGACCATCATGGCGATGACTTGCAGCATGAATTGATCTGGCTAACACACCTTTACCCGTACCCGTTTCACCATTTAATAAAACGGGCGTATTCAGATCTGCTACTTTATCAACCAGGTCAATCGTTTTTTGCATAGCACGGCTATTGATGACAGGCATAATATGCCCCGTTTCAAGCCTTGAAAGGCGTAACGAAAGTGCTTCAATACGCCGTTCACGATCCAGTTGCCTGGCAAATCGAGTAAGTACTGCACGCACGTCCTGGTTATCAAAAGGTTTGGTGATTAAATCGATAGCTCCAGATCGAAAGGCACGTACAACATCTGGGACTGTTGCGTAGCCCGTGATAATAGCTGATGGCATGCCCGGACATATTGTCGATACAGCCTCAATTAACTCCAGGCCATTCATGCCCGGCATTTGTATATCTGCGAGAAGGGCATCGGGAGGATCACTCGCAATAGCATCATAAGCCAGCTTCCCATCTGAAAATTTTTGCACCGAAAAACCAGCTTCCTGTGCAAGGTCAGTGAGAAGTCCAGACATGACCGAGTCATCTTCTGCTATCAATAGGCGATTACTCATTGATCAGTCTCATTTAAATTGGAAATATTATTAAAGCGCAACTCAAAGCAGGCTCCTCTTTTTAAAAGCTTATCTGATAAACGTAGACTCGCACCCATACCAGATGCTAATTTTTGGCTCATATATAAACCCAGGCCAGTCCCTTCCCCGGGAGGCTTATCAGTGACAAAAGGATCAAACATGCTAGTTTTCATGCTGGATTTAATGCCAGGCCCATTATCTTCAACCGTAAGCATCCAGCCTTCATTTATTTCTCTATAGATATTAACTTCAACAACGGTTGCCCCAGCTTGTGCAGCATTGGTTAACAGGTTAAACAGAATTTGTTCGACAGCTCCCGGGTCACCCAGGGCTACGCAACACTCCCCTTTTGGGATGACAGGATCAACCACCTTTGTCAGTTGATCTCGCAGTAATGGGCGCATTAACTCAATAGCACCTAAAACCTGCTGATAAAGATCAAACTCAATTTGTTCGACTTCAGGCATTCTAACTGCCGTTAGCAGGTTACGTACGGTGCTTGCACATACCTCAGCCTGTTCAACTATGAGTGTTGCCTGCTGTTGCTGTTGTTTATTGTCTATTCTTTCTGATAATAATTGTGCATAACCTTTAATAGAACCTAGCGGCGTATTCAGGTTATGTGCCAGTCCAGCCGCTACCTGCCCAACTGTTGCCAGCCTTTGATCACGCGTAAGACGTTCCGTAGCATCACGCACCATTTGCTCTGCGTTTTCTCGTTCAGATAAATGTGTTTTTATATCACTGCATAACCTGCGAAACGTTTGAGCAAGACGCTCAAGCTCCTGTGGCAATTCTCTAGGTTCAGGGCAATGACTTGTATTGAGTGGATTGGCAGCTTTAGCGAGCTGCTGTACAGGTTGAATCAAACCTTGATCAATAAACTTTCGTAGTACCCAGAACAGGGTAATTATTAGTAACACTAAGACCATTAAACCCGCAATAGCAAGATTTTTCAGAGCAGATTCCATTCCCTGTCGATCTATGGAAATCTTTACAATGCCAATATCTGAATTTCCAATACTAAGTGCTTGCTCAACTTTAATAATAGATAGTTGAGATGTTAACTGCTGCTCACCTGCCAGCGCTAAAACTTCACCATCATTACGCAATATAGAGACTGAAATAATACCCGGTTCATCAGCTAATGCTCTCGCATAACGCTCCAGAGTAGCGTAGTCATACACCAGAATTGCATCGGCTGAAAATAATGCTAATTGCCTGGCCTGGGATTCTGCACTCTCCTTTAAATTGTTTTCAAATAAACTGGATAATGCGGCATATCCTGACAAGCCTAAAATCAAACCAAGAATCAATAATGCCAGACCTATACCTACAGCCAGCCTATCCGCAAGAGACCAGACGCGAGTTACCATGATACCAGGGCTGCAGGTGTTGATTCGACAGCAGCAATTATTCGTCGAGCAAGCTCAAATGGTTTCATTCTGGCTTTAGTAAAACGAGTACCAGAACCCAGATTTTCAATTGCAGACTGGTATTTGTCGCCTTGCTCATCAGAATTTAGAAGAGCTGTTTTTAAAAGATTAAGCTGCTTTAAAGGTAATTCTGGACGAGCAACAATCAAGTGAGGTGCCAATGGAGGTGAAGTTGATAATATTCGTAAACCGGGTGACCTGTCTTTATAACGCTGGGCAACTTCCCGGTTTAAACCACCGGCATCAAAATCACCATGCAATACTGCCAGTGCGACCCTTTCATGACGGCCCAGAAAAGCAAAATCTCTCAAGTCTTTAAACGCTAGCCCCGCATTTCCTATTATTACTCGAGGTACATAATGACTACTAAAAGAATGTGGAGCGCCTAATGCCAGGGTTCGTCCATTCAAATCATCAACTTTTGTAATATCTGATGTGTTTCTAACAACGATGACACTGTGATAACTGGCCTCTCCTCCTTTAACTTCTGCAGCAATAGGAATTAATTTATTCTTTTTATCAGCCAGATAATGATCCTGAGCACGAAGAAAAGGTGTAGGCCCCATATAGGCAATATCGGCCTGCCCTTTTGATATACGTTGAATTTGATCGACATAAGAACGAGCGATAACTAACTCAACGGGTTGTCCAAGTTTTGAACCTAAATACTGACAAAGTGGGGTAAATCGTTCAACCAGGCGACTTGGATTATCATACGGATGTACGATTAGTGTTAATGAAGAATCGCCATTCGATATTGATTCTTTTTTTATTACCTGACTATTTTCCTGATGACACCCTGCAGTAATTAAAGCAAGCAGAACTGCTTTCAATAAAAGCTGCATAAGCCTACAGGCATTCACGTTTCACCCCTGTTTCACAACGTAGTTGCAGCAGCCGATAGCTTGATTTCGAGGCCGCATCCATAGCTTCTTCAATTTGATTTATTGCTGTATCGGGTGCAGATTCTTCACTCATAGCTTCAAGAATAGCAGGATAAACACGATCATAGTAGTCAGCATCTGGATCAACCCAGACTTCGATATACCCTGAGTTATTTATTGTAAGAGTGGTGATTATGTTTCTTATTTCATCAGGCATCAGGCGAGTATCAAATAATTCTGACCAGCCTGTTTCAGATTTCCAGTCCATTTTTCTTTGTATCACCGTCATTACCTGGTGATTACCATCATCTCCTATCCATATTATTCGTAAACGAGGTGTTATATAAGTAGGTAATGCATGACCAGCACCTTGATTTGTGAGTGTGATGGTTAAGGTTGAATTAGTTCGTATCGCTTCAACGGATAAACTTGTACGCACAAAATCAGGATCATGAACACCTTTAAAAGTATGTGCCTTATCAGGCATATGACAAGCCTGGCAGGTTTTCTTTTCAGCCGCATAACGGCTCGTTTTCCATTCCTCCAGTGTGTTTTCCAACGGCTTCCCGTTGACTAAAATTGCATCCTCTCCAAACTGGTGACAACTTCCACAAAATAATGACTCTTTAAACAAAGGTTCTTCAGTTAACTTACCGTGAGGTGTTATTTGTATGGGTCTGGGACCATAACTTTGTTGATGACGAATATGACAACTTGCACAGTCAACACCATGTTGAGGGGTTGTTTTACCGGATAACAAAGATTTCTGCTGCTCAATTCTTGGAGCATGGCAATTAAGGCAATCAATGCTAGTTTGCTGATCAAAGAGAGGCAACTGCCCCAGGACTCCAGAACCAGCGGCATGGGCATGCAATGATGTTTTCCATTGCTCAAACTGAGGAATATGGCATAGGCCACATGACTCAGGTAGTAAGGAATCTATCAGTAGATTACTATCTAATTTATCAGCTGTGTTTGATACGATGGGAACCGACCAGTAATCACTTTCTGCCTGAACAACTGAGACTATACATAACAGACTGTATATTTTTAAAATAGCAATGGATTGTCCAAAAAGTTTTTTAGCCTCCTGTTTGAACCATTTAGTTATTAAAAAATTCACCTTATTAAAATTTCATTAAAGCCTGATTTTTTAAATATGTCCTATTTTAAAAATCTCTACAAGAAATAACTGGTAATTATTCAATCCTTCTCCTTTCACCTTTATGCCTCTTAAGACAAATTTTGGTGTTTAAATTAATTCGTACACGATTCTTTCAGTGTTACTCTTTACAACTTGTATAAAAACTAATCACTAAAGCTATATACTGCATATTCAATGAATTACAGTGAATACTTAATAATTAATTGAACTGTTATATTGCGTGATTTAATCCATTAAAATAACATTATTACGGATATATGCCTGTTTTTACCTTAGGCCGCGTCCTGCATTATTTTAGTAAGAGTTCTTAGCTATAGAGATAACGGGGTTGAAGTAATATCAACCATTAACTCATTTTCCAGTTCTTCTAAAAGTGTACACAGCTCATCAATATTACGATCTTCTTCCAGGCAAATAGTAATATTAGATTTAAATAGCTTTTCACCTGACATCGAGGCTTCAATTACTTCACTTTCAAAGGCATCTACCGTGGCACCATTATTCACTATTACCGATGAAACCCGATGCACAATTCCTGGCCTGTCCTGCCCAATGAGTTCAAATTTAAAGCATTTACCTCTCACATTCTCATAAGCATCATTTACTTCTTCAACCTGTAAATTAATACCGTCTATGGGGTTAAGTTTTAAATGAGAAACAGCCCTGTCTACTTCTTTGTAAGGAAAGTTAATTCGCAGAATCCCAGTGAATCTTCCTGATAAATTAGCCATCCTGCTATCAACCCATTCACCCTTATACTGGGTAATAATGCTTGAAATAGATTCAACTATACCGGGCCGGTCTTCACCAATTAATGTTATTACTATGGATTTGGACATTTCTATTTCCTTTGTCAAAAACTCATTAAATACATCATTGAATTTAAATCAGTAATATATCAGTCAAGAATTTTTGCCATCTCGGGTAAAACATCAAATAAATCAGCGACAAGTCCATAATCGGCTACCTGAAATATGGGAGCTTCACTATCAGTATTTATTGCCACAATTACTTTGCTATCTTTCATACCGGCAAGATGTTGTATTGCACCTGAAATGCCCACAGCGATATATAAATCAGGAGCTACAACTTTTCCAGTTTGTCCAACTTGATATTCATTAGGCACATACCCTGCATCGACGGCAGCTCTTGAGGCCCCAACGGCTGCTGATAATTTGTCGGCAACGGCATATAGCAATTCAAAGTTTTTCCCATCCTTTAAACCCCTTCCGCCAGATAATATAATTTTAGCTGAAGTTAATTCGGGTCTTTCCGATTCTGATATTTGCTGTTTAACAAATGTAGAAAGTCCACTATCTGTAACGGCATCTATAACCTCAATAGTGGCAGTGCCCTCCCCGCTTTCGGCTGATTCAAATGCTGTCGTACGCACTGTGATCATTTTTATATCATCACTGGACTGTAATTTGACCAGGGCATTTCCAGCATAAATTGGGCGTATAAATGTATCACTGGAGACAACTGCTTTTATTTCAGATATCTGTGCCATATCCAGCAATGCAGAAGCGCGGGGCATGAAGTTTTTACCAAAGGTTGTTGCTGGTGCTAAAACATGGCTGTAACCAGTCGCCAGAGCAACAACCTGATTTGCCATATTTTCGGCTAAGTGATCTTTTAGTGAATCACAGTTTGCCGATAAAACTCTGGCAATTCCATTAATTTTACTACAGCTTTGCACCACATCATTACAGTCATTGCCTGCGACTAAAATGTCAATACCACAATCGACATGCTGAGCTAGTTGCAGTGCAGCCGATATGCAATTCAGAGAAGCTGGTGCCAGAGTTTTGTTATTATGCTCTGCTATTACTAGAATAGTCATGGTTAAATCACTCCTGCTTCATTTTTCAATTTATCAACTAACTCAGCAACATCATTAACGATCACCCCTGCACTTCGAGCTTCAGATTCCATGGTTTCTAAAATAGTCAAACGGGTAGAAATATCCAGCGCTAAATCTTCCAGCTTAATTTTTTCCATTGGTTTTTTCCTGGCTTTCATTACATTTGGGAGAGTGGCATAACGTGGTTCATTCAAACGTAAATCAACTGTAATAACGGCTGGCATTTTTATAGTAATTGTTTCCAGCCCACCATCAATCTCCCGCGTGGTAGTAGCAAAATCTGTGTCCAACTCGAGTTTCGAAGTAAAGGTGCTTTGTGACCAGCCTAATAAAGCAGACAGCATTTGCCCGGTTTGATTTGAATCATCATCTATCGCCTGTTTACCGACTAACACCAGGCCGGGGCTCTCTTTTTCAACCTGAGTTTTTAGAATTTTAGCAATAGCTAATGGTTCAAGTTCATCATCTGTGATTATATGAATTGAGCGATCGACACCCATCGCCAGTGACTGGCGCAGGCTTTCCTGGGCTTTTTCCGGGCCAATAGAAACGCTAACTATTTCATCCACTAATCCGGCTTCTTTTAACCGTAATGCTTCTTCAACCGCATTTTCATCGAAGGGATTCATCGACATTTTTGCATTCGTCAAATCCATACCAGAGCCGTCTGCTTTTACTCTGGCTTTTACCTGAGGATCAAGAACTCGTTTAACACCAACTAATACTTTCATCTAACAATCTCTATTTTGTTAATTATCATGGCTCAGTGGAAAATCACGAACGTAAACATTCATTGCCGGGATCAAAGGGTGATTCTTCAATCACCGTCGTTTTATACAGTTCACCCAGAATTTCTATCTCAAGCTCAGTTCCAATCTCGGCATATTTGTTCTCAACTAAACCTAGTGCCAGAGACTTTTTAGTGCGCCAGCCATAACCACCAGAAGTTGCCCGCCCAACCAACTGTCCTGCACAGTAAATGGCTTCCGATCCACGAGCATCGGCATCAGTAACACCATGAACTTCTAACGTAACAAATGTATTTATAAAACCACGCTGCTGCCACTCAGTGAGAGCTTTTTTACCGATAAAGTCACACTCTTTATCAAGTCGCACGAACCGCTTTAAACCAGACTCTAATGCAGAGTATTCGATTGACATCTCGCGTGAAATTAAGCGGTAGGACTTCTCCAGTCGCATTGAATCCATGGCACGAATACCAAAGGGTTTAATATCAAATTCCTCTCCTGCCTGCATAATTTGATCAAAAATATAATTCTGCATTTCAATCGGATGATGTAGTTCCCAACCCTGTTCACCGACAAAATTCACTCGTAAAGCATGAGCCTGTGCATATCCTACATTGATAAACTGGCCGGTAAGCCATGGGAATGCAGTATTGGAAAGATCCGTGTCTGTTAACTTCTGTAACAGCTCTCTTGATCTGGGGCCAGCTACCACTAACACGCCTTGTTGAGTGGTTATTTTCTGTAACTCTACACTGCCATCGGTGGGTTTCAATTTGGACAGATAATCAAAATCGTGGGTTTCAAAAGCTCCTGCAAAAACCAGGAAATAGGACTGCGGTCCAGTTTTGTAGACAGTGAATTCAGCTCTAACTCCACCATGTAAGGACAGCATATGACACAGACCTATGCGACCAATTTTCTTCGGTATGCGGTTAGCTAAAATATATTCCAGCCAGGCTTCTGCACCTGGGCCGTTCACAATACACTTGGCGAAAGCAGACATATCCAGCACACCCACCTTGCTGGTAACATGCAAACATTCCTGACCTACAAAATCAAAATAATTTGAGCGCCGGAAAGAATTCTTTTCAACTACCCGTCCATCGTCCAGTGCTTTTGAATGGTTATCATTGAGCAGTACATCTGCCTGGGCCAACTCGGCTTCATTCAACTGATAATCCTTCGGGGCAAACCAGTTAGGACGTTCCCAACCATAAACTGTTCCAAATACCGCACCCAGTGCTTTCATACGGTCGTAACAGGGTGCTGTTTTTAAAGGTCGAGCTGCCGGGCGTTCTTCATCGGGATAATGCGTGGTAAAAACGTTAGCATAAGTCTCTTCGTTTTTAGTACGCAAATAACCACGAGATGCATAAGGTCCAAAACGTCGTGGATCTGCACCCATCATATCGACTGTTGGCTCACCATCAATAATCCACTCGGCAAGCTGCCAACCAGCACCACCAGACGCAGTGATTCCAAAACTATGACCTTCATTCAACCAGAAGTTTTTCAGCCCCGGCGCAGGCCCTACTATAGGGTTACCATCAGGGGTGTAGGCTATGGCACCGTTATAAACTGTTTTCACACCCACTTCGCCAAATGCAGGCACGCGATTAATACAGGCTTCGATATGCGGCATTAAGCGATCCAGGTCCTCATTAAAAAGCTCATATTCACAATCATCTGAGGGGCCATCCACATAGCAGCAGGGAGCTCCCTTTTCATAGGGACCCAGCAATAAACCACCTGCTTCCTCTCGCATGTAATAACCAGCATCTGATTCACGCAGCACGCCCATCTCGGGGTCACCACGTTCATGTCGAGCCTGAATCTCAGGATGTGGTTCGGTCACTATAAACTGATGTTCAACGGGAATAACCGGGATATCCAGTCCTACCATTTCACCCGTTTTACGCGCGTAATTACCAGTACATGAAACAACGTGCTCACAGTGAATATCACCTTTGTCAGTCTTAACCACCCAGCTATCATCTGGTTGTTGTTCTAACGCTGTAACCGTGGTGTAACGATAAATCTCAGAACCAAGATCTCTGGCTCCTTTAGCCATTGCCTGAGTCAAATCGGCAGATTGTATATAACCATCCTGAGGATGCTGGATTGCACCAACCAGGCCTTCGGTGTTACATAACGGCCAGATTTCCTTAACATCATCCGGGGTTAAAAATTTAACATCAACACCCACTGTTTTGGCAACACCGCTATAGAATTTATATTCATCCATACGATAATCGCAGTTAGCCAGACGGATATTACTGACCTTGCTAAAACCGACACTTTGTCCCGTTTCCTGTTCCAGTTCCTGATAAAACTTTACCGAGTATTGATGCAACTTTCCCACCGAGTAACTCATGTTAAACAGCGGTAATAAACCTGCAGCATGCCAGGTTGAACCAGAGGTCAACTCTTTACGTTCAACCAAAACGACATCAGTCCAGCCCTTTTTAGCCAAATGATATAAAGTACCTGCACCAACAACTCCACCACCAATAACGACAACTTTTGCAGTAGTTTTCATAATTATTCAGTACTCCAGAGGGGCTTATAAATCAAGGGCTTACACTGCATATTAAAGATCCAGTCAATAGAGGGATAACAGGTTTCAGTATATCCTGCAATAAAACCCCAACCCATCCCTTTGCGACTGCAAACTATCCATTTGCGTCACACTGTATTCTTCCATTTATGGCGTTTTGAAATACTTAAAAGTCGCTCATAGATCAGCCACAGAGGAACCTGCCCAGCATACTCAAAAAAGTTAATTTCAACTCTATTAACCCTGTGACATAAGTAATAAACTTTATTAGTGAGTATAAATAATGAGCGGATTAGAAGAACCCGTACGTAAAAGACAAAGTCGCAGAGGAAGGAGCGGTAGAAAAACAGCGGCTGAAAATACGCCCACCATTTCCGCACCTTACATTACTAGAAATATTCCTTATTACGAGGTACTGGATGAGGAAGGTCTGGAGCTTATAGAAAGTAATGCCGAAACAATTTTAAGTGAAATTGGCATTGAGTTTCGAGATGATAGCGAAGCGTTGCAAATATGGAAAGATGCTGGAGCTGATGTTAAAGGAGAGAGAGTGCGTTTCCCCAGAGGCATGTGCCGCTCAATCATCCAGGCATCTGCACCACGAGAATATACCCAACACTCTCGAAACCCGGCGCGTAATATTCGTATTGGTGGGAAAAATACTGTTTTTGCACCTGCTTACGGTAGCCCATTTGTTTACGATAGAGATAAAGGCCGTCGCTATGCAACTATTGAAGACTTTCAGAATTTTGTAAAGCTGGCGTACTCATCTCCAGGCTTACATTTATCAGGTGGCACCATTTGTGAACCGGTTGATCTACCGGTTAATAAACGTCATTTCGATATGCTTTACAGTCATATTAAATATTCAGACAAATGTTTCATGGGATCGGTAACAACACCGGAACGTGCCGAAGATACCGTAGCAATGTCAAAAATAATGATGGGTGAAAACTATATAGATACAGAAACCGGCAAACCTAAAACAATAACAACCAGTCTGATCAATGCAAACTCTCCTTTAACCTTTGACAGCACCATGCTTGGGGCAGCCAAGATCTATGCCCGTAATAATCAGGCCTGTATCATTACTCCCTTTATTCTGGCGGGTGCAATGTCCCCTGTCACCATTGCAGGCACTGCCGCTCAATCTCTGGCAGAAGCTTTAGCCGGAATGGCTTTTGTACAGTTAGTTAACCCGGGTGCTCCTGTTATTTTCGGAAGTTTCGCCAGTTCAATCTCGATGCAATCAGGTGCCCCGACTTTTGGAACGCCAGAACCCGCATTAGTACTATATGTGATGGCATCCCTGGCTCGACGACTTGGAGTACCCTTCCGCTCAGGAGGCAGCTTATGTGGATCAAAAGTTGTGGATGCTCAGGCTGCCAGTGAATCGGCCAATACACTCATTCCAACCGCGATGGCTGGAGTAAACTTTGTGCTACATACTGCTGGTTGGCTGGAAGGTGGTCTTAGCATGGGTTATGAAAAATTTATGATCGATGCTGACCAGGCCAGCATGATGGGAACTCTATTGAAAGGCATTGACCTAAGTGAAAATGGTCAGGCGCTGGATGCGATTAGAGAAGTCGGTCCCGGCAATCACTTCCTCGGCTGCGCCCATACTCAGGTTAATTTCAAAACAGCCTTTTATCGTTCTCCATTGGCAGACAATAACAGTTTTGAGCAATGGTCATCTGAAGGCAGTTTAGACCAGTCACAGCGAGCTAATATAAAATGGAAAAAAACCCTGGATGAATATCAGCCTCCTCTACTAGACCCTGCTATAGATGAAGCTTTGTTAAGTTATATGGAAAAACGTAAAGCATCATTTGCTGATTCCAATATATAAAAAATTATGTATCGACTCAGCAAGTTTTAATATTAGATCGCTTTAAAGAATTTTTCACCACGAACCAGGGCAGGATGCCCGTAGGTAGAACAATGCAGGAGCAATTGTCGAGGCACGAAGTACACGAAGGTTTATCATTGAAAGGCAATATGTTTTTTCAAAATGGTTAAAATAATCAATTTACCCGGTTATCTTTTACAATATTTGTTTCTCTTCGTGGACTTCGTGCCTTCATGGTGAATATCTTTTGACTTTTTTGATTACACTGAATCGTTACAAAATTATTACCAATAAACATATAATCAAAATATACACCTGACGACTAAATCTATGCTTTTACTAACTAATCAGGCAGATGAGCTGATCTAATAACCTTTTAACATGTATTGATTTAATTATTATCTACTGCGAAGATGCAATTCCTATAGTGTCACTAATATTTGCGATGTACTGACATGATAATAAATATGCATCCACAGGAAAGACCCTTTCATTTTACTTTCCTACTAGTACCGAATTACTCCATGATAGCGGTAACCACGGCCATTGAACCGTTACGCATGGCTAATCAGGTTAGCAACAAAAAGCTTTATGAATGGTCAGTCGTTACCCTCGATGGTGATGCTGTAACCGCCAGTAATGGTCTCATAATCCAGCCTGAAGACTCTCTGTATAATTTACCCTCTACTGATGCCTTATTTGTTTGCTCTGGTTTAAATGTATCGCAGGCTTTTTCAAAACCATTGAAAAAAGCGCTGTGTAAACTAACAAAGCAACAAACTATTCTGGGCAGTCTGTGCACAGGTGCCTACTTGTTAGCACGCTGCGGATTACTGGAAAATTACCGTTGCACTTTACACTGGGAAAATATAGCCGGCATGCGTGAAGAGTTTCCTCAAATTCAGATAACAGATGAACTTTTTGAAATGGACAGAGACCGCTATACCTGCGCAGGTGGAAGTGCTCCACTGGATATGATGTTGTGGTTAATTAGAAAGAACCACTCCATAAAGTTATCCACTGAAATCTCTGAACAGTTTATGTGCGACCGTATACGAGACCATAACGATCGCCAGAGAATACCCCTGCATCTTCAACTGGGCACAAACCAGACCAAGTTGACTGAAGCTGTAACCCTGATGGAAGCCAATATAGAAGAACCTATTAGTCTTGAAGAACTTTCTCAGTACGTCGGTATATCCCGACGTCAACTGGAACGATTATTCCGTAAACATTTAAATTGTGTGCCAACTCGTTATTACATGAATATCAGGCTTAAACGTGCTCGTTTACTATTACTGCAAACCAGTAAGCCTATTATCGATATAGCGCTTGCCTGTGGATTTGTTTCAGCTCCTCATTTTAGTAAATGCTACCGTAATTTCTTTGAAATTTCACCTCGTGAAGAACGCTGTAAACCACAGGATATACCAAGGGTCTTTGATGTACCTGTCTGGAATTAGACTGAAATATTAGTACATAAATTCTAAACTGGAATCCAGCAACCACAAACCCAGGTAATCAGCAAAGCTTCGCCGAATGATGATTTCAAATTCCTCAGGCGTATCAACAGCACTTAGTAAAACCGATGCTTTCGACAGATGAGTCTGAGCGCAATCACCCTTTTTAAATTGCCTGGGATGGAGGTCAATGGTACAGCCCTTTTCAATCAATGATCGAGCATTTGTTCCCGAGATTTTTAAAATAGTTTGCCCGCTACTGATATCGGTTACAGAGGAAAAAACATCCTGTAAAGCCTGCTCTAGCTTATTTTTCAATTCTACTTGCTGATCAGCCAGAGTGATAATCAGCCACTCATCTGGCCCTAGCCAGTAAACTTTCAAATCTCCAGACAAAACAAAGGTATTTGCTTTTAACGATCCCAGCTCAACTCCGATGACATCAGAAATTACCTTACAAAATGCTTTATCATTCAACCGTCCTCGTAAGTTTAAATGTCCCTGAAATGCCAGCTCTTTTAACTCGACTCCCTTTACATTTTCAAACTGGCTGAAATCTATTTGTACCAGTGGACTTTCAGCATTTTGCAAATCAGGCATTTTGTTTTTCTCCATCAGCATCATAAAAAATAGAACTACTGATTTTTGCCGCTATAACGTTTCCATCAGGTAATGGTATATGTACCGTTTCACCCATTCGAGACAAACCACCTTTCACCAGAGCCAGAGCAATGGAATAGCCCAGGTTCGCACTGTAATAACTGGAAGTTACATGACCAATCATAGGGATGGGTATTGACAAGTTTGGATCTTCTACTATTTGCCCGCCTTCCGGTAAAACATCTGAACCATTCAAGGTTAGTAACCCCACCAGTTGTTTGCGCCCTTCACGTACACAATCTTCCCGAAAAAGAGAACGTTTACCAATAAAGTCTTTCAGTTTTGAAACAACCCAGTCCATACCCAGGTCAATGGGCGTTACCGAACCATCGGTATCCTGACCCACAATCACATAACCTTTTTCTGCTCGCAGTACGTGCATCGTTTCAGTACCGTAAGGCGTAATATCATATTGTTCACCGGCAGCGATCAGGGATTCCCACATCTGCAGACCATAGTTGGCTGGCACATTCACTTCATAAGCCAGTTCACCAGAAAAACTAATACGATTAACACGAGCTTCAACACCATTAACCAAACCTTCGCGCGAAGACATAAAGGGAAAAGCCTGGGCATCAAAATCTATACCTTCACAAACAGCACTCACCACTTTTCGGCTATTGGGGCCAACCACCGCAGCCGTCGCCCAGTGATCGGTAACCGAAGTCAAAAATACTTCCAGTTCGGGCCACTCAGTTTGTAACCAGCGCTCCATCCAGCTAAATACCGGAGCCGCTCCACCGGTCGTGGTATGCATGAAGTATTTATTTTCTTCCAGTCGGATAGTGACTCCATCATCCATCACCATGCCATCTTCACCCAGCATAAAGCCATAACGTGCTTTATTAATGCCCAGTTTTATCCAGGCATTGGTATACAACCTGTTTAAAAACTCTCCCGAATCTTTACCTTCAATAATAATTTTTCCTAGCGTAGACGCATCGATAATGCCAACACTCTTGCGAGTAGCCAGGCATTCACGATTAACTGCATCTAACATAGATTCACCTGCCAGAGGATAATACCAGGGACGCTTCCACTGCCCGACATTTTCAAACTCTGCTCCTTGCTGCTGATGCCAGCCATGCATCGCAGTTTTACGGACCGGCTCAAAAAGTTTACTCCCAAGATTCATACCTGCTATGGAACCTATAGTGACAGGAGTATAATTGGGTCGAAAGGTAGTGGTACCGGTTTCAGCAATATTTTGCTGCAAACTCTGAGCCAAAATAGCCATACCATTTATATTACCAATTTTCCCTTGATCGGTTCCAAAACCCAAGGCTGTATAGCGTTTTACATGTTCAACTGAGTGATAACCTTCACGCGCCGCGAGCATGATATCTGACGCCGCAACATCATTTTGCATATCAACAAACTGTTTGGGGCCTCGCCCAGCTTTAAACATAGATGGAACCAGCCAAAGGGGTTTTATTGGATTTATGTTAGCTTCGTTAACAGCAGGAAGCTCAACTGAATTATCCACTTCAAATCCGCTTTGTTTTGCTGCTTCAATACCAGCAACCAGTCCCTCAGACAGACAACTCTTCAAATCAAAATAGCCATTGGCTGCCCCTGCAGATCGTTCCTGTTGCACTCGTAAACCCGGTAAAAAGCATGCTTTTTCATCATCCCAACAGGCTTTTGCTCCTGACTGCGAGCTCAAATGTATGACAGGACTCCAACCACCAGACATTGCCAGTAAATCGCAGGGTATGGTTCGCACAGAACCCGTCACTTTTTCAAGCCCCTGTTGCAATGACATCACCTGTACCGCATTGATTCGTTTAGAGCCTTTAACATCCACCACTACTGACTGATCTATAATTTCCACTCCTTCTGAGCGCAATCGATCAACCACAGAACCACCGGGATTTATCCTGTTATCAATAATCGCGAGTACCTTTATTTCTGCTTTAAGTAGCGCCAAAGCAGTTTCATAAGCACTGTCATTATTGGTGAATAATACGATTTCCTGACCCACTTCAACGGCATAACGATTAACATACTGCATAACGGCTGAGGAAAGCATCACGCCAGGTCTATCATTATTGGCAAACACCAGAGGCCTCTCTAGTGCACCTGTAGCTAAAACCACCTGTTTAGCTCTTACTTTCCATAAACGTTCCCTGGCCCTGCTTTTCTGATCTGCCGGAAGATGGTCGGTTAATCGCTGATTTACAGTTAAAAAATTACCATCGTGATAACCATAGGCACTGCTTCTGGGCAGCAATCTCACTTCTTGCATAGATGCTAGCTCTTTGCAGACAGAGCTGACCCAGTCCTGTGCTGACTGCCCATCGATACTTTCATTACTATGCAGCAATGAACCACCAAATTCATTTTGCTCATCAATCAGCATGACTCTGGCACCCATTTTTCCAGCTGCTAATGCTGCCATCAATCCTGCAGGGCCGGCCCCGATGATCAAAACATCACAATGGGCATAGGTTTTTTCATAACGATCAGGGTCGGGTAACTCAGGCGAAACACCTAACCCCGAGGCTTTACGAATAACATGCTCATAACTCATCCACAGTTTTTTAGGCCACATAAAAGTCTTGTAGTAAAAACCCGCAGGCATCATTCGACTAAACAAACTATTGATGGATAGAAGATCAAATTCCAGGCTCGGCCAGCAGTTAACACTGTTCGCTTCTAGCCCTTCATACAGTTCAACCTGAGTGGCTCGTGCATTGGGTACTGTTAATGCGCCTTTTTCCAGTTGAACAATTGCGTTCGGTTCTTCTGCTCCAGAGCCCAGGATGCCTCTAGGACGATGGTACTTCCAGCTTCGACCAACCAGATGAACATCATTTGCAAGCAGGGCTGAAGCCAATGTATCTCCCTCAAAGCCCTGATAACTTTTACCATTGAAAGTGAAATTCAGCAGATGCTTACGGTTTATACGACCCACTCGTTGTAATCGATTATTTATCATTGAGCATCTCCTGTGGAGGCAAATCGCCAACTTTATAAGATGCACTTATCTTGTAACTGACCGTATCTCTTTGAACATTGAACCAACGTCGGCATCCCTGTGCATGTTGCCATTGCTCAAGAAAAGCACCGCGCGTATTTTTGCGCATGAACAGGTAGTCTGCCCACTCATCATCACTCAGTTCTTCTGAATTTATTGGTCTGGTTATGTGTGCTTCACCACCATAAGAGAATTCACTTTCATCTCGAATGCCACACCAGGGACAGGGTATCTGTAACATCTATCTATTCTCCTAATGCGCTACGCCAGCTGCACCGTGTTCATCAATTAGACTCCCCGTGCTAAACCTTTGTAATGAAAAGGCCTGATTTAATTCATGTGGCTGACCTTTAGCCAGCGTATGGGCAAATACATAACCAGAGCCAGGGGTCGCCTTGAAACCACCTGTTCCCCATCCACAATTTATGTATACACCTTTGACGGGGGATTGCCCGATAATTGGACAGGCATCCGGTGTGGTATCCACGATCCCTCCCCATTGCCGGTTCATTCGCACCCGACTGAATACCGGAAATAATTCTTTTATCGCAGCCAGAGCATTCTCGATCACTGTATAACTACCCCGCTGACCATAACCGTTGTAACTATCGATGCCTGCACCTACCACCAGGTCTCCTTTATCAGACTGACTGATGTAACCATGTACCGCATTGGACATAACCACCGTATCCAGAACAGGTTTAATGGGCTCAGACACTAAAGCCTGCAATGGATGACTGGTCACAGGAAGTCGAAAACCGGCCATATCAGCCAATACACTGGAATTACCAGCAACAACAATACCAACTTTACCTGCACCAATATTACCCCGATTAGTTTCAACGCCAACTATCTGATCATTTTCACGTATGAACCCACTAACCTCACATTGCTGAATAATATCCACACCAAAACTGTCTGCACCACGAGCAAAACCCCAGGCAACAGCATCATGTCTGGCAGTACCTGCACGCGGTTGAAATGAGGCACCCAGAACAGGGTAGCGACTTTGACTGGATGTATTCAAAATGGGAATACGTCGTTTCAACTCATCGGCTTCCACTATCTCTCCATCAATGCCATTTAACCTGTTAGCATTAACCCGGCGCTGAATATCGCGCATGTCCTGTAAACTGTGCCCCAGATTGTAGACACCCCGTTGACTAAACATGACATTAAAATTCAAATCCTGACTCAGATTTTCCCATAATTTAAGTGATTTTTCATATAGATGGGCCGACTCATCCCAAAGGTAATTGGAGCGTACTATCGTCGTATTACGACCCGTATTTCCACCACCAATGTAACCCTTTTCTAACACAGCAACATTGGTAATACCGTGATTTTTAGCCAGATAATAAGCCGTGGCCAGGCCATGCCCACCACCTCCAATGATTATCACATCATAATGTTTTTTAGGTTCTGGGTTTCTCCACACCTTTTCCCAGCCTTCATGATAGTTAATGGCTTGTTTTGCAAGAGAAAAAATTGAGTATTTACTCATATTTATTAATCAACCTTTTAGCTGTAACAGGTACTTTATATTTTAAGAAATACTGGGCTAAAGCTAACAATGATAACAACAACAGTGCGACTCAATAGAGTCAATTAACGACATGGTCTGACCTTTACCTTTTCACTCAAAATCTTTTAAGTTATTTTTGAAATTATTAATGCCTATCACAACAGGTCATGGCCTCATATTTCACTTAATATAAAGCTGATAAAAAATTCATAAACGACATAAATTAGTCACAAAGCGCCCCCCATCTACCGCTTTAAAGAAGTTTAATTTATATTTAACCTGAATCCGTAAATTCAGTTCGAGCGAAAGGGTCTAAGGTACTGAAGATAGGTGAGATTTCGGTGAAAATAATATGATTCCGTAGTCACTCTTACGGTGAATATTATTTTTGCCTAAATCTCGACTAAATTCAGTGCATTAGGCTCTTGCAGCCGGATTGAAGTTACGGATTCAGGTTTTACAAAATCTGATATAGAGACATCTTAATGGCAGCCATGAACTCTAAAAGGCGTAGGCGCAGAAATACTGCTCAAACCAGCCAACCTCCCGGTTTCCAGCTGCCACGACAACAACTGGTTAACCCCTATCCACCCATGACTTTGTTGTCGGACGACCAGATTGAATCGATTCATCAGGCATCTTTAACTATATTGAGTGAAATAGGTATTGATTTTCTGTTACCGGAAGCACGCGATATGCTGAAAAAAGCAGGTGCTATAACAGAAACAGATAGTGAAAGAGTACGCTTTGATCCAGATATGGTTGAACAATCTATTGGTCTGGCACCCACTGTCATTGACATGCATGCTCGCAATCCACAGCATTCATTTAAACTGGGGGCCAACTACCTCAGTTTCGGCAATGTCTCTTCTGCTCCTAATGCGAGCGATATAATAAAAGGTCGCCGTACCGGTAACCAGCAGGATTTCAGGGATTTTCTAAAACTGACCCAGTACTACAATATAATAAATTTCTCAGGCGGATATCCGGTCGAACCTGCAGATGTGCACCCATCTATTCGACACCTTCAGTGCACCAGAGATTTCATTCAATATACAGACAAAGTCTTCCACGCTTATTCTCTGGGAGCTCAGCGTAACCGTGACGTTATTGAAATGACACGTATTGCCCGAGGATTAAGTCAGGCACAGTTTGACAGTGAAACCAGCTTGATGACGGTCATCAATTCCAGTTCACCACTGCGTTTCGATAAGGTCATGCTGGAAGGTATCATTGAAATGAGTTCTCGGAATCAGCTTGTTATATTAACCCCTTTTACCCTGTCCGGAGCCATGGCACCGGTCACGCTGGCAGGTGCTGTAGCACAACAAAATGCTGAAGCTTTGGCCGGTCTGGTATTTACACAACTGGTGAAACCCGGAGCACCTTTCATGTACGGTGGCTTTACTTCCAATGTCGATATGCGCTCCGGTTCGCCAGCTTTTGGTACACCGGAATTCATGAAAACAGCCATTGTCGGTGGCCAACTGGCACGCCGTTATGGCTTGCCCTATCGCTCATCAAATGTCAGCACTGCCAACTCGGTCGACGCTCAGGCAGCCTACGAATCCGTATTTTCACTGTGGGGTGCAGTCATGGGAGGCTGTAATCTGGTTAAACATGCTGCTGGATGGATGGAGGGAGGTCTCTGTGCTTCTTTTGAGAAATTCGTCATAGATATTGATCTACTACAAATGGTGGCAGAATTTTTAAAACCTTTCGAAGTCAATGAAGATGAGCTGGCACTTGATGCTATCCGTGAGGCTGGTCCGGGTGGACATTTCTTTGGTACTGCACATACCCAGGCGCGTTATCGAGATGCATTCTATGCACCCATAATTTCAGACTGGCGCAACTTCGAAAGCTGGCAGGAAGCAGGTTCTCCACAGGCAGTGGATAAAGCCAACAAGGTATACCGTCAGGTTCTGGAAGATTATCAACCTCCTCCACTGGATGAAGCCATCAAGGAAGAACTCGATGAATTTGTCGATAAAAGAATAGCCGAAGGTGGTGTTAAAACCGATTTTTAAGAGATAAAAAATGCAATTAATAAATACAGATTACGACATAATTATCTTAGGAGCAGGCATTATTGGAGCCGCTATCTCACTGGCTCTGGCACGTAAAAATAAAACAGTACTGTGCATCGATAAATTTGCCGTGTCAGGTTATGGGTCAACGTCAGGTTCCTGTGCCATTATACGCCCCTACTATTCAACACTTGATGGTACTGCTATTGCTTATGAGAGCCATTATTACTGGAAAAACTGGCACGACTTTTTAGCTGCCGATGATGAAAGCGGGCTGATAAATTATAACGATTGTGGGTGCATCGTTATGAAAACCGAGCAAAACGGATATCTGACAAATATCCTTGCAATCATGGATCAACTGGGTGCACCGTACCAGCACCTTAATCCAGCTGAAGTGATTCAGCATCTTCCCTTTGTGAGCATGAATTCATTTGCTCCGGCAAAATTGTCAGACGACCCTGATTTTGGTGAACCCAATAGCGAACCATTATCCGGCGCAGTGCTATTTCCTACTGGCGGATATGTTTCTGACCCTCAACTCGCAACTCATAATCTACAACGTGCTGCAGAAGCCAGTGGTGCTGAGTTTCTTTTTAATGCAGAAGTCGTTTCCGTTGAACAACTTAACGGTCGCATCAGTGGAATAAGCCTTGCAAACGGTGAACAACTCAACGCTTCAATTGTTATAAATGCAGCTGGTCCACATTCCTACAAAATAAACCAGCTAGCGGGTGTTGAAGAAAAAATGAACATCAAAACACGTGCATTACGACACGAAGTATCACATGTGCCGAGTCCTGTTGACTTTAATACTGAAAACAGAGGATATGTATTTTCTGATAGCGATGTAGCAACTTATTTTCGCCCGGAACAGAATAATCATCTACTACTCGGTAGCGAAGACCCGGAATGTGACAGCCGTCAATGGGTAGATCCTGATAACTTTAATCATGACTTCACCGCGCAATGGCAAACACAGGTAATGCGTATGGCGCAACGCATACCTGAACTGGGCATTCCCAATCAGGCGAAAGGCGTAGTCGAGCTTTATGATGTCAGCGATGACTGGATACCTATCTATGACAAATCTGAACTACCGGGATATTACATGGCTATTGGAACAAGCGGTAACCAGTTCAAGAACGCACCGATTGTTGGAGAATTGATGGCTGAACTGATAGAAGCCTGTGAAGCTGGCCAGGATCATGATACTGACCCGGTCACCTTTAAACTGAAAAATATAAATCATGATATCAGTATCGGCTTTTACTCTCGTTTACGAGAGGTCAATAAGAATAGTAGTTTTTCAGTATTAGGGTAATACGGAGCAAAACAATGAAATCACAGGCAAGAGTAGTTGTTATAGGGGGCGGAGTTGTCGGATGTTCTGTTTTATACCATTTAGCGCGCGCTGGCTGGACAGATGTTATGTTAATCGAACGCTCCGAATTAACGTCAGGTTCAACCTGGCATGCAGCAGGTGGCTTCCATACTTTAAATGGCGACCCCAATGTGGCCAGGCTGCAAGCCTATACCATTTCCCTGTACAAGGAGCTGGAGGAACTATCCGGCCAGTCATGCAGTTTACACATGACCGGAGGTGTGATGATGGCTGATACACCAGATCGTATGGATTTTCTACGTCAGGCTAAAGCTACGGGTCGCTATCTGGGAATGGATACAGAGCTGATTACTCCTTCAGAAGCAAAGTCCATGTTCCCGTTAATGGATGAAAAACATTTTGTCGGCGCATTGTGGGACCCTGTAGAAGGCCACCTGGATCCGTCTGGCACAACACAGGCTTATGCAAAAGCTGCGCGTAAACTGGGTGCAGAAATTATACTGAGAAATCGGGTAACTGATATAACACAGGAAACAGACGGTAGCTGGAATGTAATCACCGAACAGGGCAATGTAAAAGCTGAACACATCGTCAATGCCGGCGGATTATGGGCACGCGAGGTAGGACGAATGGTTGGCCTGGAATTACCCCTACTGGCCATGGAACATATGTATCTAATAACTGATGACATACCCGAAGTCACTGAGTTTAATCAGCAAACCGGACGAGAATTAATTGGTGTCATTGATTTCAAGGGTGAAATTTATACGCGCCAGGAAGGTAAGGGAATTTTACTGGGTACTTATGAAAAGCAAAATAAACCCTGGTCTCCAAAGCAGACACCCTGGGATTTTGGTCACGAATTACTTGAACCCGATCTGGATCGAATTTCTGATTCACTACTGACCGGGTTCAATCATTTTCCGGTACTTGAGAATGCGGGTATCAAACAAGTTATTAACGGCCCTTTTACATTTGCACCGGATGGAAATCCGCTGGTTGGACCGGTCAAAGGCTTGACCAACTTCTGGTCCGCCTGTGCCATTATGGCTGGCTTTTCTCAGGGTGGTGGTGTCGGTCTGGCACTGGCCAACTGGATGGTCGATGGTGATCCGGGCTTTGACGTCTGGGGCATGGATGTAGCCCGTTACGGCGAATACACGACTTTACGTTATACCAATGCCAAGGTGCGAGAGAATTATTCCCGCCGTTTCTCAATCAGTTTTCCAAATGAAGAGCTTCCTGCAGGGCGACCTCACATGACCACCCCACTCTACGATAGGATGCTAGCTCAAAATGCGGTCATGGGTGACTCCTGGGGACTGGAAACACCTTTATGGTTTGCACCCTCTAAGGAGGAAGCCTTTGACAAGGTTTCTTTCCATCGCTCAAATGATTTTGAGCATATCGGTCGTGAAGTACAGGCAGTACGTGACAGTGTGGGAGTGACAGAAATTGCCAACTTCGCCAAATACCGGGTCAGCGGAACCGGAGCAGAGAACTTTCTATCTGAACTAATGTGCAACCGGCTACCGAAATTAGGCCGCATAATACTAACCCCGATGCTGAATGAAAAAGGAAAACTGATTGGGGACTTTACCATTGCAAAAACAGATGCTGACAACTTTATGATCTGGGGCTCTCAGCAGGCTCAGATATATCATATGCGCTGGTTTGAGCAACATTTGCCCTCCGATGGATCCGTATCGATACATTGCTTCGACCAACTGCTGGTTGGACTTTCTATAGCTGGACCTAATTCAACAGCTGTACTTCAACATTTATGTGATGATGATGTATCAACAGAAAAGTTCCGCTTTATGGATCACCGCAAGATGGATGTAGCAGCTTCACCTTGCCAGGTTAACCGCTTAAGTTTCAGCGGTGATCTGGGCTACGAAATCTGGATGGAGCCTGCTTATCAGATCAGGGTTTATGATGCCATCATGCAAACTGGAAAAAAATATAACATCGTTAATTTTGGCATGCGTGCTCTGCTGTCGATGCGACTGGAGAAAAACTTTCCTACCTGGTTCGCAGAGCTCAGGTCCATCTATGGCCCTTTTGAAGCCGGCATGGATTTTTTCATCAAACTCGATAAAGAATCTTTTATCGGTAAACAAGCTGCTATTCAGGAGTTTGAAAATGGTCCGACACTCAAAAGAGTATCCCTGATCATAGAAGCTGATGATGCCGATGTAATAGCTGATGAACCTATATGGGCCAGAGTTGGTGATAAAGAGTTTAAACACATCAACAAACCACATGGTCTTGGCCCAACACGTTTTGATGCTGATGGTAAGGCTCAGCAAAAACAAACAGAAAAACAAACCCGGGATGGCGACTGGAGCGTTGTCGGCTGGGTTACCTCAGGTGGTTATGCTCACACCGTAAAGCTATCAATGGCACAGGGATATTTACCTGCTGAACTGGCCAGTGATGAAAGTGAAGGATTTTTTGAGATAGAAATTTTAGGTAAACGCCATCCAGCCAGAATTTCAATAGATGCTCCTTTTGACCCTACCGGTTCACGAATGAGAAGTTAGAAAAATATGTCTAGTAATATTAGAAATACAACATCTCTTTTCCTTGGTGTTGGCTTGTTATTTCTTAGTTCCGGAATGCTTTTTACCCTCGTTGTGGTACGGGCTAAAGATGCAGGATTTTCTACTCAGGCCATTGCAGTTTTACAATCAAGTTATCAGTTTGGCTGGTTACTTGCTGCAATATTTATATCCAGCTTAATACATAGAGTCGGGCACATTCGTGTTTTTGCAGCCTTAACCGCATTAGCTTCATCAGTAATATTACTTCAAATATTATATATCCAGGAATATGCATGGATTTTGGACAGGATTGTAATGGGTATTTGTGTAGCAGGATTGATGGTTGTAGCTGAAAGCTGGCTAAACGAAATGTCTACAAATTCAGATCGTGGACGAAATTTAGCCATTTATACTATCGTAAGTTGGGGTGCGCCTGTTATTGGAGTCTGGTTGTTACGCTTTGGGGAAACTTCAAGTAATACACTTTTTTTACTCGCTTCTGTGCTTATTTCATTGGCAGCAATACCGCTGTTACTTTCAGTGACCAAAACACCCCAGTTAATAGAAGTTGAGTTTTTTGGGTTAAAGAGACTCTATAACATAACGCCATTAGGATTTATTGGTACGTTAATTTCAGGCATGTGCCACGGTGCTTTTTTTGGTCTTATCTCACTTTATGGTGTAGAAATTAACTTAAGAATTGATCAGCTTTCAAATCTTATCGCTTTGGGACTTTTGTCAGGTGTTCTGCTTCAGTGGCCTATAGCACTTATATCAGATAAATTTGACCGGCGTTTAGTACTTATAGCAACAGCAAGCCTTGCTGCACTACCAGCCATTTACTTTTCATTTATAGATAACATCAGCATCACTCAGCTGTATATTTCAATATCATTGATGGGCGCATTCACTATTAGCCTTTATAGCCAATGTATTGCCCATGTAAATGACCTTCTAAAACCAGCTCAAATAGTTTCTGCAACAGGCCTGTTAGTGTTGATTTATGGCGCTGGCTTTGCTATGTCACCATTAATTATTGGTCAGTTAATTGCTATATCAGCTCATTTTTTCTTTATTACCAATGGCTTACTTTCAGCTTCATTAGCACTGTACACATTGTATCGTACGATTCGAAGCAAACCTGTTGAAGATCAGGGAGAGTTGATTAATATTCCTGCTGCCTCGCCTTATTCTGCTGTGGTATTAGCTGCAGAGGAATGGGCAGAAGAGTCAGACGTGGAATATATGGAGGAATCAAAAAACCCGGTTTAATTAGAATTTTTTCATGAGGCATTAGATCATTATGAGCAAAAAAATAGCACGACAACACGGCGCAATGGAGTTTTCAGAGGCACCTGTCGATCTTGACAAGGTAAGATTGTATCGGTTAGGCAGAGTGAGAGAGCAGTTAAAGCGTCTCGATTACGCTGGTATATTATTGTTTGATCAGGTTAATACACGATATGCCTGTGATGCTACTAATATGCAAATATGGTGTTCTCACTACGAAACCCGTTGCCTGTTTATAGCAACTGAAGGACCGGTGGTACTTTTTGATTATGGTCACTATCCACATCTTGCAGAAGACCTTCCGACCATTGATGAATACCGAGTTCACCATTCGTTTTACTATTTCGCTGCAGCAGACCGAATCGAAGAGAAAACGGGGCTTTTTGCAAAAGAAATTGCTGACCTGATAGAAACTTATGGCGGCGGCAACAAACGAATAGCTATCGACAGATTATCCTATGCGGGCTGTCAGGCACTGGTTGGCCACGGGCTGACTATTCACGAAGGTGATGAAGTGATGGAACTGGCTCGTGTTATTAAGTCCGATGATGAACTGGTTCTGATGCAAAAATCGATTGATGTTTGCGAAATGGGTATGGCTGCGATGCAACAGAAGATGCAATCTGGCATTACTGAAAACGAGCTGTGGTCCACGCTACATCAAGTCAATATCAGTCAGGGTGGTGAATGGATTGAAACCCGGTTGCTATCATCAGGCGAACGTACTTTTCCGTGGTTTCGAGAGTGTTCAATGCGAACTATCGAAGAAGGTGAACTGGTCAGTTTCGATACCGACCTGATTGGACCCTATGGATACTGCGCTGACATTTCCAGGTCATGGTTATGTGGGGATGTAAAACCAACAGATATACAAAAACAGATCTATAGTCTGGCCTATGAACAAATTAATACCAACATGGCATTACTCAAGCCAGGCATCAGCTTTAAAGAGTTATCTTTGAGTGCCTGGCAAATTCCCGAACAATACCAACCCTATCGCTATTCCGTGGTTATGCATGGAATTGGATTGGCAGATGAATACCCTGTCATCAAACACCGACAGGATTATAAGGAATCAGGGTATGATGGTTATATCGAGCAGGGCATGACCCTGTGTGTCGAATCCTATATTGGATCAGAAAAAAGCGGTGAAGGAGTAAAGCTGGAAGAACAGGTGTTGATTACTGAGGATGGGGTTCGACGACTATCAAGTTATCCGTTTCAACTGGACTGGATTGATTAAATTTAGCCAGACTACCTTACCACTATAAAAAATCAAGATGATTAATACTGCTTATAACACTAACATCTTCGTTCAGAATAGTGACTGAACACATAAGTAATCCCAGGCTGGGAATTAGCTGTATATTGGTTGGTATGATAGCCATGTCATTGATGGATGCTCTTATCAAGCTCTTGTCCGACCAGTACCCATTACATGAAATAGTAATGGTAAGATCTGTAATCTCAATTACCTTGACACTATTTATAGTTCATCTTGAAGGTGGTCTATCCTTACTGCGAACATCAACACCTTTTTTTCATCTTGCTCGAGGTTTGCTGATTGTAATCGCTAATATGACTTTCTATTTGGCTCTTCCGATCATGCCATTAGCAAGTGTCATAGCCATATTTTTTATTTCTCCGGTCATCATCACTGCACTGTCCGTAGTTTTTCTTGATGAAAAGGTAGGTTGGCATCGCTGGCTCGCTGTTTTAATCGGATTTTCTGGTATTGCTATCATGATGCGTCTGGGAACAGATGCATTCAAATTTAGTTCGTTATTACCTGTAGTTGCCGCTTTTGCTTATTCATTTGCCCAGATAATAACCCGTTATATTGGCATCACTGAAAAGGCATCTGTCATGTCTTTTTACATATCAACTATCTTTGTAGTTGTTTCAGCATTTTTTTGGGCTATTGCTGGAGATGGTTCATTTGCAGGGCAGTACCATTCCAGCCTGGATTTTCTGCTAAGAGCCTGGTCATGGCCAAACATGGAAGATGCTTCAATAATGCTCGCTGTCGGAGTATTAATCACTATCGTAGGTTATATGCTGTCTCAGGCCTATCGGGTAGCTGAATTAAATATTGTTGCTCCATTTGAGTATTTATCTATACCAATGGGTGTTATCTGGGGGTATGTGTTCTGGTGTGAAATACCCGACTGGTATACTTTTATGGGAATTTTACTGGTAGCTGGTAGCGGACTGTATGTTTTTTTTCGAGAACAACGTGTCTCTACCCCTGTGGATCAAACCTATGGTATTGATCACCAGGATCCAGGTCATAAATCTTAGTAGTTACAGCTCTTAAGCAATAGCTAAATCAAAAAGCACATTTGAAGAATTTTTAACGAATAATCATATTTCCTGTTTAGCCTCATCTATTCATGGCTGCCGGGACAAGTTTTTTTAACTCATCTTTAGCAACTTTTAACAGTTCTGGCGAAGCTGGTTTTATAGGCGAAACCATATAGGTTTGATGGGTAAATACTGGAGCTTTTTTAACCCGGTAAAGCTTCCCCTGTTGAATCAACGGGTTAACCATACTTTCCAGGAAGTAACCGGATCCTCCAGATTTTAATATATAGTTCAAACCTACTAATCCCAGACCCACTGATAAATGCGGAACGGGTGCCTGAGGAAAAAGAAGTGCATGTTGAGCTCGAAACTCACCATTCCAGTCAACAAATACATAACCCTGCCCCCTTATTTTATTCATTTCATTTTCATGAGTAGAAACCAGAATAATAGGCTCCTCTATAAATTTTTCTATCTCAAGATTCGGATGCTGTTGAGGTGTACAGAGAATGGCCAAATCAAGTAGCCCATTTCTTAATTTCCTCATCAACTGCTCAGAATAATCAGAAATAATTGCAGGAGCAATCAGCGGCGCTTCTTTTTGCATCCATTCAAGCCAAACGGGTGTGATCACATCCCAGTAATTAAGTTGAACACCCAGACTAAATACCCCGGTCAACTCATCGGGTAAAGAAATATCCTGACGAGCCCGCTCCCAGGCACTTACCGCTGTTTGTGCATGTGGATACAGATGATGCCCGGCCCGGGTTAATTCAGCACCGTTTGGATTACGTATAAAAAGGATTCTGTCTAATCGATCCTCGAGTGATTTGATACGTGCACTGGCCGTAGACTGTGTAATAAACATTTTTTCTGCCGCCAATTGAAAGCTGCCAGTAGACGCCACCTCAAGGAAAGCACGAAGGTGCTCAATATTCATCTTGTCCCCTAGTGTAATGATGAAATGATACTAACCTTTTACCTGATATTAGCTATCGATTTACTCAATACTCCTCAGTGAATTATTTTGATTGTTTACGGAGTATTGATGAATTATAAATCAATTTTCCATGCACAATCTCAAATGAATACGGTTTCAATTTCGATAGCAAATTTCACTCCATCTTTTCACGGTGATGGCTATGTCATGTCTTATGTAACGCAGACCGTTTTACTCTCTCGTATCATACAAATTGTTGATGGAAATGGAAACATTGGTGTGGGTGAAATCATCAATGATCCAGGATTAAATATCAAACAACTTCAGACCGTTGAAAACAGGGTTTTAGAGGATATTGATCAAATAACACTGCAAGATATTCCCATGTTGATTCAGCAGTTTCGTAGCAAAAAGCTGAAACTGAATGGACTTGCTTTCGGTCTTGAAACTGCTTATCTAGATCTAATATCAAGAACAAATGAAGTGCCGCTTTTTGCGCTGCTGGGAGGGTGTTTATGTAATGACATGCCCGACTATCTGTCAATCTCCTGCTCTGAACCGGAAGTCATGAAAGACAGGATTAGAATCGATGGTATAAACAGAGACGTTATCCAGATTAAAATGAACGGAGTAAACATAGATGCCGATTTAAATCGCATCGATGCATCACTCTCTGCACTTGGTAAACACCAAACCTTGCTGGTTGATTTTAACGGGGCCCTTAATCCCCATGATGCAAATATTTTTATAGATAACTTTTCTGATCAAAGAATATTATGGGAAGAACCCTGCAAAACTTATGAAGATAACCGAAACCTGGCAGAAAAAAGTGGAGCTAGTCTGTTATTTGATCAGTGTTTAAAGTCACTTAATATCATCACCCGGGCTTGCTCAGAAGGCGTGATGGCTGGAGCCTGTATTAAAGCCGATGGATTGGGAGGACTGGGTATCGCCAGAACTGCAAGAGACATCTGCATAGATAGCGGAGTCCCTATCCGTGTTGACGGGTTATGGTGTGGACCTATCGCAGCAGCTGCAACCTTGCATCTTGCTACAGGAACGCCAACTGATCTATTAATTTCAGCCTGTGATCTGTGTGAACCCTTAGTTATAACCGAGGACTGGGGAGCAGGTATAGTTCAACTTGTAAAAGGAAGAATAGCAGCCAATAATCTGCCGGGTCATGGTGTCACACCACCTGACACTCTGAAGTATTCATCTATATAATATTTGGAGAAGACAGCTTTATGATTTCTGTTCCTTTTGCTCTGTATAATGCTTTTTCAGATGTTACCTTCGGAGGAAGTCAGGCGGCAATCGTGTCTAACGTCAATTGGTTAGATGCCGATACCCGGCAAAAAATAGCCACTGAAATTGGTGTGCCAGCAACCGGTTTTATTACAGCTTGTGATGGAAAGTCAGTCAGTGTCCATTTTCATTCAACCCTGACGGAATATCCCATGTGCGGACATGGCACCATTTGTCTGATGAGCCGTCTGGTTGAACAAGACATTTTAAAGTGGCATGGGCAAAACAGGATTGATGTAAATCTTTGTATGCCTACTAGCGTAGCTACGGTAGAAATTTACAACCATAATGAAGGCCACCCTAAGGTTTTTCTGGATATCAAACCTCCTTCTTTTCACCAGGACTCGCTCGACCTCGAGCATTTAATGAATCTGCTTGGCCTGGAAAAAAATGATTGTAGCGATGAGTGGCCGGTTGAAACAGCCAGCGGTGATTTTGTACATCTTATAGTACCTTTAAAAAACCTGGAAGTCATGCGACGTATTGAACCGAACTTCACCGGACTCACTCAGTTTTGGCATGAGTTCGGCATTCAAACCGTAGCTGTATTTTGCATTGAAACCGAACACCCGGATTCAACCCTTCATGTACGGGATTTCTGTCCGGCTGTT
>JABHSO010000105.1 GCA_018669845.1 Gammaproteobacteria bacterium | reverse complement strand
TACCGGGGTTCCAGTCGTTGATACAGATGGTGTTGTGACCAGTGGTAGCGGATTACTACCTGCAGATACTGATGGTGATGGAATTAGTGATCAGCTGGACCTGGATTCTGATGGCGACGGGCTATTTGATCTTGAAGAAGCTGGCGGTACCGATACGGATAACAATGGTTTGGTTGATGGCTTCACCGATACTAATGGTGATGGGTTTGATGATGGTGTGACCACAAGTGCTCTACCTCTACCGGATGCTGATGGTAATGGAATAGCTGACTACCTTGAGAATACCGACAGTGATAATGATGGTATTCCAGACTCAATCGACCTTGATGATGACAACGATGGTATCCCTGATGCACTCGAAGGTAACGGGTTAGTAGACTCTGATGGTGACGGCATAGTCGATAGCCTGGATCTTGATTCAGACAACGATGGTCTGTTTGACCTGCTTGAATCTGGAGCAGACTCAGGCACGCTGGATACCAATAACGATGGCCAGATTGATCCTGCTAATGGAGTAGGGTCGAATGGCCTTGCCGATATGGTTGAGACAGTGGCTGACAGTGGAGCTGTGAGTTATAACGGTGGATTACCACTTGATACCGATGGCGACGGTGTAGAAGACTTCCGTGATCTTGATAGTGACAATGATGGCATACCAGACGTAATCGAAGCGGGCGGCAGTGATGATGATGGTGATGGCATTGTTGGAACTGGTGTTCCAACGGTAGATACAGATGGTGTTGTGACCAGTGGTGGCGGGTTACTACCTGCCGATACTGATGGTGATGGAATTAGTGATCAGCTGGACCTGGATTCTGATGGCGACGGGCTGTTTGACCTTGAAGAAGCTGGCGGTACCGATACCAATAATAACGGTTTAGTAGATGACTTTACTGATACCAACGGTGATGGTTTTGATGATGGTATAGCGGGTAGTACTCTGCCTTTACCTGATACAGACGGAGATGGAATCGTCGATCAGTTAGACCTGGATAGTGATAACGATGGAATTATGGATGTTATTGAGTCTGGTGGTACAGATCCTGATGGTGATGGTCTGCTCGGTCCGGCTCCTCAAATTGTTGATGATAACGGTGTAGAAATTGGAGGTGCTTTGACCTCTCTGGATACCGATGGTGACGGAGTTTTAAATCAGCATGATCTGGATAGCGATAATGATGGTATTCCTGATGTCACTGAAGCCGGAGGGAATGACCCCGATGCTGATGGCATTATCGGTACAGGGTTGCCAACAGTGGATGCACTTGGGCTGGTTGACGGAATTATTTTAAATCCTGCTGATACAGATGGTGATACTGAGCTAGATCTTTTTGATGTTGATTCAGATGGTGATGGGATTAATGATCTGGTTGAAGCTGGTGGTCTTGATGTCGATGACAATGGTCAGATAGATGGTTTTGTTGATACCGATGGTAATGGTTTTGATAATCAGCTGGCATTAACGACTACTGCATTACCAGATGATGATAATGATGGTATTCCGGATTATCAGGATACAAATGATGCTGATAATGATGGTATTCCTGATAACACGGATCTTGATGATGATAATGATGGTATTCCAGATAGTCTTGAAGGTGATGGTCTGGTAGATACTGATGGTGACGGCATAGTTGATAGCCTGGATCTGGACAGTGATAACGATGGTCTTTTTGACCTGATTGAATCAGGCATCACTAATCCGGCCGAGCTGGATACTGATAATGATGGCCGCATAGATAATAGTTTTGATGTCGGTGTTAATGGTCTGTCAGACAGTGTCGAAGTAACGCTCGATGATGGGATTATCAATTATAACGGTGGAGTGGTTATTGATACCGATAATGATGGCATTGTAGATTTCAGAGATCTGGATAGTGATAACGACAGCATCTCAGATGTAGTCGAAAGTGGTGGTAGTGATGATGATGGAGACGGCACTATAGGCAGTGGAGTACCTGTCACTAATATAAATGGTCTTGCCAGTGGAAGTGGATTATTGCCTATAGATACTGATGCGGATGGTACTGCCGATCATCGTGATCTGGATGCTGATAATGATGGTTTGTTGGATATAGTCGAAACCGGTAGAACTGATAGTGATGGAGATGGAATTGTTGACTCGTTTGAAGATTTAAATGGAGATGGTCTTGATGATGCTGTAAGTGATGATTCAACTGACTTAATGGATACAGACTATGATGGTTTACCAGATTATCAGGATATTACTGATGACCGTGGTGAAATTCGAACAGGTCTGAAAGGTGTTGGACAGTTTAATCTGTGGATTTTACTGGTATTAGCTATGTTGAAGCTGGTAACACGCCTCAAACCAAAAAAGGCCCTGATGATATTTCTATTGTTTTTTTCTGTTACCGGAACTGCAAATGCACAGGTGACAGATCAGCAGGAGGAAGAGTTTGAAGAGGTTTTTTATATTGGTGCTGGTGTGGGCTACTCGTTAATGAGACCTGGTACTGATGAAACTATTTATTCTATCGATGATGATACCGATTCGGGTACCCGGCTTTATCTGGGTATGGATGTAAATCAATATTTTAGTCTTGAACTGAGTATGTCAAACCTGGGTACAGCTACATTAAAGCCTGTTGGCGAAATCGATTATCAGATTCTTTCTCTTAATGCGTTGTATTATTTTTATGATCAGAATGGAAATGACCATGTAGGACTGGCCAGTTATATCAAAGCAGGCATAGGTAATATTGATAATAGTGCCACAGTGCCGTATTCGATTACTAATTCGGTTCAGATTTCACTTGGACTAGGTGTTGAATATGCCTGGGAAAATGGATTTGCTGTGCGTGCAGATCTGGAAAGCTATGATGAAGATGCCTCTTTATGGACGATAGGTTTACTGTATCGGTTTGGAAAACAGGATGCAGCTCCCGTTCCCGTGAAAGTTGTTGCCCCGGCTCCAAAAGATGGTGATATGGATGGTGTTTTTGATGCAGAAGATGAATGTCCACAGACACCAACAGGTTCAATGGTTGATTTAACCGGGTGTGAACTGGACTCTGATAATGATGGTGTTGTTGATAGTCAGGATCAATGTCCTTCTTCAGCACCTGCAGCTAAGGTTGATCAACT
The DNA here is from genome assembly GCA_018669845.1 of Gammaproteobacteria bacterium. Lineage (GTDB taxonomy): Bacteria > Pseudomonadota > Gammaproteobacteria > JACNJF01. The sequence continues at coordinate 16,008 of JABHSO010000105.1, read as the reverse complement.
TGGGTGCGATCTGGATACAGATGGTGATGGGGTTATTGATATTGTAGATCAGTGTCCTGACACTGCTGCAGCTAGAACTGTAGATAGTTCTGGCTGTGAACTTGATAGTGATATTGATGGCGTAGTTGATAGTAAAGATCAGTGTCCTGCTACTGTTGCAGGTGTTCAGGTGGATGACCTGGGATGTAATGTGGATCTGGATGCAGATGGTGTTTTAAATACTCAAGATGAGTGCCCTGCAACAATTAGAGGTGCTAATGTTAATGCTGTAGGCTGTGCTATTTTTGAAACGAAAATAGAAGGTGTTAATTTTAAAGTTGCTTCTGCCGAGCTGACTAAAAAATCCAGAGTGATTCTGGATAAAGCGATAGTAGCACTGCTTGAGTTTCCGTCGGTTCGTATTCAAGTTCAGGCGCACACAGATAGTCAGGGAACCATAGAAAATAATCAGAAACTTTCTGATGCCAGAGCTCAGAGTGTTGTGGAATACCTTGTGTCAAAAGGTGTTACAGGCAGCCGACTGGAAGCTAAAGGTTTTGGTGAATCAACTCCACTGGTGAGTAATGCACTGCCAGAAGGTCGAGCCCAAAATCGTCGGGTTCAGTTTCATGTGCTTTCAAATGGATTGACTGACGAAGTCATTGATGTCAAAGATCCATGTTCAACTACCGAAGCAGGGACTAAAGTCAATCAGTTGGAATGTGAAGCCAGTAATGACAATGATGCTGATGGTATTCTAAATCTTCATGATGAATGCCCTGCATCAATTAGTGGTGCTAAGGTAAATTCGGTGGGTTGTGCTATTTTAGAAATAAAAACTGAAGGCGTTAAATTCAAACTCGCTTCAGTAGAACTGACTAAAAAATCAAAGTTGATACTGAATAAAGCGATAACAGAACTATTGAAATTCCCGTTACTTCGTATTCAGGTACAAGCACATACTGATAGCCAGGGAACCATAGAAAATAATCAGAAACTTTCTGCTGTCAGAGCTCAGAGTGTTGTAGATTACCTGGTGTCAAAAGGTGTTAACAGTAGTCGACTGGAAGCCCGGGGTTTTGGTGAATCAATGCCTCTAGTGAGTAATAAACTGCCTGCCGGTCGTGCTCAAAATCGTCGGGTAGAGTTCCACATTCTACCTTCTGAGGCTAATTAATATTTAATGGCTATGTATGAAAGTCAGGCAGAGCAGCAGCTTCATTGAAGCTACGTCATTCCTGCATGCTCTTAGCAGGAATGACGTGTTCTGTAGTATTTGATAGCACTACATGATTTTCATACAGAACCATTTATTTTAATTCCAGCTAGTGACCTGCTTTTGATTACACTTAATCATTTATGCTTCTCTGTGTCAGCTAGCATCCATTCTTAATATTGAAATGCGTGGGTTTCCACCCATTAGAATATTGTCTTAATTCCTTAAATATTTAACTTCCTTTGTTATTTCAATAAGTTGCATTCATTCGCCGTGTTTTATGAGTTTTGGCACGGCTAGTGCTTACCTCTAAAGGGTTAAGCCTGGTATTAAACCGGGTAACATAACCAAACTTTGGAGAAAACACATGCGTAAAGTAATATTAGGTTTAGCTGTTTCATCTGTGCTGGCTGTATCCAGCACATCCGCTCTGGCAAACTGTGACCCCGGTGAAATCGTCATCAAGTTCAGTCACGTAACGAATACCGATAAACACCCAAAAGGTATTGCTGCTTCATTACTGGAAAAGCGTGTAAATGCCGAAATGAACGGTAAAGCCTGTATGCAGGTATTCCCTAACTCAACACTTTATAATGATAAAAAAGTGCTTGAAGCGATGTTGAATGGCGATGTGCAAATGGCGGCACCTTCGTTATCAAAATTTGAGAAATTTACTAAAAAATTCCGTATCTTCGATCTGCCATTTGTATTTGAAGACGTGAATGCAGTAGATCGCTTTCAAAACTCAGCTGATGGTGAAAAGCTGAAAAGCTCCATGCAACGTCGTGGTCTGAAAGGTCTGGCATTCTGGCATAACGGTATGAAACAGATGTCAGCCAGTCGTCCTCTGATCAAACCTTCCGATGCTAAAGGTCTTAAATTTCGTGTTCAGGCTTCCGATGTACTGGTTGCCCAGTTTGAGCAGTTAGGTGCCAGCCCACAGAAAATGTCTTTTAAAGAAGTTTACGGTGGTCTGCAGACTAAAGTTATCGATGGACAGGAAAATTCCTGGTCTAACATTTACGGTAAAAAGTTCTTTGAAGTTCAGGATGGCGTAACAGAAACCAATCACGGTATTCTTGATTACCTGGTAGTAACGTCTAACAAATGGTGGAAAGGTTTACCAAATGATGTTCGTAACCAGTTAGGTACAATCCTGAAAGAAGTGACTGCAATGCGTAATGGTGAGTCCGGCAAAGTTAATAACATGAATAAGGAAAATATTCTGAAAGCAGGTGGAACAGTACGTACTTTGACGGCTTCTCAACGTCAGGCATGGGTTGAAGCAATGAAACCTGTATGGAAGAAGTTTGAAAAGGATATCGGTAAAGACTTGATGAATGCTGCTTTAAAAGCGAATAAGTAGAGCCTTTCACCACGAAGGCACGAAGAACACGAAGAGTTGAAAATAAATTGCTAACTTGAATGCCAGATTACTCAATATCATTTTGAAAGGTGTTTTTAGTGAATTAATAATAAATTTTTCTTCGTGTTCTCTGTGACTTCGTGGTATAAAAATTAATAATAATTATAAAATAACCTGAGGAGCCAAGCATGACTCACGAACCGACAACCAAGCTCGGCCAGGTCATCGACAATATCGAGGAAACCAGTATTGCCGTATGCCTTGGATTAATGACTCTCATCACTTTCGCTAACGTCATCGCACGTTACGTTTTCAACAGCAATATTTTGTGGGCACTTGAAATGACGGTGTTCCTGTTCGCCTGGCTGGTGCTGATGGGTGCTTCTTATGCCGTGAAGAAACATGTGCATATTGGTGTAGATGTGGTTATTAATATGGTGTCTCCACCAGTAAGAAGGTTTTTAGCCATACTGGCTATTATTGCCTGTCTTAATTATTCAATTCTGTTGTTGATAGGGTCCTGGGATTACTGGTATCCATTTGCTACAGAACGAGCCTGGCTCGAAACCGAAGATATTCCGATGCCGGAAACGTTAATGTTTTTGGCTGACTGGCTGAATGAAGGTGAGCGGTATGAAAAAATTCCTCGTTTTATTCCATATCTGGCTTTACCACTGGGAATGGCTTTACTCACATTTCGTTTTTTCCAGCTGGGGTGGCGAGTTTTCAAAGGTGACCTGGATAAAATAATTGCCAGTCATGAAGTCGAGGATGAGATTGAAGAAGCTCAGGCTTATGAAGAAGAGTTAGCGCATAAAGCTGACCACAAGGAGAAAATGTAATGGCTATATTAATTCTTTTCCTGATGGTCATAGGTTTAATGTTGATCGGTGTGCCTATCGCTGTTTCTCTCGGCCTCTCCAGTATTATATTTTTAATGATCCACTCCGATGCATCTCTGGCATCTGTTGCTCAAACACTGTTTTCTGCATTTGAAGGACATTACACTTTATTAGCCATCCCATTTTTTATTCTGGCTTCCGTCTTTATGTCGACCGGTGGTGTAGCTCATCGAATTATCCGTTTTGCGATTGCTATCGTAGGTTCGTTTCGTGGTGGTCTGGCAATGGCATCGGTATTTGCGTGTATGTTATTTGCAGCACTTTCCGGTTCATCACCCGCCACCGTAGTCGCGATAGGTAGTATTGTTATTGCCGGTATGGTGCAGGTTGGTTACACCAAAGAATTTGCGGCAGGTGTTATCTGTAACGCGGGAACTTTGGGTATATTGATTCCACCTTCTATCGTTATGGTGGTGTATGCCGCAGCGACTGATGTATCGGTTGGACGTATGTTTCTGGCTGGGGTTATTCCCGGTTTAATGGCTGGAGGCATGTTAATGCTGGGCATCTATGTGGTTGCCCGCTACAAACATTTACCTGCTCAACCCTGGGCTGGTTGGGGTGAAGTGTTTAATTCTGCCCGTGATGCCAGTTGGGGTTTAATGCTGATTGTGATTATTCTGGGCGGTATTTATGGAGGTATTTTTACTCCTACCGAAGCTGCGGCTGTGGCTGCGATTTATGCCTTTTTAATTGCCAATTTTATCTATAAAGATATGGGCCCATTCAAAAATGAAGGCAAGGGTGGTTTGATGGTTATCTGGCGCGGGCTTTCTGTGTTCTGGCATAAAGATACAAAACACAGCCTGTTTGAAGCGGGCAAGTTAACCATCATGTTGCTGTTTATCATTGCGAATGCACTGATTTTAAAACATGTGTTGACCGAGGAACGTATTCCTCAAATGATTACCGAAGCGATGCTGACAGCTGGTTTGGGACCGATTATGTTCCTGGTCGTGGTGAATGTGTTATTACTCATCGGTGGTCAGTTTATGGAGCCTTCTGGGTTGTTGATCATTGTGGCTCCACTGGTTTTTCCTATAGCCATCGCACTGGGAATAGATCCTATTCACCTGGGCATTATTATGGTGGTAAATATGGAAATAGGCATGATTACACCTCCGGTGGGCTTGAACCTGTTTGTGACGGCGGGTGTTGCGGGTATGTCTATGCTTAATGTTGTTAAAGCGGCAGCCCCGTGGTTGGGTATTATGTTTATCTTTTTAATTATTGTGACATATGTGCCGTTTGTTTCTACCTGGTTACCAACCATGATGATGGGGCCTGAGATAATAACCAAATAAAGAATTCATGGTGCGCACTGCGCACCCTACGTTATATTTTTTTTGCAATATAACCGGAGTAAATTAGGTGGGTTTCACCATCTATATTCTGGCTGTAAACGGTTTCTCCTTTGCTTCGGCCTAGTCCTTCGGTGATGGCTTCCTGCTCTGAAACGGGTGTTATTGGTAACACGATCAGTTTGTTAGATAATTTGGGCATGCGGTAACACATATAGGTCATATTATCTTCATCAAAAATCCTCACATCGGTGACTGGAAAATTTTCATCGGGGTTGATGATTTCATATTTTCCAAAATATTGTTCCCAGTGAAAACGATTGTCATTGGGCCTATAACGGGAACCAATGCGATGCTGTTTGCCATTTTTTTCCAGTACGATAACTTCGTTGCCGTCGATGACCTGTTCGGTAATTTTGCTGGTGTATTTTTTATTATCGGGTGAAAGCCCAAACCAGCCGTCAGGCAAAGGTACCAGGTTAAGTTTTCGATTGGTCTGACAATCGCATAACTGACTGGCATCTTTGTCAATTTCAATAATGCCTGATTTGGAGATATATCGACTTGTACTACTGTCTGTGGATTTTGTCTTTTGCAGTTTGGAAGGAATGTAGCTAATGATGTTTTGTTCAGGGCTACTCATCAGCTTATCGAGTAACTGTTTAGCTATTTTGTTGATGACTGTATTGACCTGGCTGGTATTGGATAAAATGATGATGCCCAGTTGATGTTCCGGGGCCAGCATGATCTGGCTGGAAAAATTAATGGTGGTGCCGCCATGTTCTACAATCAGGCTTTGTTGTTCGTCGTTGATCTTATTAATGAACCAGGGAATACCGATAAGCTGGTCAAAATCCAGATTTACATGTTTGTTTTGAATATTAAACATGGACTCTACACTGCCAGCTTCGAGTATGCGTTTATGGTTATACACTCCATGATTGAGAATTGCGGATATAAAATGTGACATATCTACCAGGCTGGAATTAAGCCCAAGTGCAGGAATATCACGTACAGGTAAGTTTGATTGTGCGACCTGTTTTTTATAACCTGTTGCTGATTCATGAATGGTTGAACCGTAAGGATTAAAGTTTGAATCGGTCATTTCTAGCGGGTCGAATAAATGTTTCTGGATATAATCTTCAAACAAATAATCGGTGTTCTCTTCAATGATGGTGCCCAGCAGGCTATAACCCACATTCGAATAATTGAGAATGAAATCGGTGGGATATGAGGCGTATTCTGTACGCAACCTTTCCACCAGATCGGTGAAGCGTTCTTCAGTCCAGTGCCCTTTATTAATATTGGAAGGCAATCCGGACAGATGGGTTAACAGGTGTCTGCTGGTAATGATGCCAGATTCTGAAAACCTGGTTTTATAGTTAAAACGTGGAATATAGGCTGATACTGCCTGGTCTATATCGATTAATTTTTGTTCTTCCAGCTGTAAAATGGCAGTTGCAGTTAATAACTTGGACAGTGAGCCAACACGGTAGACGGTATTTTCAGAAGCTTTTACCTGCTTTTCCCGGTTGGCATAACCGAAACTGCTGGTCCAGATAAGGCCGGATTCATTAACTACCCCGATCGAAACACCGTCCAGAGTATAGTTATCGACTAGTTTTTGTAGCTGCTTGGTGACGTCAGTAAATATAGACTGATGCTGTAGCAGGAAAAAGTGGTTGGCATATAAAGGCGAGCCACATAACAATGTGATTGATAACAGCAGTATCCATCGACTTCTTTGCATATGGGAAACCTGAAACAATCTAAATTAGAATTATTCTGCAATCACCAGTGGGTCGTTAATTACAGCCTATTTGCTTTAGTCATCCAGCTCAGTAAATGGTTCCAGCAGAAGGTTAAACTTTAACCGGCTTTTTAGTAAGCTTGCGTTGAAGCGTTCTTCGGTGCATGCCCATAGCACGTGCTGCGGCTGAAATATTACCGTTATTATCATGTAATACTTTTTGCAGATGCTCCCATTCCATTCGTTTAGCGGACATGGGTTGAGTTTGCAGGTTGATATCGGCATTGCCCTCGTCATGGTAGAAGGCTTTTAAAATATCCTCAACTTCTGCGGGTTTGGTCAGGTAGTGAATGGCCCCCAGTTTGATCGATTCTACAGCGGTACTGATGCTGGCGTATCCGGTAAGTACAACGATACGGATGCCTGGCTCGGATTCAACCAGTGACTTTATGACGTTTAAGCCGGAGTCATTTCCAATGCGTAAATCGACAATTGCAAACTCTGGATGCTGTTGCTGCGCAATTTGTATTGCGTCGTTCTGATTATAAGCAATATCGACACTGTATTCTCTCGTGTGCAGGGCTTTGGATAAAACCTGGCAAAAAATTTCATCATCGTCGACCAGTAATAATTTTGGGTTTTCTTCACTCATGGCGAAATTCTACTGCGTTTAGCGGATTCATATCAATGCTAACCTGACAAATGTGCTGGTTCCCCCGGATTGCCGGTGTTGAAATTCAATACTGCCGCCGCTCCGGCGAATGGTTGTTATTGCCAAGAATAGGCCAATGCCCATGCCGTCTGGTTTGTTGGAAAAGGAGACTTCTCCAGCCATCGCTATTTGTTCTTCACTAAAGCCACCCCCATTATCCTGTATTTCAATCAATAGTTGATGTTTATCGATAGCTGCGTGGATTTCTATGGGATCATTGCTTGCATCGGCTGCATTATTTAACAGGTTGATGAGTGCCTGTGAAATAGTTTTGTCAAATAAAAGTTGAAATGAAGTCTGTAATGAATCTACCTTTTTTATGTAGTGAGTATCTGGGCGCTGCTCATGCCAGCTGTTGAATACCTGATCAAAAAAATCTACTACCGGCATCAGGTAGCCTTCATCAGCCCGCGATTCGCCGGTAGAGTCAGAAAGAACAGAAAGTATTTTTTTACAGCGTTGAATCTGGTTTCGCAGTATGGCCTGGTTTTCAAAAAGCTCCGGGTCTGATTTCTCTGAATATCCATTGGTGATTTCTCCCGCAATAATTGCCAGGCTGGCCAGGGGGGTTCCCAGTTCATGTGCTGTGCCTGCCGCCAGTGTTCCCAGAGTAACCATCTGCTGGTCACGCAATTCACGTTGTCTAGCATCGGCTATAGCCTGTTCACGCTGCTTTAACTCTTTCGACAGGTAAGTGATAAACCAGGTGACTAAAATTGCACTGACCAGAAAACCAAACCACATACCGGATACATGCTGTGAAAACTGTCCATCACTGGCCATTCCTGTCTGATGATCCATCATGTTGTAGCTTAACGGCACATAGTATTTAAGCAGTAGGCTGTACAAAATAACGGTGAGTGAGGTGAGTATCCAGGTCGATAATCCGGGTATGACGGTTGCGGATATCGCAAGAGGGATTAGATAAAAGAAAGTAAAAGGATTGGTAGCGCCACCTGAAAAATATAAAATCAGTGAAAAAGAAAATATTTCCAGTAACAGCTGAAAAAATATCAGTTTTTCGGTGATTGGTTTGCCAGAGTCAATAAATATTCGGGTGATCAGGTTAGTGACAGCCATGATCAAAATAATGATGCTCAAGGGTATCACTGGCAGATTAATCTTCAGGCCAAAAAATGCCATCATCGTCATCACCGTAACAAAGGTGATAGTGATGTTTCTTAAAAAATACAGTTGGCGCAGGATGCGTGTTGAACCGCTAAAAGTGACGGATGACATAATTCTCTATGCTTTTAAATCAGGATAAGATTCTAACGTTAATCTGGGTGCAGATCAGTACAAAATTAAATTTCCTTAGTTGGAATCATGTGGTGTTGGGATTTATTATTGATTAAAGGACTGTTGGGTGAGCTGTTCGCACCATTAATCTCAGTACTAACACCCATGGTGCGCATGGCGCACCCTACAAATACTTGGCAAATGGTGGTTTAGTTTTTTATTTTGTTTTCTGCAATTTGGTTGTAGGAAAATATTTCAGTTTTATTATTAACAGCAATCCAAGCATCAATATACCGACCCAGGAAAAACTGCCGGCACCCACAATATAGTCTGGTTCGTAATAATAGGTATCCTGTATATAGATTTCGTCATAGCTTAAATCTTCAAGAGAAATTGCATAACCATCGGCATCAGAAGATATCATGCGACTGGCCACTACTCCCTCGTGATAAAAGCTGTGTAACTCGATCAACACTTCGTAATAACCGGGCGGATAACCTTCGATTAATTCTCCAACAACTTCGTAGGTGTCATCGATAGAGTCGTAATAAATTTCAAACATATCACTGTCTGCATATTGCTGCCACGGTCCTCCTTCATAGCTTAAATAAAGCTTGGCATAAACCGTTTCTACCGATGTATTTACATCCGCATCGAAGGTGGTTTTAATACGATGGAAAAAACCATCATGATCAATGTCTCCGGTCAATTCTACCCAGGCATCGAATATTTCAAACTCAACCAGTGAGCCGTGATTTGCTGTGCGATACTGTTGGTTTAGAGCTGGTTCCGATTTGTTTTCTATTCCTCGTGGTTTGACAAGAGTGGATTCAACAACAGGACTGCTGGCTAAAGCTGAGTTTAATTCCAGGCTGCTGTCATTGACCATCTTTCCTGCAGATCGTGTCAGGTTTGTGGTGTCTGCGGCATAAATTACGCCAGGTAATAAAAGTACTAACAATAAATTTAAAAATTTCATCACTTAATCTCCTGATTTAAAACCGACGGCTTTTTTTAATTAATCTTTTGTGGCTATAACGACCATGACTTTGGCTGTGTCTTCTGGGTTTTTGATAGTGTGAATGGTGCTGATTACGCTGCACATGTTGCGGTCTAATTAACACGTTATATAAAATTAAAGGTGCTAAAGGCAGGTATTCATCATTGTGATGCGCCTGTACACTGCTGGTTATAAACAGGCTGGAAATGGTTAATACTATTGCAACTGTTTTTATGGGAAAAGATTTTAATGATTTCATCTTAAACTCCGTGGTTTATTGATTTATGCCATGAAGTTTATATTGGGGCTACTGAATGCTAGCTGAACCAAATTATTTTATCAGGAGTTAGTTATTATTGATGTTACGGGTAGGGTGCGCCGTGCGCACCATGGGTATTGGCGCTAAAATAAATGGTGCGCGCGGCGCACCCTACGAAACTATGAGCTTTTATCTGAAGAGGGGTAGTGATTAATTAAATAGTTTAAACAGTTGCCCACTATTTTCTTTAATTAATTCAGCAATAGATGGATGGCTGGCATTTATGGCCATCTGGTAAGCATTTAAATCATCCTGATTACGAGTTTGGATATCGGCCCCGGATTTGATTAATAGTTCAACAAATTCCTTGTTACCATTGCTTGCTGCGAGCATTAGTGCTGTATTGCCTGAATTATTTTTTGCATTTAAATTTTTATCCAGTTTGAGTATTTTTTTAAATGTAGCAGGTTGTTTTGAAAGTACAGCCAGCATCAGCATGCTGTTCTTTTCATGGGTTACGGTATTTATATTTGCGCCACTCGTTATTAATAATCCAGCGATGTCTGAAAAACCGTTATTGATGGATCTCGCCAGAGCGGTAAATCCATCTTTGTCGGGCAAATCAATATCTATTCTGTTTCTGTGAAGTAACTCTGTTGTGGCTTTCATTAAACCAAGGTTGGCACTGTGCCATAAAGCAGAGCGGTTTTTAGTATAGGAAAAAAGTAACAGCTCATCACGTTTAATTAACTGTACGCTGAGTGATTCCATGTTATTCAGTAGAGCCACTAACAATGCCTGGTGAATAGCCGGTTTACTCAGCTTTTTTGAAATCAGTGACTCGGCTGCCTTAACATGTTTATTTGAAATGGCTATAGATAAAGCACTGGTTTTATTCTTCGCAATAAGAGATGTGTCTGCCCCATTTTTAACTAAATAGTTAACGGCTTTTAATTTTCCTGTCGAGGCTGCAACATATAAAGCTGTCTGCTGTTGGTGATTAATGGCATTGATGTTGATGCCGCGTGATATTAATAGTTTAAGTGTTTTTATCTGACCTTTGCTTGCGGCTCGATGTAATGCGCTATTTCCTTTTGAATCGGTGTCATTGATGGGGACTGCCTGGTCGAGTAGTTGTGCGACTATAGCTGACTCCCCTAGCAGGCTGGCAATATTAAGCAGAGGCCATCCTTTGTACAGTGAAGATGATTTTGCAATGCTGGCGCGGAAGGATTTTATATCAACTTCAGCATAATCTTTATTTTTAACAGGTAATTCAATGTTAAATTCCTTGAAGAGTGTTCGAGCATTTTTTAAATCAAGAGTTTGAACCAGTTGAGGAGCTGTCTGGGATTTTTTGTTTTTTATAGAAGGGTCGGCATGATTATCTAGTAAGTGTCGTAAGATTTCTTTGTCATCATGTCGAGTAGCAATAATGAGAGCAGTATTCCCTAGCCCGTCAGAAGCATTAATATCGACTTGTTGTTGAATAAGGGTTAATACGATATCGGCGTAACTGTTACTGCTTGCCAGGTGTAAAGCCCGGTTGTTGTTTATATCCATATCATCAAGCTGGCTGGAATGAGGAAGTAGTAGTTGTGACATTTCATGATGTTTAGCCAGTAAAGCAACCATCAATGGTGTTCTAAGGTTTGCATCTTTGAAGTCCATATTCACCTGTTGTTCTATGAGTGAATTTATCTGGTCGAGATCATTGTTTCTAATAGCACTAAAAATAGTTTCATGGCTGACTGTTGCAGCACTGTTATTGGCTATTCTTTTTTCAAGAGCAGCCAGTTTTTTCCTGGCTTTGCGGTGACCCTGATCGGCAGCAGCCTGAAACCACTTCTTGATTTCGATCATTTTTTTGTTACTGAAGCCCTGCTTTTCCAGCAGTGATGCAAGTGCAAACTGTGCTTTATCGAGTCCACTTAAACTGGCTTTGTGATATTCAGACAAGGCCTTGTCCAGATCTTTTGGCACACCCGAACCCGAACGATATAAACCGGCCATTCGGTATTGTGCTTCAGCGCTATTTTTCTTTAGCAGGGGTTGTAACAGCTTTACAGCCTGATCGTAATCGCGTAGTCGTATTGTTTTATCTATGGCTTTAAGAATTGTATGTTCATCAGCAACTGCAACTAAGGGTAATAGCAGGCAGATTGAGAGTAGGAAATGGGTGAGGGTTGTTGATGCTAATTTCATTAAGCTGTTCCATACTTGGTATCAACCTGGATACCGATTTGTTTGAGAAATCCGGTAGGTAAAATACCTCCCGCATTGATGATAATTGCATCGTTAGAAATGGTTATTTTCTCACCATTGTGATCTAGTGAAACATGGCTCTCATCATCAACTTCGGTGAGTGTAGATGGCAGGTAAAGTTTGATTTTACCTTTAGATGAGTACTCATCAATACGATCTCTATTTTTAGCTTTTGCTCGTGAAAAACTGTCACTTCGATATGACAATGAAACCTCACTGCCTTCTACATCAGCGATGGCCAAAGCAGCCTCCAGAGCGCTGTCACCACCACCAACAATCATGACTTTCTGGTTGATATACTGTTCGGGGTCTATCAATCGATACACAACCTTGGGCAACTCTTCTCCCGGGATGCCCAGTTTTCTAGGAGTACCTCTGCGACCGATGGTAAGTAAAACTTTATCGGTGAGGTATTCATCTTTACTGGTTTTAACTTTGAAACCGGATTCGGTTGTTTCAATCTGAGAAACACTTTCCCGGTAGTTTATTTTAATATTGGTCTCTTTTTCGACTCCCTGCCAGAACTCCAGAAGATTCTCCTTACTGGTTTCCTTGAAGTTCATTTTACCGGCCAGTGGTAATTCAACAGGTTGAGTCATGACAACTTTACCTCTGGGATATTGAAACACGGTTCCACCCAGTGAATCCTGGTCGAGTGTTAAGTAATTAAGTCCTTTTTGTTTTGAGCTTAATGTAGCAGCAATTCCAGCAGGGCCGGCACCGACGATAATCACCTGATAGGGGTTACTACTTTTTTTCTGTAATGACTCTGAGAGTGCTTTGATTGCGCTTTTACCCTGTTCTATAGCATTTCTAATCAAACCCATGCCACCGAGTTCTCCTGCTATATAAATCCCCTGGATATTGGTTTCAAAGTGGTCGTTTACCTGAGGGATATTGACGCCACGTTTCTCTGTTCCAAAGACTAAAGTGATAGCACCTTCCGGGCAGGCTTTTTTGCAGGCACCGTGACCAATACAGTTAGCCGGTTCCAGTAATTCTGCTTTGCCATGGAATATTCCCAGCACATTGTGACCCAGTTGCTGGGGGCAAGCATAGACACAGGATTTGCAGCCAATGCATTTATTTCTATCGATAACAGGATGCAGTGATGCAGGTTCAGCGAGCCCTGTTTCAATTGCATTCTGGCGGGTAAATGCACTTACTTTTTGTTGCCGACTGGTCAGGTATATGTAACCCGCCAGAAATAGCATAATGGGTAAAAAGTAGAGGTAAGTTTCCATTCGATTTAATTGTAAAAGTAGTCTATAAGTCTAATCTATAAAATAATAAGTGTAATCTATAAATAGAAAAATGTGATTATATCTCAAATTTAGGAATATATTCCCAAACATATATGTATTTCTGCTATATTTATTAACCTGTTTTACTTTTTTATAATCTGGACTAATTATTGTGCTTAAACATGCGCTAAATGCTCTCACTCTGTTTTGGTATGGTGCCATTCTGGCCATCATCTATGCTGGATGGGTGGTGGCTGAACAGCGATACCTTGTTGCTGAATCTGGCATTGGTTACTGGCTCGGAATTCTGGGTGGTTCAATGATGCTGTTGCTACTAGTTTACCCTGTACGTAAAAGAAAACCACGCTGGAAATATGCAGGGTCTATAAAGTTCTGGTTCCGCTTTCATATGTTTTTAGGAGTTGCCGGGCCGGTTCTAATTATTTTGCATTCTGGTTATCGGCTGGGTTCTTTAAACGGTAGTGTAGCCTTTTTTAGTATGTTAATTGTTGCGGGAAGTGGTCTGATAGGACGTTATCTTTATCGACGAATTCATCATGGTTTGTACGGTGAAAAAATTCAATTTGAAGAGCTTTACCATCAGGATGAAGACTGGCAGCAACTAGTAGTTTCGCTTACCGAAAAACATCCTGAAATTACTGATGAATTAAATCAGTTAGAACAGAAGCTGGTGAATCGGCATACGGGTATTAACAGATCGTTATGGTTTTATCTGTCGATGAACCGGGGAGTAAATAGATTACGCAGAAAAGTTCGAAAATTACTAACCAACAAAGAAGATTCTAAAAAGCTTATTACCAGATTGTTAAAGTTAAAATCCATTTGTAAATTGGGTATTAATGAAATCCTTTTTTCTTACTGGCATATACTGCATTTACCATTATTTATCATGCTGGTCATATCTGGGTTTACTCATGTAATTGTGGTGCATTTTTACTGATGATATTTAGATTAACCGGCCTCCTGTTTCTATTTGTATCACTTGTAATTAGTGGTGAAACATTTGCTCTTGATATTGAAAAATTATTTATGCCCGGGGATGTTATCAAAGGGCATGTGAAATTTGAACTAGACTGTAAACAGTGCCACCAGCGGGGTCGAGAAATAACACAAAAAGAACTATGTCTAGATTGTCATGAAAAAGTAAAAAAGGATATCCAGCAGGAAAAAGGTTTTCATAGTAAAAATGAAAAAGCAGCTATTTCAGATTGTCAGGTTTGTCATAGTGATCACAAGGGGCGTGATGCAAAAATTGTATGGCTGGATGCGAACCGCTTTAACCACCAGCAGACAGATTATGAATTACTGGGTAAACATAGACAGACTGAATGTACGGGATGTCATCAGCAGGATAAAAAGTACCGGGAAGCTCCATCTACCTGTATTGATTGCCATAAGGACAATGATATTCACGATAATAAGTTGGGTGAAAAATGTGCAGATTGCCATAATCCAAAAGCCTGGAGTAGTGAGCAGTTTGATCATGACACAACAAAATTTAAATTAAAACTCAGTCATAAACAGGTAAGCTGTGATTTATGTCATGTCGAAAATATCTATAAAGATACACCGACTAAATGTATGTCCTGCCATGCCATAAAAGATGTACATAAGAACCGCTTTGGTAACCAATGTCAGGATTGTCATACTGAAGATAAATGGAATAAACCAACCTTTAAGCATGACAGAGATACTCGTTATAAATTAAAAGATATTCATCGCTCGGTAACCTGTCATACCTGTCACATAAAAAAGACACGCAAAAAGTCTCAGTGGAAATCTACAAATAATTCGCTCAGAAATTGTTATAGCTGTCATAAACTTGATGATGTGCATAAGGGTAAGAGTGGAGAGAAATGTCAGGATTGCCATAATCAAAAGAGCTGGACTGAATCCAGTTTTGATCATGATACTAAAACTGAATTTGCGTTAAAGGGTGCTCATAAAAAAGCAAGTTGCCTGGCTTGTCACCAGTCGGATATCAAAGGTGAAAAGACAGATAAAGCCTGTTATAGCTGCCATAAACACAATGATGTGCATAAAGGACAGGAAGGGAAACTTTGTGATAGCTGCCATAATGACTCTTCCTGGTGGTTGGAGGATGTGCGCTATGACCATGAATTAACAGACTTTCCACTGATTGGTCAACATGCAGTTATTGGCTGTGAGTCATGTCATCTCTCATCTGCTTTTAAAGATGCTAAGTCAGCCTGTATAGACTGTCATCAGTTTGATGATGTTCATAAAGAGGCTTTCGGGATGAAGTGTCAGCAATGTCATAACTCAAATGACTGGTTAATCTGGCAGTTTGATCACGACAAAACCGATTTTAAAATAGAAGGAGTTCATACCGAGCTACATTGCCAGCTTTGCCATTTTGAACCGCTGGATGAAAACAGAAAGAAAAATACCCAATGCATAGATTGTCATCGACGTGATGATATTCATGATGGAAACTTTGGGTCAAAGTGCGATAACTGTCATACACAGGATGACTTTAAATTAATCGATATCCGTTCAATGAGATCTTTTGGGCGTTAACTACCAGTGAACAGGAGTTACAAAATGTATTCGATAAGTTCGTTGTTTATGAATGTTAGCAAATCAAACTTTTCATTAAAAGTTTTCCTGCTACTTTTTTTTATGATTTGTAATTTAGCTATTTTTGGTGTTGCAGAAGCTGCTGAAAGTCGTAGCTTTAATCATGATGAAACCAGTTTCTCTCTGGACTTTGTGCATGCTCGTGTGAACTGT
>JABHSO010000070.1 GCA_018669845.1 Gammaproteobacteria bacterium | reverse complement strand
TGCTCCAGGTTCTATTACACCGCATACAAAATTTGAAGCTGAAATCTACATTCTGTCAAAGGATGAAGGTGGACGTCATACACCATTCTTTAATGGTTACCGTCCTCAGTTTTACTTCCGTACAACGGACGTAACCGGTGCTTGTGATCTTCCAGAAGGCGTGGAAATGGTTATGCCCGGTGATAACGTAAAGATGACTGTTAATCTAATTGCACCAATCGCAATGGATGAAGGTTTACGTTTTGCAATCCGTGAAGGTGGTCGTACTGTAGGTGCGGGTGTCGTTGCTAAAATAGTTGAGTAAATAGATATGGCTAACCAAAATATTCGAATCAGACTTAAGTCTTTTGATCATCGATTAATAGACCGTTCTGCTGCAGAGATTGTTGATACTGCGAAAAGAACTGGTGCACGTGTAAAAGGGCCGATTCCTCTGCCTACACGTAAAGAGCGATTTACTATTCTGATCTCTCCACACGTTAATAAAGATGCGCGTGATCAATATGAGATTAGAACTCATAAGCGGTTAATGGATATTGTTGATCCAACAGATAAGACGGTTGATGCTTTGATGAAGCTTGACCTTGCTGCTGGTGTTGATGTTCAAATTAAGCTTAATTAAGGCTTGATTAAATTTTAGGTAATGTGGGTTTATAGCGCATAAAAAAATAATAAGAATTTTCCTAATAGTCCTTAACTATTTTGTAATATTCTGTTATAGTGCGCGCCCTCGCGGCCTGATACGGTTCTCTGTATCAGGCCGTTAGTTTTAAAAAGACGAGTAATATCAATAAGATATTCTCAAAAGATATGATTAGGGGTTAGTAATGTCTCTCGGTTTAGTTGGACGAAAAGTAGGTATGACCAGGGTTTTCTCTGATGACGGTGTATCGACTCCGGTAACTGTTGTTGAAGTAGAGCCAAATCGTGTGTCTCAGCTTAAAACTGTTGATACTGATGGTTACACTGCAATTCAGGTGGTTACAGGTACGCGACGTCCTAATCGTGTCACAAAAGCTATGGCTGGTCATTATAGAAAGGCTGGTGTTGAAGCTGGGCGACTCTCTATGGAGTTTCGTGTGGATTCAGTAGAAGAATTTGAGCTTGGTTCAGAATTGAAAGTTGATATGTTTGAACAGGGTCAGAAAGTAGATGTTTCTGGTACTACTATAGGTAAGGGTTTTGCGGGTGTTATAAAGAGATATAACTTCCAGATGCAAGATGCTACTCATGGTAACTCGGTGTCTCACCGTGCTCCAGGCTCGATTGGTCAAAACCAGACTCCTGGGCGAGTCTTTAAAGGTAAGAAAATGGCTGGTCATATGGGTGCTGTAAAGCAAACTACACAGAATTTAGAAATTGTTCGTGTTGATTCAGAGCGAAACCTTGTCCTTATTAGAGGCCCGGTTCCTGGATCTAAATCTAGCAATGTTGTTATTACACCTGCAGTTAAAGGTTAAGAGAATATAGAGTCATGGATATTTCAATACATAACTCCAGTGAGAAAGTGTCTGTTTCAGATGAAGCTTTTTCTGCTGAATTTAATGAAACGCTCGTGCATCAGTTGGTAGTGTCTTTTATGAGTGCGTCTCGCGCTGGAACAAAAGCACAAAAAACCCGTTCTGATGTTCGTGGTGGTGGTGCTAAGCCATTTCGTCAAAAGGGTACTGGTCGTGCTCGTGCTGGTACTATTCGTAGTCCGTTATGGCGTAGTGGTGGTACAACTTTTGCTGCACGTCCTCGTGACTATGGTAAAAAATTGAACAAAAAAATGTATCGCACAGGTATGAGAAGCATTGTTTCGGAATTGATTAGACAGGATCGTTTAATAGTTGTTGAAGATATGACTGTTGCAGAGCCAAAGACTAAGTTGATGGCTGCAAAAATGGCAGATCTCGGAATAACTAAAGGCCTTGTATTAACAGATGGTCTGGATTCTTCGGTTTATCTTGCTGCTCGTAATATTCCTAACCTGATGGTTATGGATGCGTCAATTGTTGATCCATTAAGTCTGGTTAGTCAGGAAAAGGTTATTGTCGATCAGGCGGCGTTGAAAAAATTAGAGGAGCGTCTGTCATGAATGAGCAAAAAGTTTTTCAGATTATAAGAGCTCCTCATATCTCTGAGAAAGCCGCTATAGTCGGTGATGCGTCAAACCAGCATGTTTTTAAGGTTTCTACTGATGCTAAAAAAGCTGAGATTAAAGTAGCAATTGAGCAGCTTTTTAACGTTAAAGTATCCAAGGTTCGTACTGCCACTGTTAAAGGTAAGTCGAAGCGTCAGGGTGTTCGCTTAGGTAAGCGAAGTGACTGGAAAAAAGCATATGTTTCTTTAGAGCAGGGTCATGAGATTGATCTTGCGGTTGTGGGTGGATAATAAAGATGGCGTTAATTAAAGCTAAACCTACCTCTCCAGGTCGCCGATTTGTAGTCTCGGTTAAGACTGAGGGTTTGTATACAGGTAAGCCACTTGCGAGCCTTGTAGAAAAAAAATCAAAGTCTGGTGGTAGAAATAATGCCGGACGAATTACTACCCGTCATAAGGGTGGTGGTCATAAACAGCGTTATAGATCTATCGATTTCAAACGAAATAAAGATGGTATCGATGCTGTAGTTGAAAGAGTTGAATATGATCCAAATAGAAGCGCTCACATAGCTCTTCTTAAATATGCCGATGGTGAGCGTCGTTACATTATTGCTCCTAAAGGTATTAAGGATGGGGATAAGGTTCGTTCTGGTGATGATGCTGGTATGAAGCCAGGTAACTGTCTTCCATTGCGTAATATTCCAGTAGGTTCCGTAATTCACTGTGTTGAGTTAAAGCCTGGTAAAGGTGCTCAAATGGCTCGTTCAGCTGGTACTTCTGTACAGTTTGTTGCGCGAGATGGTGCTTACTCAACGCTAAGATTGCGTTCAGGTGAAATGCGTAAGGTTTTATCAGAATGTCGTGCAGTTCTTGGTGAAGTAGGAAATGGTGAGCATAGTTTACGTTCACTTGGAAAGGCTGGTGCTACACGCTGGAGAGGTGTTAGACCTACTGTTCGTGGTGTTGCTATGAACCCGGTTGATCATCCGCACGGTGGTGGTGAAGGTCGTACTTCAGGTGGTCGTCATCCTGTGTCTCCATGGGGTTTACCTACTAAAGGTAAGAAGACTCGTACTAATAAACGTACTGACAACTTGATTGTCCGTAGAAGGAATAAGAGGTAATTTGACGTGCCACGTTCTTTAAAGAAAGGCCCATTCGTAGATCATCATCTTTACAAGAAGGTGTTGACTGCTGTTGAAACTAATAACAAGCGTCCAATTAAAACCTGGTCAAGACGTTCTATGGTTATCCCCGACATGGTTGGGTTAACTATCGCGATTCACAATGGTCGTCAGCATGTACCGGTTTTAATAAATGAGAATATGGTTGGTCATAAGTTGGGAGAATTTTCTCTGACTCGTACCTACCGTGGTCATGTTGTTGATAAAAAGGCGAAAAGGTAATTATTGTTATGCAAACATCTGCAAAACACCGTAATGCTAAAATTTCAGCTCAAAAAGTGCGTCTAGTGGCTGACCAGGTTCGTGGTCTTCCTGTAGATAAAGCACTGACTTTGCTTAAGTTTAGTAATAAGAAAGCTGCTGAGTTAATTAAGAAAGTAATTGAGTCAGCTATTGCTAATGCCGAGCACAATGATGGTGCTGATATTGATGAGCTGAAGGTTTCTACAATATTTGTAGATCAGGGCCCAAGCATGAAGCGTATGCGTGCACGTGCTAAAGGGCGTGGTAATAGAATTTTAAAACGTACTAGTCACATCAGTGTGACTGTTGCAGATAGTTAATAGAGGCACAGATGGGACAGAAAGTACATCCAACTGGTATACGTTTAGGGATTTCCACAGATTGGACTTCCAAATGGTATGCAGAAACTGGGCAGTATGCTGAATTTTTAAGTGAAGATTTAAAAGTTCGTCAATATATCAAGAAAAAGTTATCACAGGCGGCCGTTAGCCGTATTGGTATAGCTAGACCTGCTAAAGCAATCGTTGTTACGGTTCATACTGCTCGTCCAGGTATTATCATTGGTAAAAAAGGTGAAGACATTGAAAGACTGCGTAAGGAAATCTCTACGCTAGTTGATATTCATCCTAACAATGTGAAAATTAATATTGAAGAGATACGCAAGCCTGAGCTGGATGCGCAGTTAGTAGCTGAAAGCATTGCTCAACAGTTGGAACGTCGAGTTATGTTCCGTCGAGCTATGCGTAGATCTGTTAGTAATGCAATGCGTATTGGAGCTGAAGGTATCAAAATTAATGTCTCTGGACGTTTAAATGGTGCTGAAATTGCTCGTAATGAATGGTATCGAGAAGGACGAGTTCCTCTTCATACTTTAAGAGCTGACGTTGACTATGGTACAGCCGAAGCCCTGACTACCTACGGTATTTTGGGTGTTAAAGTCTGGATATACAAAGGTGAAGTATTCGATCTTGAATCTAAAACTTCTTCTTCATCGAAGAAGTCTGGCAAATAGAAGTTTGAATTATGTTACAGCCTAAACGTACAAAATTTAGAAAGCAGTTTAAAGGTCGGAATCGTGGCCTTGCGAATACTGGTAATAAGGTTAGCTTTGGTCAGTATGGCCTTCAGGCTACCGAACGCGGAAGAATAACTGCGCGTCAAATTGAAGCTGCACGTCGTGCTATGACTCGTCATATCAAACGTGGTGGTAAAATTTGGATTCGAGTTTTTCCCGATGTGCCAATATCTAAAAAGCCCTTAGAAGTTCGTATGGGTAAAGGTAAAGGTAATGTTGAATATTGGGTATGTAAAATCCAACCCGGAAAAATGTTATATGAGATGGAAGGTGTTACTGAGCAGATCGCTCGTGATGCATTTAAGTTAGCTGCGGCTAAACTACCTTTCAAAACTAATTTTGTAATCAGGCAGGTAATGTAATGGACGCGAAAGAATTACGTTCAAAATCTAACCAGGAATTGCGTGACGAATTAAACGCTCTATTTAAAGAGCAGTTTAATCTGAGAATGCAGAATGCGATTGGACAGGGAGCTCGTTCTGATCAATTCTCTAAAGTACGTAAAAACATAGCACGCGTTAAAACTGTCATGACTCAGAAACGTGCAGAATCATCCAGTAACGGTGGTGAGTGATCATGAGTAGTGAAGATAAAGTGTTAAGAACACAAACTGGTTCTGTTATCAGCGACAAAATGGATAAATCCGCGACTGTTCTGATAGAAAGAAAAGTAAAACATCCTCTATATGGAAAGTATGTAAGGAAATCTACAAAACTTCATATACATGATGAGAACAATGAGTGTTCTTTAGGTGACACTGTTCAAATTACTGAATGCCGTCCAATGTCAAAAACCAAGTCCTGGACTTTGGTTAAGGTCGTTGATAAGGCGAGCTAAGTTAGTCGATATTGGTAGGGTTCAATTATGATACAAATGCAAACAGTTTTAACCGCAGCAGATAATAGTGGTGCGCGTCGAGTTCAGTGTATAAAAGTACTGGGTGGCTCTAAGCGACGTTATGCTCGTATTGGCGATATTATTAAAGTTAGTATCAAAGATGCAATACCTCGCGGTAAGGTTAAAAAAGGTGAAGTATATAACGCAGTAGTAGTTCGTACTGCTAAAGGTGTTCGCCGCAATGATGGTTCTTTAATTAAGTTTGATGGTAATGCGGCAGTTATTTTAAATAATAACCTGCAACCGATTGGTACTCGTATCTTCGGACCGGTAACTCGTGAGTTACGCGGAGAGAAGTTTATGAAAATCATCTCACTGGCACCTGAAGTGCTTTAATAGGTATTTATTTACATGAACAAAATTAAAAAAGGTGACGAAGTCATAGTAATCGCAGGCCGAAGTAAAGGTCAGCGCGGTACTGTGCTTAAGCGACTAGATGAAAACCGTCTATTGGTTGAAAGTGTTAATATGGTTAAAAAACACGTTAAACCAAATCCAAATGCTGGAGAAGCCGGTGGGATTATTGATAAGGAATCTCCTATCAATCAATCAAATGTCATGATTTTTAACCCAGGTACTGAAAAGGGTGATCGTGTAGGTTTTAAAACGTTAGATGATAACCGTAAAGTTCGGTTTTTTAAGTCTAACGGTGAAGTAATTGATGTTTAACGGTAAGTTATCATGACAAGATTAGAAAAATTTTATCGGGATACTGTGAGACCACAGTTGCAGGAACAATTTAATTTTGCTTCTGCTATGCAAATTCCTAAAGTAACTAAGATCACATTGAATATGGGCCTTGGTGATGCTGCTGGTGATAAGAAAATCATCGAAAATGCAGTGCGTGATATGGAGCAAATTGCTGGACAGAAGCCGGTAATAACCATGTCTAAAAAAGCGGTAGCCGGATTTAAAATTCGTGAAAATATGCCTGTAGGTTGCATGGTTACTTTGCGTAAAGATCATATGTATGAATTCATGGATAGATTGATTAACTTCTCTATACCACGTATTCGTGACTTTCGTGGTGTAAACGGAAAAGCTTTTGATGGCCGTGGAAACTATAATCTGGGACTGACTGAGCAAATTATGTTCCCAGAAATCGATTATGATAAAATTGATAAGCTTCGTGGTATGAATATTTCTATCACTACTACTGCTGCTTCAGATGATGAAGGGCGTGCATTACTTACTGCATTCAATTTTCCTTTTAAGAATTAATTACGGTAACTATTATGGCTAAAACTTCAATGGTACAGCGCGAATTTAAACGTACTAAATTGGCTACTCAATATGCAGAAAAAAGATCTTCTTTAAAAGCTCTTATCAGTAACCCTGATACTCCTTTTGAAGAAAAGATGGCTGCTGTTGATACGTTACAAAAATTACCTAGAGATTCTTCTCCAGTAAGGCACCGTAATCGTTGTAGAATCACTGGCCGTCCACACGGTTTTTATAGAAAATTTGGACTCAGTCGAATTAAATTACGCGAAGCAGCTATGCGTGGTGATGTTCCTGGTCTAGTTAAAGCAAGTTGGTAAGAGAGAACTGTTATGAGTCTACAAGATCCCGTATCTGACATGTTGACACGCATTCGTAATGCGCAGAAAGCAACTAAGGTTACTGTCAAGATGCCCTCATCTACGCAAAAAGTTAATATTGCGAATGTTCTAAAAGGTGAAGGTTATATAGCTGATTTTTCTGTGTCTGGTGATGCAAAAAAAGAGTTATCAATTGAGCTTAAATATTTTCAGGGTAAACCGGTAATCGATGAGATTAAACGTGTAAGTCGTCCTGGATTAAGAATTTTCAAATCTAAAGATGAACTTCCATCAGTTAATGGTGGTCTCGGTATTGCAATCATTTCTACCTCTAAAGGTATGATGACTGAAAAGCAGGCGAGATCTTCCGGTAACGGTGGTGAAGTTATCTGTACGGTTGTTTAGGGTAAAGATATGTCTAGAATTGCAAAAAAACCTATTGAAATGCCTGCAGGCGTTAATTTGACTGTTGATGGTCAGACTATCACCGCTAAAGGTCCTAAGGGTGAGTTATCTTTAACTGTAAATGATGCTGTTGCATTCGAACAGAATGATAATGTATTAACATTTAAAGCTGCTAGTGATGCTAAAGGTTCTGTTGCTATGACAGGTACCATGCGTTCTCTTGCTAATAATTTAGTTCTAGGTGTTAGTCAAGGCTACTCTAAAAAACTAAACCTGGTTGGCGTAGGTTATAGAAGTAAACTAGCTGGAAAAGTCTTAAATCTTTCTCTTGGTTTCTCACATCCGATTGATTTTCCTATTCCAGAAGGAATTACAATTGAGACACCCAGTCAAACAGAAATTATTGTTAGTGGTTGTGACAAACAAAAAGTAGGGCAGGTTTCTGCAGAGATACGTGCCTTCCGTCCACCAGAGCCTTATAAAGGTAAAGGTGTTAAGTATTCTGATGAACATATCATCAGAAAAGATGCTAAAAAGAAATAGGTCAGTTATGGATAAGAAATCATCACGTATCAGACGTTCTCGTAAAACACGTGCAAAAATTCGTGAATTGGGTGTCGATCGTTTAACCATTTTTCGTACACCTCGTCATACTTATGCACAAATCATCTCAGGTGAAACTGGGAAAGTTGTTGCTTCAGCGTCTACGCTAAGTAAAGATTTAAGTAAAGATTTGAAACATACTGGAAATGCATCCGCAGCAGTAGCTGTTGGTAAAGAGATTGCTGAAAAAGCAAAGGCTTCTGGCATTGAATCAGTTGCATTTGATCGCTCTGGTTATAAGTACCATGGTAGAGTCAAAGCACTAGCCGATTCAGCTCGTGAAGCTGGTCTTAAATTTTAGAAATTGTTTTAACGTATTTAGTATAGAGATAGAACTATGGCAGATCCTCAAGGTTCAAAAGACGATTTAACAGAAAAATTGGTTGCGGTTAATCGTGTTGCCAAAGTTGTTAAAGGTGGTCGTCAATTTGGTTTTACTGCGCTTACAGTAGTAGGCGATGGTAATGGAAAAGTTGGTTTTGGTTACGGAAAAGCTCGTGAAGTTCCTTTAGCAATTCAAAAAGCTATGGAAAAAGCTCGTGCTAATCTAGTTAACGTTGCGATTACTGACGGAACACTGCATTACGCAGTAAATGCTCGTCATGGAGCTGCCAAAGTTTACATGCAACCTGCTTCAGAAGGTACTGGTGTTATCGCCGGTGGTGCTATGCGTGCTGTACTTGAAGTTGCTGGTGTTAGAAATGTACTTGCTAAATGTAACGGTTCAAGAAACCCTATCAATTTAGTAAGGGCTACTATCCGTGGTTTACAGGATATGAAAACACCCGAAATGATTGCTGCTAAACGTGGTAAAAGCGTAGAGCAAATTAAAGGTTAATATCATGGCTAAAAATAAAACAGTAAGTGTCAAACTTGTAAAAAGTTTGAACGGTCGTCTAGCTTCACATAAAGCCTGTGCTGCTGGACTTGGAATTAGACGTATGCACCAAACTGTAGAAGTTATTGATACGCCAGAAAATCGTGGCATGATCAATAAGATACAATACATGTTAAGTGTTGAGGAATCATAATGTATCTAAATACACTTAAACCTGCACCAGGTTCTACAAAGGTATCAAAACGAGTTGGCCGTGGAATTGGTTCCGGACTTGGTAAGACTTGTGGACGCGGCCATAAAGGTCAGAAATCTCGTTCTGGTGGACAGACTAAGATCGGTTTTGAAGGTGGTCAAATGCCTTTGCAGCGTCGGTTACCTAAATTCGGTTTTACTGCGCGTAAAACAAAATTTTCTGCTGAAGTTCGTTTAAATGAAATTTCTGCCTTAGATGCTGACGTTATTGATCTAGAAACATTGATTAAAGCGAATGTTGTACCTTTTCAAACTCGCCAGGCTAAAGTATTTTCTTCTGGAGAAATTACTCGTGCTGTTACTCTGAAAGGAGTTAAAGCTAGTAAAGGTGCACAGGCTGCAATTGAAGCTGCTGGCGGCAAGGTAGAAGATTAGTGTCAACTTCTGCATCACAACTTGCGTCAAGTTTATCAGGCGGTAGTCTGAGCGAACTTAGAAAACGGATATTTTTCGTTATAGGTGCTCTGATAGTATTCAGAATCGGTACATTTATACCTGTTCCAGGTATTGATATAACCGTGATGCAGCAAATATTTGAACAACAGAAAACTGGCATCTTAGGCATGTTCAATATGTTCTCCGGTGGAGCACTGGAACGTATGTCTATTTTTGCCCTGGGTGTTATGCCGTATATCTCTGCATCGATTATTATGCAGTTAATGACGGTTGCAATACCTACCTTAGAGCAGTTGAAAAAAGAAGGTGAGTCAGGTCGTCGTAAGATTACTCAGTACACACGTTATTTCACAGTTGTTTTAGCTACATTCCAATCAGTTGGTATCGCAGTAGCTCTTCAGGGTCAGGGTAGTGGTGCAGACGCACTTGTGGTTAATCCCGGTGCAAATTTTGTATTTTCTGCAGCAGTTACTCTGGTAACCGGTACACTTTTCCTTATGTGGTTGGGTGAGCAGATAACTGAACGTGGTATAGGAAATGGTATTTCGGTCTTGATCTTTGCTGGAATAGTTGCTGGATTACCATCAGCTATTGGCGGCACAATCGAATTAGTAAGAACGGGTGAGCTAAGTTCATTGATCTTATTATTCCTGATGGTAGGAGTCGTTTTAGTTACCTTATTTGTTGTTTTTATCGAACGCGGACAACGTCGTATCACTGTTAATTACGCGAAACGTCAACAAGGTAATAAAATGTATGCGGCGCAAAGTAGTCATTTGCCGCTCAAGCTTAATATGGCTGGTGTAATCCCGCCGATATTTGCTTCAAGTATTATTCTCTTTCCTGCTACCCTGGGTAGTTGGTTTGGGCAACAGGAAGGTATGCGTTGGTTACAGGATCTTTCAGCTACATTGTCACCAGGTCAGCCTTTGTACGTTATGTTCTATGCAGCAGCTATTATATTCTTCTGCTTTTTCTATACAGCACTGGTTTTTAATTCAAAAGAAACTGCTGATAACCTGAAGAAGTCAGGTGCATTTATTCCTGGAATTAGACCTGGAAAACAGACTGCTACCTATATTGATGGTGTTTTATCAAGATTGACTTTAGTGGGTGCTATTTACATCACTCTAGTTTGTCTACTGCCAGAATTTCTAATTCTTTTCTGGAATGTCCCATTCTATTTTGGTGGTACTTCTCTATTGATTATTGTTGTTGTCGTGATGGATTTCATGGCACAGGTTCAAGCACATTTGATGAGTCATCAATATGATAGCTTGATGAAAAAGTCTAATTTTAAAGGTTATGGTAACAAGGGTATTTAACCCTTATCTAAAGGTATTGTTATGAAAGTTAGAGCATCCGTTAAAAAAATGTGTAAAAACTGTAAGGTTATACGCAGAAATGGCGCCGTTCGCATTATTTGTAAAGATCCTCGACACAAACAGCGTCAAGGTTAGTTTAAATAATTAAGTTTAATCATTTATTGATTTTATAAGGTTTGTCAGATAGAATCTGCGCCCTTTTTAATCAGCTTCAAGTTCAGGAGACTTTGTTTTTATGGCTCGTATTGCAGGTGTAAATATACCCGATAATAAGCATACGGTGATCGCTCTACAATCTATTTATGGTGTTGGGCAAACTCGATCGGCCGCTATTTGTAGTGCTACTGGAATTGATCCAGCGACAAAAATCCGTGAACTTTCAGAAGAACAACTGGATGCTATTCGTGATCAGGTAAATGGTTTTGCCACAGAAGGTGATCTTCGTCGTGAAATTTCAATGAATATAAAACGTTTGATGGATCTCGGTACTAACCGTGGTATTCGTCATCGTCGTGGTTTACCCGTACGTGGTCAGCGTACTAAGACTAATGCGCGAACGCGTAAAGGTCCAAGACGTCCTATTAAGAGATAAAGAGTTTTATTATGGCTGATAAATCAACACGTTCTAAGAAGAAAGTTAAACGTATTGTTTCGGATGGTGTAGCACACATCCACGCAACTTTTAACAATACTATTATTACTATTACAGACCGTCAGGGTAATACTCTGTCCTGGGCTACTGCAGGTGGTTCGGGTTTCCGTGGTTCACGTAAGTCTACTCCTTTTGCTGCACAGGTTGCTGCTGAAAGGGCGGGTCTTGTTGCCCAGGAAATGGGTATGAAAAACCTGGAAGTTATGGTTAAAGGTCCAGGACCTGGTCGTGATTCTGCAGTTCGCTCTTTGAACTCTATCGGCTTCAAAATTTCCAGAATTGATGACGTAACACCCATTCCACATAATGGTTGTCGTCCACCGAAAAAGCGTCGAGTATAGGCGGAGTAAGTTATGGCTAGATATATCGGACCAAAGTGTAAATTAATGCGTCGTGAAGGAGTAGATCTTAATTTAAAATCTGCTCGTCGTTCTGTCGATACTAAATGCAAAATTGAAAATCCTCCTGGACAACATGGTGCAGGAACACGTAAACCTCGTTTATCGGACTACGGTTTACAGCTTCGTGAGAAGCAAAAGCTGAGAAGAACTTATGGTGTTCTGGAAAAGCAATTCCGAAATTACTATAAAGAAGCTTCAAGACTTAAAGGTTCTACGGGTGAAAATTTACTTCAGCTATTAGAAGCTCGTCTGG
The DNA here is from genome assembly GCA_018669845.1 of Gammaproteobacteria bacterium. GTDB lineage: Bacteria > Pseudomonadota > Gammaproteobacteria > JACNJF01. Next base: position 30,911 of record JABHSO010000070.1, on the reverse strand, counting down.
ATAATGTTGTTTATCGAATCGGATTTGGCTCAACTCGTGCTGAATCTCGTCAGCTAGTTAGTCATAAATCAATTATGGTTAATGGCCAGTCAGTGAATATTCCATCTTATATGGTTAAACCTACTGATATTGTTAGCGTTCGTGAAAAATCACGTAAGCAGGTTCGTATTTCTGAGTCTATGGCTCTGGCAGAGCAAGGTGGTTTTCCTGACTGGATTGATGTTAATCACGGAAAATTTGAAGGAACTTTTAAAGCTTTACCAATGCGTAGTGAATTACCAGCTGATATCAATGAATCACTGGTTGTAGAACTTTACTCCAAGTAACCATAGCTTAATAAAAAACGAGTTATCTATGTCATCATTAAAAATGTCAGAACTACTTAAACCTCGCCAGGTTAAAGTAGAAGAGCAACAGACTTATCACGCAAAGGTTTCAATCGAGCCTTTAGAGCGTGGTTTTGGTCATACTCTTGGCAATGCTTTACGTAGAATTTTACTTTCCTCAGTTCCTGGTTGTGCCATCGTTGATTTAAAAATCGAAGGTGTTCTGCATGAGTACACAAGTATTGAGGGTGTTCAGGAAGATGTGATTGATATCATGCTAAACCTGAAAGGTATTGGACTGGTCATGCATAGTCGTGACGAGGCTACTCTTAGTATTTCTAAAAGTGGTGTTGGTCCGGTTACTGCTGGTGATATTCAGTTAGATCATGATATTGAAATTGTTGATCCTGATTATGTAATCTGTAATCTTAATAAAGATATAAATTTCAATATGCAGATACATGTTATTAAAGGTCGTGGTTATCAACCTTCTAATAAACGTGATTTATCGGAGGAAGAACAGGCTCTAGGGCATCTTCAACTTGATGCATCTTTCTCTCCAATTTTGAAAGTTGCCTATTCTGTTGAAGCTGCACGTGTAGAACAACGCACAGATCTAGATAAGCTTGTTATTGATATTGAGACTAATGGCACCGTAGATCCAGAAGAAGCTATTCGTATTGCTGGTAGTATTCTTAAGGACCAGTTATCTGTATTTGTTAATCTGGAAGGTTCTGAAGAAGAAGAACCCGAAGAGCCAGAATCTCTTATCGATCCAATTCTATTACGTCCTGTTGATGATCTTGAGTTAACAGTTCGTTCTGCAAATTGTCTGAAAGCAGAAAATATTTATTATATCGGTGATCTTATTCAGCGCACAGAAGTTGAACTGTTGAAGACACCTAATCTTGGAAAGAAATCACTTACTGAAATCAAAGATGTCTTGGCTTCGTATGGTCTATCTCTCGGCATGCGCCTTGAAAACTGGCCACCACCAAATATCGAAAATGATAGTAAGTTAGCAAGTTAATTGAGGTTTTAATACTATGCGTCATCGTAAAAGCGGTCGTCAACTTAACCGCAACAGTTCACATCGTAAGGCTATGTTTAAGAATATGGCTGCATCGTTGTTTGAGCATGAAGTTATCAAAACAACTTTGCCAAAAGCAAAAGAGTTACGTCGTGTTGCTGAACCTTTAATAACTCTGGCTAAAGAAGACAGTGTTGCCAATCGTCGTTTAGCATTCAGTCGCCTTCAAGACAAGGCTATGGTTGGTAAATTATTTGTCGATTTAGGTCCTCGTTACAAAGAGCGTGCTGGTGGATATATGCGTATTCTTAAGTGCGGTTTCCGTACTGGTGATAAAGCACCTATGGCTTATGTTGAACTGGTTGATAGACCTGAAGAATAAGTTAAAAAGTTCTGAATACAAAAAGGCCGGTATTTACCGGCCTTTTTTTTGATAAAAATTATCAATATTTCAATTCACTCAGACTAAAGTAGGGTGCGCCGTGCGCACCATTGGTTTAACTACTGTACGACACTTGTGCGCACGGCGCACCCTACAAAAAACTTTTAAAGTGTCTCAATTTGAGATTATTTATGTTTATTGTTCTAAAAATGTTTTTCTTCAAAGCCAATTTATTTATTTTGATCTATAAGATTAAGCAGAAGATCTCGTTTTTCTTCCATTAGCTTGATGTCGCCTTTGGATTCTACATTTAATCTTAATAATGGTTCAGTGTTAGAACTTCGAATATTGAAGCGCCAGGTGTCGAAGGTTAATCCTATTCCATCCGTTGAATCAAACTCATAACTCTGGCCATCGAAATATTTTTTTACAGATTCAATGACTTTTTGAGCATCACCAACAGTCCTGTTTATTTCACCGCTTACCGGATACGCTTCGATTCTTTCATTCACTAGCTGAGACATACTTTTATTTTGTTCAGTCATAATTTCTGAGATTAATAACCAGGGAATCATCCCACTGTCACAATATCCAAAATCTCTAAAAAAATGATGAGCACTCATCTCGCCGCCATAGATAGCATTTACTTCTCGCATCTTCTCTTTAATAAAAGCGTGTCCGGCTTTACTTTGAACGGCAGTTCCACCACTTTGTGAAGCCATTTCCTGAGTGTTCCAGATTAGTCTTGGGTCATGGATTATTTTTTCATTGGGGTTCTGACTTAACATCTGTGATCCTAGTAAACCAACAATGTAATAACCTTCAATGAAACTACCATTTTCATCAAATAGAAAACACCTGTCAAAATCACCATCCCATGCGATACCAAAATCAGCACCGTGTTCCTTTATAGCATCAGTTGTAGCACTTCTACCTTCAGGTAAAAGGGGATTAGGTATTCCATTAGGAAAGTTTCCGTCAGGTTTATGTTGAATTTTAATTAACTCAAACGGTAGATGCTCTTCTAGTAAGTCCATAACCGGACCTGCTACGCCATTACCGCTGTTAACAACAATTTTGAAGGGCTTGAGTGATGCTGGTTTTTTTAAATAGGATAGTAAGTGTTTTATATAAAGTTTACTTAGATCTGTAGGAATTATGTGTCCCTTTTTATATGTGTCCTCAAATCTATTAATTTCAGCAAGTTCTCTAATTGTTTCTAGTCCGCTGTCTCCGCTCATCGGTTTAGAATTTTCACGTACAAATTTCAATCCATTGTAATCAACAGGATTATGACTGGCCGTAATCATGATGCCACCATCAAGCTGTTGATTAAAAGCTGCAAAATAAACCTGTTCAGTACCACAGATACCAAGATCTAAAACATCAACACCACTGTCCATCAATCCGGATGTTAAAGCTGTAAATAAAGAGTTACTGCTTAAGCGTACATCGCGTCCAACGGCAACCTGTTGAGGCTTTAAAAATTGAGCATAGGCTCTTCCAATACGGTAAACGATATCTTCATTTAGTTCGTCGGGTACTTTTCCACGAGCGTCGTAAGCTTTAAAACAGGTGATTTTGTTAGACATTATTTGATCCAATTATTGTTGACATATTTCAGTAGTATTGAAATTAGTTGAGTAAAGTTTTTAGATATTGACCAGTATAAGATGATTGGACTTTAGCAACATCCTCAGGTGTACCGGTAGCGATGATTTCACCGCCTTTATCACCACCTTCAGGACCTAGATCTATAATCCAGTCAGCTGTTTTGATTACATGTAAATTATGCTCAATCACAGCGATTGTATTTCCATGATCTCGGAGTCTATGAAGTACTGTTAATAATAGTTCGATATCATGAAAGTGCAATCCAGTTGTTGGCTCATCAAGAATATAGAGCGTTTTACCTGTGTCCCTTTTCGATAATTCACGTGATAATTTTATACGTTGTGCTTCTCCACCAGACAGGGTTGTCGCATTTTGACCTAGAGTAATATAACTTAAACCAACATCCATTAAAGTATCAAGTTTTCGTTTTAAAACAGGTATTGCTTTGAAAAAATCAACTGCATCTTCAACAGTCATTTCGAGAACTTGATGGATGTTTTTTCCTTTGAACAGAATATCAAGAGTTTCACGGTTATAACGTTTACCCTTACAAACATCACAGGTGACATATACATCGGGTAAAAAGTGCATCTCTACCTTTTTAACCCCATCACCCTGGCATGCTTCACAACGTCCTCCTTTTACATTAAAGCTAAATCTACCGGGTTTATATCCTCTTGACCGAGATTCCTGTGTTCCTGAGAATAACTCGCGAATGGGGGTAAATAACCCGGTGTAAGTAGCAGGGTTTGAACGTGGAGTTCTTCCAATTGGGCTTTGATTTATATCGATAACTTTATCGAATAAATTGAACCCTGAAATTTTGCCATGTTGGGCTGGATGCAGTGAGCTTTTATTGATTTCTATTGCGGCTAGTTTATAAAGCGTTTCATTAATAAGTGTAGATTTTCCAGAGCCTGATACTCCGGTGATACAGGTGAAAAGCCCAACGGGTAATTCGAGGCTTACAGATTTAAGGTTATTTCCGGAGGCTTTATGGATTTTAACTATTTTGTTTTTATTTCTTTTAGTTCTCTTTTCCGGAATAGCTATTGATTTTTTTCCGCTCAAATACTGACCAGTAAGTGACTCGGGATTTGCAGCAATCTGTTTAGCTGTTCCCTGGGCAATAATCTCTCCGCCGTGCACACCCGCTCCCGGACCAATATCGACGATATAATCTGCAGCGTGAATAGCATCTTCATCATGTTCAACAACGATGACAGTGTTACCAAGGTCACGTAAAAAATTTAGAGTATGCAGCAACCGGTCATTATCACGTTGATGTAAACCGATGGAAGGTTCATCGAGGATGTACATTACACCAACAAGGCCGGCACCGATTTGACTAGCGAGTCTTATTCGTTGAGCTTCTCCTCCAGAAAGAGTTTCGGCACTTCGACTTAAACTCAGGTAATCCAGACCTACATTGACTAAAAAGCTTAAACGCTCTTTTATTTCTTTAGTGATTTTTTCAGCAATTCTTCCCTTGCTTCCGATTAATTCCAGTTGGTTAAAAAATTCAAGAGCATCACCAATTGGTAGTTCAACGACATCGGGCAGGTTAGTGTCATTGATAAAGACATGCCTGGCTGATTTATTTAAGCGATGACCAGAACAGGTTTCACAGGCTGAATCGGTAAGAAATTTAGACAGTTCTTCTCTGACAACGTTTGAATCAGTGTCTCGATAACGACGTTTGAGATTTGGCAATATACCTTCGAAAGGGTGAACCTGAACTCGTTTATCTCCACGTTCATTATTAAACTCAAATCTAACGTCATCTTCAGATCCATGTAAAATAATGGACTGTATTTTTTTACTGAGTTTATTGAAAGGAGTATCAACATCGAACTTATAGTGTTTTGTCAGGCTGCTTAACATTTGAAAATAATAGCCATTGCGCTTATCCCATCCACGAATGGCACCACCTGCCATACTCAGTTCGGGTGATTTAACGACGAGTTGTTCATCAAAAAACTGCATGGTTCCAATGCCGTCACAGTCCGGGCAGGCACCCATCGGACTGTTAAAGGAGAACAGGCGTGGTTCAAGCTCAGTCAATGAGTAACCGCAAACAGGGCAGGCAAAGTTTGCAGAAAAGGTTATTTCTTTAAAGTCATCTTCACTTTTCATGGAGGCAATGCGAACAATGCCATCGGTCATATTTAGTGCAGTTTCGAATGACTCAGCAAGTCTAAGTTTTAAATCATCACGTACTTTGAAGCGATCTATTACAACATCGATATTATGCTTCTTACGCAAATCAAGCGAAGGTGGATCATCCAGTTCATATATTTCGCCATCAATTCTGGCACGTAAATATCCCTGGCGCTGCAAAGAGTCCAGTAGTTGCACGTGTTCACCCTTGCGATTACTGACAACAGGGGCAAGCAGCATGAGACGATATTCTGGTGACAGCTCAAGAACCTGGTCTACCATCTGGCTTATGGTGCTAGCTTCAAGAGTAATATCATGCTCCGGGCAGCGAGGAGTACCGGCTCGAGCAAATAACAGGCGTAGATAATCGTAAATTTCAGTGATAGTTCCTACGGTTGACCGGGGATTATGCGACGTGGTTTTCTGCTCAATCGATATGGCTGGAGATAGACCTTCGATATGGTCGATGTCTGGTTTTTCCATCACCGATAGAAACTGTCTGGCGTAGGTAGAGAGCGACTCCACGTAGCGCCGCTGGCCTTCGGCAAAAATTGTATCAAATGCCAGCGATGATTTTCCAGAACCTGAAAGCCCTGTTATTACAATGAGCTTATCTCGTGGCAGGGTGAGGTCAATGTTTTTCAGGTTATGCGTTCGTGCACCCCTGATAATGATCGAATCCATAAAATTAATGTTACTGAAAAACGACTCATTTTAAACCACTTTTATTAAACATACTTTTATTTTTGATTATTTAGCAACTGCTATAAGAGGGTAGTAATGTGTTAATATAGCCGTTTTTTTGAAATCGTTTTTTCACCTTAATCATGCTTAAAACTGAAAAACAAGCTGCAGTATCCCTGGCACTGGTTTATGCCTTCCGAATGATCGGTCTGTTCATGATTCTGCCTGTATTTTCGCTTTATGCATCTGATTATGCCGGTGCTACTCCAATATTAATTGGCCTGTCAATAGGTATTTATGGTTTGACACAGGGCTTGTTCCAGCTTCCTTTCGGTTTCCTGTCTGATCGTGTAGGGCGAAAAAAAATGATCATACTTGGACTGTTACTGTTTGTTGCCGGCAGTATGGTTGCAGCGATGGCAGATAGTATTCATCAGATTATATTTGGTCGTGCACTACAGGGTATGGGAGCAATAGCTGCTGTGGTGATGGCACTTGCTGCGGATTTATCCCGGGAAGAAGTTCGAATGCGAGTTATGGCCTCGATAGGTATGTCGATAGGCATGGCCTTTATGTTATCGATGATTTTAGGGCCCATATTTGCAGCTAATTTCGGTATTTCGGGCATCTTCTGGATTACTTCTATGTTAGCTCTGTTAAGTATATTTATCATTCTGTTCATAACGCCAACGCCTGAAAAGCAAAGCTTTCATCGGGATACTCAGTTATCCATCGGTGATATTTCAAAAGTGCTAGCAGATCGAGAGCTATTACGTCTTGACCTGGGGGTTTTCGTTTTACACATGGTGCTTGCGGCAACCTTTGTATTGTTCCCCCTTATTTTACGTGATCAGCTACAGATTGAAGTGTTGCAACACTGGAAAACCTACCTGTCAGTTTTTATCATATCAATCGTGATCATGGTGCCGATGATTATCGTAGCCGAAAAAAAGCGTAAAATGAAACCTATGTTCCTTGTGGGTATTTTAGTGGTCGGTCTGGCAGAAGTAGGGCTGTATTTGTTTAATGGGTATGTGCCCATGTTTATAATGCTGGTTTTGTTTTTTGCGGGGTTTAACTTTCTGGAAGCTTCCATGCCGTCATTAGTTGCAAAAATTTCTCCGGCTGATATGAAAGGAACAGCGATGGGGCTTTTTTCAAGTGCTCAGTTTCTAGGCGCATTTGCTGGAGGTTTACTGGGAGGAGTGATGCTGGCCTATGAATCTCAAAATTTAGCATTTTTGCAGTTAGCTGTGTTGGTGATGATTTGGTGGATCGTTGCTTTTTTTATGAAAAAACCCAAAGCAGTTACCTCCCGTATAGTATCTCTGGGTAAGCTCGATGAATCTTCAATTATAAGTTTCAGGGAAAAAGCCGAACAGCTGCCCGGGGTTCAGGAAATTACGGTTTACCTTGAGGATAAAGTAGCTTATATGAAAATTGATAAAAAGCTATTTGATGATGATGCTCTTGAAGGATTGATGGCTAAGTAATTTACCGGTTGCAATTAACCTGTAAATCATTATTCTAAGTAGCACAGGATTACATTCTGTAAGGAGTCTTAGGACACAACAACTGGACGTTTATATACAAGGAGTCAATATGAAATTAATTAGTCAATCTGCCGTTCTGGCAACTTTTCTTTTTTCTGCAACTTTAAATGCATCACCCGTTAATATCAACACTGCATCTGCTAGCGATATTGCAAAATCATTGAGTGGTATCGGTATGAGCAAGGCGCAGCAAGTGGTTAAATATCGCCAAAAAAATGGTAACTTTCAAAATGCAGCTGACATAGTGCTGGTGAAGGGTATTGGCAGCTCGACTTATGAGAAAAATAAAGCTGATATTTTGATTAAGTAACAGTAGGGTGCGCCGCGTGCAGCATGTTATTGGTGTCATCAGAAATGGTGCGCACGTCGCACTCTACGAAACTTCAACTCGCTAAAAACAACTTTAACTAATAGAATGCACTCAAATTTTATTATTTAATCCTATAAAAAACCTATGACAGCCTACGATTTATTCAATGGGGATGCGGATGGCATTTGTTCGCTTCAGCAATTACGTTTACACCAACCTAAAAACACTACACTCATCACAGGCATTAAACGGGATATTAACCTGTTTTCAAAAGTAACTGCAGAAAAAGCTGATGAAATAACAGCTCTGGATATTTCTTTTGATAAAAATCGGGAAGGTGTTCAGGCTGCCATTGATGCAGGAGCCAGGGTGTTTTACGCAGATCATCACTTTGCCGGTGAACCTGTAGAGTCAGAGCTGCTTGAAGTGCATATCAATACGGATGCCGATACCTGCACCAGTTTAATAATTAATGAACATCTGACTGATAAATTCTATGCCTGGGCAATTGCAGGAGCCTATGGTGATAATCTGTTCAACTCAGCAGAAGCTTTAGCGGACAGGTTCAATGTTAGTGAAGATGATAGAGAAGCTTTGAAAGAGCTGGGTACCTGTCTTAATTACAATGGTTATGGCTTTACCGTGGATGATCTGGTTTACCATCCAGCGGATTTATTCAAACTGGTTCAGCCATATGAAAACCCGATGGACTTCATTGAAACAAATGATTATAAAAAACTATTAACGGCCTATCATCAGGATATTGAAAAAACACATCAATTATCAGCTCTGGATGCCAGAGAAAATGGAGCGATATTTATTCTTCCTGATCAACCATGGTCTCGTAGAGTCAATGGTGTATTTTCAAATGACCTGGCCCGAGATCATACATCCCGTGCCCATGCTGTACTGGTCGAGTGTGGAGCCAACTGTTACAGGGTCAGCGTCAGAGCTCCGATGGATAACAAAACAGGTGCCGATGATTTGTGCCGTCAATTTGACACGGGTGGCGGTAGAAAAGCGGCTGCAGGAATAAACCAGCTTGCTGAAAGTGACCTGAGTTTGTTCACAGAAAAGTTTTTTAATGCATTTTAATATCATCGTAAAACGCATTACTGAGTTATGAACAATATAATTATCTCTCGAATAAAGCGCTTTAAATGTGTAGACTATAGCGCGCTATTTATGCAGATAGTGCCAATATATACAGACCACTTAAATTACTCAAATATCACCGGGGAATACCATGGCAAGAGGCGTTAACAAAGCAATAATCGTTGGAACATTGGGCAAAGACCCTGAAGTCAGGTATACCGCAGGCGGAAGCGCAATTGTGAACGTATCTGTAGCAACCAATGAATCCTGGAAGGATAAGAACACCGGTGAAAATGTAGAAAAAACCGAATGGCATCGCATCGTCATCTTCGGCAAACTAGCAGAAATAGCGGCTCAATACCTGAAGAAAGGTCAACAAGTGTACTTTGAAGGAAAAATCCAAACACGTAAATGGCAAGATCAAGGTGGGCAAGATCGCTATTCAACAGAAATAGTAGCCAATGAAATGCAAATGCTGGGTGGTCGACCTGACTCTTCTGGCGGAACCACGTCTTTTAATAAACCTAAACAACAGCAACAGGCAGCACCTGCACCGGCTCAATCTTCACAGTTTGATGCGCCACCAGCCGATGATGGGTTTGATGACATTCCTTTCTGATTGAATGACTTATAATACTGATTACTTAACGCGATGTATTCAAACGTTAGATGAATCAATCGAACGTTTACTCCGTGCCGAGGAAAATAGCATGGATTATGAAATATTCCGCAACTCAGCAGTAAAAAGTTTTGAGTTAACGTTGGAGACAGCAGGGAAGCTGCTTAAAAAATCAATAAAGCCATATTTTGCAACTAACAAAGCGGTTGATAAGCTGTATTTTAAAGAGGTATTTCGATATGCAGCAAAGCATGGTTTGATACACGTTGATGAAGTTGAGCGCTGGTTTGAGTATAGGGATAATCGAAACAATACGGCTCATGATTATGGTGAGCAATTTGCAACAGAGACTTTGCGACTGCTGCCACAATTTGTTATTGATGCCAAAAACTTAAAGAAAAATTTAGATGCAGCCGCAGCTCGATCTTCCCGTTAAATATTTATCAATGCTAAGGGCATTGATTGCTCAATATTTAAAAAATGGAGAAGTTTGGGCCTTTGGTTCTCGAGTTAAGCAGCAAAGTCACGATGGCAGTGATTTGGATCTGGTTGTATTGCATGATAAAGCTGAACCGTTTGACATTTTCAGTTTCAGAGAAGCTTTAAGTGAAAGTGATATTCCTATTTTAATCGATGTTATGGACTGGCAATATATTCCTGACTCATTTAAGCAGGAAATAAATCGGTGTCATGTAATTATTTATCCGGAATAATATCTCAACAAAAGCAGTTGAGTAAAACATCGAAACAGATTGATTCGTCAGGGGTATCAAAGTGTTATGTAGCTTTTTTAGAGCCAACTGAAATTTTCAAGGTTATAGAGCTTGCTGACGTTGAATATTTCAAAGTACTACTTTAATGAATAGCCAGAAAAATGACTGGCAAACACTTAATGATTAACCTACTTCCGCTAAATTAAACGAGCCTAAGTTATAAATGAAAGCAGCATGAAAAGGTTCGCATTCACTTTTTTATCACGAATTTATGGAGCTTTAGCTACTTTCCTGGTTAATGTCTTTATTGCCCAACAATTGACTACCGATGATGCTGGGGCATTTTTCTTTGCATTGACTATTTTATTTGGTGGAGCACTGGCGACCCGTTTCGGTATAGATAATCTGCTGTTAAAAGAAGTAAGCGTTAAATCGGACAATAATGAAGAAATTACTTCTGATATTTCGAGTGGACTATTTCTATCACTTCTACTGGGTTTACTAGTCTGTCTGATTATCTACGTGGGCACGATTGGTAGCGCGAAGTTCGAATTATTGGAAGTTCGAACCATAACATCTATACAAATACTTGCCATAGTCGTTATACCCTATGCTTCAATATGGATTTTTTCCGGGATTTATAAAGGTTTCAAAAGACCTGTATTAGCTAATATTATTGAGGCAGGCGTATTACCTAGTATATTTTTGATAACAGCAAACCTGGTGGTTTTTTATACTGGTAGTATTTCCCTGGAACAATCTTTGTTTTGCCTGATTCTGGCTATTCTTTCTGCTTTTACAATTAATGCTTCGTTATTGAAAAAAAGAGCACTTTTAAATATATCCAAAATCCAGAGAGTAGTTATTGATGGATATTTCAAAAAGGGTAAACCATTAGCCATTGCCGCGTTATCAGATTACTTTGTGATGTGGGCTTCTCTCATCATTCTTGGGTTTTATGCGTCGAGCACCGATATTAGTTACTACAGTGTCGCCCAGAGAATGGCAATTTTAATATCCTTTGTTTTAATTGTTGTGAATAGTATTTATGCGCCGAAGTATGCTGTTTTATGGTCAAAGGGAGATATAAAAGGACTTAATGAAAATGCCCGGTATTCAGCTACATTTATGATGATAATTGCTTTACCTGCATTTTTGCTTTGCCTGTTTTTCCCACAGCAGTTATTACTTATTTTTGGTACAGATTATCAACAGGCGGATTCATTATTAATGATTTTGGCATTTGCCCAGTTCATCAACGTTTTCACTGGTTCAAACGGTTATATTCTGATGATGACCGGGCATGAAAAAGAATTTAGAAATATTGTTCTATTCTCTGCTTTAATCACCATAATTTTATCTTTTTTACTGATATCTTTTTATGGTGCGATCGGAGCTGCTTTCGCCACCCTGGCAGGTGTTTTAGTAAAAAATGGTGGAGGTACCTGGTTAGTATTTAAAAACGTCGGTGTGCTGTCTGTTCCCTATTTCACGGTGACTCCAATCAAATTATTTATTAAAAATTTAAAACAATGAAATATTTACTGCTTGGTATCGATGGTGCTCAAAATGAAATATTTCAACGTTATGATATGCCTTTTGTTCACTCACTAATCAAAAAAGGCAAGGACCTTAATTTAACTGCCGATCTGATCAGTCGTGGTTGGGTTGAGATATACACTGGGCAGCAGGCAACGGAAACAGGCGGTTATTATGAAAAGCCCATTGCAAATGGAACTTTAGAGTGGAGTAAGGATTTTAAACTATCCAGTATTCCTGGTTACGGTGCTGATATCAAACCTCTCTGGCAAGTCATTAATGAATTAGGTTTTAAAGTGGGAGTCATGAATGTTCCTACCACTAACCCCGCTCCGCAGGTGGATGGTTTTTTTGTTTCTGGTGGTGGTGGCGGAAAAAATATATCTGAAGGTATTGCTGTCGAACAGTGTTACCCGAAGGAAATAAAAAATAGCCTGGATGAGTCCGGCTATATTGTTGATGAAAGAGTACCTTCCCTGTTATGGGAGAAAGGCTTATTTGATGCAGAAAAATTTATCGATAGATTGATTTTAATGACTGAAAAAAGAATTGAATCTTATATTTTACTGTGTAAGCAATATCAGGTAGATTTTGGCTTTCTTGTGTTAAGAAGTGTTGCGGTGATTGAATATCTGGCTAATGGCGAAGTGAACCGGTATTTAAAGCAGGAAAAAAATACCAATGAAAAGCTGGTGTTACAGATCTTTCGTTTTTATAGCAGGCTTGATCAGTTAATTGAAAAACTTTTTAAAAGCCTGTCGCCAGAGCAGGCAATGTTAGTGTCTGATCATGGTCTTGTGCCCAGATTGTTCGGAGTAAATTTAAATGCATTTCTGATTAAAAATGGTTTTCAGCAAAGCTCTGGAAATAAAAGCATGCTTTTCCAGTTTGTAAAATCGTTTAGGCATTTCATTCCTTATTCACTCAGACAGGCACTAAAGAAGAATAAAAAAATAAAGAGTGGGTATCAGAGTCTTGTTAATTTCGATAAAGAAAAAAGCCTGGCATTCAATATAACTCAAATGGGTGCTATTTTTGGAATTTACCTGAATGACAAAGAACGGTTTGGTGGCCCCGTAAAGGTAAATGAAAAAGAAGCACTTAAAAATACAATAATAAATTGTTTCAATGAAGATGTTGAGTGTCAGAAACATGTTGTTATTGCGATTCCTTTTGAAGGGTTCGGAAAGCCTTTCGATCACCTGATGCCAGATATTTTAGTGTCTATGCCTGATGGCTATATGCCTGTAAATGAATCTAAACAGCTTTTTTCAAAACATGCTCCATCGTTTAACGAAATAGATTTAACAAAAGTCAGGGATGATAACTGGACGGGGATTAAAGGAACTAAAGCGCTATCTATCGATTGTTTTCAGTTAGACGATGCTGAACAACCGAGTATGCAGAATAATACTCCAGGTCTTACAACTGTATTTACAAAAGTGGTTGCGAGTTTCAAAAGGCTGCAAAGATGAAAAAAGTAGGCATAGTGACTTTTCATGATGGCATCAATTATGGTGCTTTCATGCAAGTGTTTTCATTACAACGTGCACTAGAAACTCAGGGTTATGACGTTGATGTTATTCATTATAAACAGGTCAAGTTCTGGTTTAAGGAATATGTTCATTTTCTGAAAATGAATGGCAGGTTGCTAAGCAATTATAAAAAAATTTCAAAATTTGAACGGTTACAAAAGAAACACCTGAACCTCACTTCTTTCTCTTTTGATATCAATAAACTGACGAAGGGATATGATGCTATTTATTTTGGAAGTGATGAGATATGGAATATCAATAACCCCGGTTTTGGATTTAATCCGGTCTATTTTGGTCGGGGTATTGACTGTCGACTGATCGCTTATGCCCCCAGCTTTGGAGCAACACAAATCGATGATGAAAATATTAACCGAGTAAAAGAGGATTTACTTAATTTCGATAAAATCAGTGTGCGTGATACTAATTCTTACAAAATTGTAGAAAAGCTTACGAATCAGGTACCACTGATTGTTGCTGATCCAACTCTGCTGGTGGAGCAGAAATCTTTGCTGGTTGAACCTGAACAAGTTGAAGAGTATTTACTGGTGTATGCAAGCTCGCAGTTAACAGTAGAACAAATATCGCAGATAAAAACTTATGCAGAAATTAATAATTTACTCATTATTTCTATAGGTTATAAACATGCTTTTGCACATCAAAATCTTCTGGATCTTGATCCTTTTGAATGGCAGGGTTATATAAAATATGCCCAATGTGTTGTTACCACAATGTTTCATGGCACCCTGTTTAGCCTTATCTATAATCGACCACTGAGCATTATTCTAACGCCTTACAGAGAAGCAAAGTTTTCTACGGTAATTGAAAGTTGTAAACTACAAAGTGCGTTGTGGAAGGGTGGGGCTTTATCTTTTAATTCCAGTTATATATTTCCTCAAAAGCTTAAAGAAGAGAGTTTTGAATTTCTAAAGCTATGAAGAAGAGTAGAATTTACTGGATAGATAATTTGAGAGGGCTGGCTGCTTTTTTTGTCCTTTTTCAACATGTATTTGAAGATGCTTACCCGATGATTTTTCAAATGGGTCAGGAAGTTATCAACTTTGGCCTGGTGGGAGTGGTATTGTTCTTTCTGGTGAGTGGTTTTGTGATTCCATTCAGTGCCTCTAACTTTAAGTTGAAAAACTATTTGATTAGTCGTTTTTTTAGGATTTTTCCGTTGTACTGGGGTATTTTAACGATTGCCCTATTGCTGTTGTTTGTAGGTGTACTTGACCGCTCTGTTTCAGGCTTTAGTTTTAGCACTGAAAACATATTACTCAATTATCTATTGGTGAATGAGTATTTCCATAAACCCTTTGCCTTAGGGGTGTCGTGGACGCTCTCAATCGAGTTGGCGTGGTATGTGATATTTGCAGTTTATATGTTATTTCTGCGTGCTGTTTCTCCTGTATTGTTGATCTTTCTTTCGCTTATTGTCTTACTAGCTTTAGGCATGTTCTCGTTATTGATGGAGATTAGACTGCCCTTTGGCAGAATGGCTCTGGTTGAAGTGGCGCTGTTAGGTTATCTGGCTTACCTGGTTTGGGTGAAAAAAAGCAGTCTACCCGTTTTTCTCGGAACGCTGTTTTTAGCAACTACAGTTCTCTCTTTTTTATTCTGGTTGAGTTTTAGTTTTTTTACTCATCAAAGCTTTACACTGTTGTCGGTAGTACTTTCCTGGTCATTCAGTATTGCACTTTTTGCGGCAGTGTTTGTTCTGGCATTAAAAGGTTATCAATTTAACAATAAATACTTCATATTCATTGGCACAATTTCTTATTCTACCTATTTAATACACCCGATTGTCAGAGACAGTATTTATCATAACTTTGAGTTTCACCCAGGCCAGATTGTGTTGATTTTTTTCCTGACCTACCTTTTGTCATGGGCTAGCTTTTATTTCATTGAGCTTCGTTCAATAAGATTTGGACGGCAATTAAGATATGCTGCATAGCCCTCAAATTATCGTAAACAGCCGGTTTTTAACCCAAAAAATAAGTGGGGTGCAACGCTTCGCTATTGAGATTTCCTGTGAATTGAAAAAGTTATATGGCGATAATGTGAGTTTCATTTCTCCAAAGGGGATAGTTCAAAAGGAAGTTGCAGCAGAACTGGGTGTTGAAACGTTTGGGAAATATTCCGGATATTTTTGGGAACAGTTTGAATTACCTTCTTATTTGAAATCAAAGGGAAGCCCCCTGTTATTGAATCTGGGTAATACCGCGCCTGTCTTTTATGCAAATAATATTGTGACGTTGCATGACGTAACTTTTGAACGCTTTCCAGGACAAATGCCGTTAAAGTTTCGAATAATGTACCAGTTTCTGATCCCCAAAATTGTTAAACGTGCCCGGCAGCTCGTAACGGTGAGTGAATTTTCCAGACAGGAAATTGCAGATGTTTATTCACTCAATAAAGAAAGTATATCAATCGTACACAATGCTGTATCGGGTGAATTTAGTTATAAACCGGTAGAAAAAAAAGAGAGGTATATACTTGCTGTTGCATCAATCAGTTATCAGAAAAATATTCCTGCTCTAATCAAAGCATTTAATTTATTGGCTGCTGAAGATGTGAGTTTATATCTGGTAGGTAATGCTAATAAAAATTTTACAGATAAACAGTTGTTATCTGAAATTGAGAGGAATAATGACATTGTGTTTTTAGGACGGGTTGATGACAGTAAATTGGTAGAACTTTATTCTAATGCAGAATGTTTTGTGTTTCCTTCTTTGTACGAGGGTTTTGGTATTCCCCCTCTGGAAGCACAGGCCTGTCAATGTCCAGTTGTTGTCTCTAACGCTGCCAGTTTGCCTGAAGTCTGTCTGGATAGTGTCGTGTATTGTGACCCGCTTAATATTTCTGACATAGGAGAAAAGATAAACTCCGTATTGGTGAACGATGATTTAAAAGCATCTTTAAAGTTTAAAGGTGTAGAAAATATAAAACGCTTTAACTGGCAAAAATCGGCTCAACAAATGAAGGAAATAATCGATAAATTATGAAAGTTGCGATTGTTCATTACTGGTTCATCAACTGGCGTGGTGGTGAAAAAGTGGTTGAGGCATTATTAGACCTGTTTCCACAGGCAGATCTGTTTACTCATGTTTATGATGAGTCTTTAACCGAAGGTAAGTTGAAGGGGCGAAACATAACAACTACTTTTATTAGTAAGTTACCGGGGGCAAAAAAGCATTACCAGAAATATTTACCGTTAATGCCTATAGCTCTAGAGCAACTAGATTTGAGAGAATATGATCTTGTTATTTCCAGTGAATCGGGACCTGCCAAAGGTATTATTATCAGCCCGGATGCAACACATATTTGCTATTGCCATTCGCCGATGAGATACGTGTGGGATATGTATCCTGATTATGTGAAAACAGCAGGGCTGTTATCTCGCTGGCTGATGCGACCACTTATTCATTACCTGAAAATATGGGATAGATTATCTGCTGACAGGGTGGATTATTTTATCGCCAACTCCAGTTTTGTCGCAAAAAGAATTAATAAATTTTACCGAAGATCTGCCGAGGTGATTCATCCGCCAGTTGATATAGATGAGTTTGAACTAAACAGTGAAAAATCTGATTTCTATCTACTATTAGGTCAGTTAACACATTATAAACGAGCGGATTTGGCTGTCGATGCTTTTCTTGCCAATGGAAAAAAGTTGATCGTTATTGGAGATGGAGAGCAGTATCAATCGTTAAAGGCTCTGGAAAATGATCGTGTCAAGGTGTTGGGTAGAGCATCCTGGGATGAGTGCAAAAACTATTTAAGCAAAGCTAAAGCGTTAATATTTCCGGGTGTTGAAGATTTTGGAATGGTACCGGTCGAAGCCATGGCCTGTGGTACTCCAGTATTAGCTTTTGCAAAAGGTGGTGCGTTGGAAACTGTTAATGATGGTCATTCAGGATACTTATTCTATGAACAGACTGTTGAATCATTAAATGCATGTATTAATAAGTTTGAAGAACAGTCAGAATTGATTGATTCAGAGATTAGAAATCAGGCTGAATTGTTTTCGATGGATATATTCAAGAAAAAAATGACTTCATTTATCCAGATGAAAGTTGAACAAAATAATTAAGATAGGAAAAATAATGAATAAAAAAAGTAGTAATGTAGTCTGGCATAATGCCACCGTAACTCGTGATCGCCGTGAACAAAAAAATAAGCACAAAGGTGGTTTATTCTGGTTTACCGGATTATCCGGCTCCGGGAAATCTACTCTGGCGCATGCAGTTGAAGAGCAATTATTTCAGCAGGGGTACAACACTTATGTACTGGATGGCGATAACGTAAGGCATGGTCTATGTGCTGATTTGTCTTTTTCAGATAATGATAGAACTGAAAATATTCGACGTATCAGTCACATGAGTAATTTATTTGTTCAGGCTGGTGTCATTGTGTTAACTGCGTTTATTTCCCCATTCAGAGTTGACCGTCAAAATGCACGAAAAATTGCAGGCACAGATTTTCATGAGATATTTTGTGACTGTAGCCTTGATATCTGTGAACAAAGAGATGTAAAAGGGCTGTACAAAAAAGCCAGGGCGGGAGAAATTCCTTTTTTCACCGGTATTGATTCTCCTTATGAAGCCCCTAAAGCCCCAGATTTAATTGCAAATACTGGTTCTGATCTGGAAAATAGTATTGAGCAGGTTTTTGGCTATATAAATAAACATGTACAGTTGTAGAACCGAATAGTTGGTTTGTTATTCAGCTTCTGGTAGTACTGAATAAATATAGCTGATTTATTTGTATCTACTCAGCGTAGTTACAAAGTCAAAAGATATTCACCACGAAGAGCACGAAGGTCAATATTTATGTGGTAATAAATGAATGTTGACCTTATATCAATGAGCGATTTATCAGCTTGTATTTTCGATTATTTGTTTTCCTTCGTGAGCTTCGTGTTCTTCGTGGTGAAAAAATTTTTTAAGTAATCGAATATTGAAACTCGCTGAGTAGATAACATTTATTTTAGAGTCCAACGTACTCAATTAATAAGCGTTTTTATTAATAAAACCTTTAACAATAGTCAGTAGAATAATTTTTATATCCAGCCATAGCGACCAGTGGTCAATATAAAATAAATCAAACTCGACTCTTTTTTCCAGGGAAGTGTCACCGCGCCAGCCATTGACTTGTGCCCACCCGGTGATACCAGCTTTGACCATATGTTTTTGCATGTACCGTGGAATCTCTTTGCGAAATTGTTCGACAAATACTTCTCTTTCAGGCCTTGGCCCCACGATGGACATGTCTCCACGAAAGGTATTAAAAAACTGAGGCAGTTCATCCAGGCTTGTTTTGCGAATCCATGCTCCAAATTTTGTAGTTGTCTTAGATTTTGCTTCACCCCAGGCTACTTGCTCATGTTCTGTATTAACAGGCATGGATCTAAACTTATACATGGTAAATAGCTTTCCATTCCACCCGACTCTTTTTTGCTTAAAAAGGGCAGGACCTTTAGATGTGATTTTTACGCCGATGGCTATAGCTAATAACAAAGGTGAAATTACAATTAAGATAAAGACTGACAGTATAATATCCTCAGTTCGCTTTATTAATTTATTGGTGGAAGTATTGAGTGGAGAGTCATAGACGCTAATGATTGGGATTCCGCCAATATCTGTAATATGGGAATGTAGTAAATCAAAGGTAAAACAATCGGGAATAAATTTGACAGTGATAGTGCTATCAGCCAGTGCATTTAGCACTTCCTTTATTCTTTGCTCAGCCCTCATTGGTAGGGTGATATAAATTTCATCGTACTTTTTTTCTAGCCCTGGCGTATTTAAAAAGTCCTCTATTGAACCTGATACGGGGATGTTATGAAAAAATTTCCCTGTAAGTTTGGAGTCATCATCATAATAACCTAAAGGTATATAACCCAGCATTTTAGTGTTTAACTGAGAGTAAGCTAACCTTTGACCTAACTCGCCAGCACCTAAAATTGCTACCTTTTTGGAATTCCAGCCCAGTGTTCTAAACTTTCCAAGTAAGCTGCGTAAAACAAGTCGGTAAAATAATAAGACCAATGGTGTGACAACTGCCCAACCAGTTAGCACGATGCGTGAAAAAGCAATGGTATCCTTAAAAAGAAAAGCGAGTGCAAGCAGTGCTAGCCAGGTAAAAATCCAGGCTTGTATAACAAGTTTAAAGCCGGAAAATAAAGCTCTGCCTCGCCACTGAGAATAAGCGCCAGTTCCCTGATTAAAAATAACTAGAAGTAAGCCCCCTAAAATACCAGCTAACTGATACCTGTCAGTCCATGGTAATGAGTACAGTGTTGTGATCAGGTAAAAAGTAAAAATAGGGAGCAGGATATCGAGAATTCGATGAACCCATATGATTAACGATGTTGATTCTTTAATGTTCAAAGTAGATTCTGAAACTGTTTTGGATGCTGAGGAATTATACGGGGTTGGAATTAATTAAGCTATGAAGCATATGGAGCTAATAAAAGCACAATCGGCAGTCCTAATTCCTGGGTCAAAATTTTCCCTGATACTTTATAGTTTGCTTTGCCATGACCTTCTTCCGCAGTAGTTTTTAAAAATAACCAGATTAGGTAAATGAATTACAGGTGTTATACTTAAAATACTATGACAAAAAAATATCATCTCGATTCTTTGATTATAGAAACTATTACGACCAAATTGTCAGGTATACAGGCAATTTATCGTTATGGAAGTGCGGGTAGTATTTATGAACGGCCTGAAAGTGATATCGATATTGCTATTTTGGCCGCTCATATAGTGCCATATTATAAAATTATAAATTTGGCATCAACACTAATGGGTGCTACTGGACGCGATATAGATTTGCAGGATATGCAAAAATTACCAGTTACTCTGCGAGTTCAAATAGTCCTTCAGGGTGAACGTATTTATTGTGCAGATCGAGTTGCTGCTGAAACTTACGATTCACATACACTTTCGGAATATGTCAGGTTAAATGAAGAAAGACATCTCATTTTAAAAGATATTCAGCAACGAGAGCGAATTTATGGATGAAGTACTTTTAGGTAAGGCAGATATTATTGAACGTTGCTTGCAGCGTATTGATACAGAGTACCGTGGCTCAGAGAACGAGTTAGAGACCAATTTCACCAGGCAGGATTCTATTCTGTTAAATATTCAGCGACTGTGTGAGGCATCGATTGATGCTGCCATGCACATGGTTCGGAGTCATAAATTAGGCATCCCTCGAGATAGTCGTCAGGCGTTTACTATGCTGGTCGATGCAAAACTACTCGATCAGCAATTAGGTGAACACATGGAGGCCATGGTGGGTTTTCGTAATGTGGCGGTACATAATTACACGCAGATTGACATGGCAGTCGTGAGAAATATATTAAATAAACGTCTAGATGATATGAAAACATTTGCTCAATTTTTAATAAAGCAAAGCCTGTCTTAAACTTATAATGTAGCAATTAAAAAATGAGTTGGGCCTAAATGACCAAGCAGCAAAATATATTTAATTTACTTAGAAAAAAAGCGACTGAAGACTCCAATATCGAGGTGCTATGGTTGTATGGTTCTCGTGCAAAAGGTAATGCCGATGATAATAGTGACTATGACCTGGCTATTGCATACTCTCAAGCAAATGAAATAAAAATCGATAAGGACTATTTTAGTGATGAGCTGGCTTTTAAATGGTCTCAGGATCTCGGCATAGATATTTCTGTGATCGATATTAACCAATCCCCAATACCTTTGGCTTACTCGGTTATTCTTGAAGGAAAAATAATTTTATGCAGAAATTATCTAAGACTGCACTCGGAAGAATCCCGTATATGGTCAATGTGGGAAGCCTACAAGTATGAATATGCAAGAAAATAATATTGACTTTGAACCCTATGTTTTTGCGATAACTGAACAGGTGGAGCAATATATTTCCGGTTTGGATGAGTTGAGTGATATTTCGATTAGAAAACCCCTGACTTTTAATGAGCGAAGCGCAGCAGAACGGAGTTTACAGGTAATAGTTGAAGCAGCTATTGGTTGTTCTAAGCACTATTTAAAATCTAAAAATAAACCAGTTCCCGCAGAGGCTAGAGCAAGCATTGAGCGAGTCTACGAAATACTCTCGATTACTGACCCCAATATTAATGATATGAGGGGGGCTGTTGGTATGCGAAATGCAATTATTCATGATTATTTGAATTTAGACTGGAAAAAAATCGAAATAGTATTGAATGAAAAAAAATATCAACGAGTTGTAAAATATATAAATATTGTGGTTACTGAATTAAGTGGAAGGTAATTTCTCGGCGAGTTTCTAAATTCAAAAACTTTATATTTTTTCACCACGAAGGCACGAAGTACACGAAGGCAAATCATTATGGTACATAAGTTTTTTAAAAAATTATGATAATTACCTATGTACCTGATTACCTTTTTTAAGACAATTTGTTTTTCTTCGATATCTTCGTGCCTTCGTGGTGAATATCTTTTGACGTTTTAATTATGCTGAGTTGTCACTAAATAAGTTATTAAATATGGGAAGTTGAAATGAAAATTGCTATTGCAGGAACTGGTTATGTTGGTCTATCTATATCAATGTTGTTATCCCAGCATAATAAAGTGGTTGCTATTGATATAGTACCTGAGAAAGTAGAATTGTTGAACAATAACAAGTCTCCTATTGTTGATACGGAGATTGAAGATTTCCTGCTTAATAAAGAGCTTGATTTTACCGCTACACTTGATAAGCAGAAAGCCTACGAAAATGCTGATTTTATCGTTATAGCCACACCAACCGATTATGATACAGAAACAAACTACTTCAATACATCCTTGGTAGAAGCCGTGATCAAGGATGTGATGGAAATCAATCCAAAAGCTACTATGGTCATAAAATCGACAGTTCCTGTGGGTTTTACTGCTGGAGTAAAACGTAAATACTGTAGTAACAATATTATATTTTCACCGGAATTTTTGAGAGAGGGCAGAGCGCTCTATGATAACCTGTATCCCTCCAGAATCATCGTTGGTGAAGAGTCTGAAAGAGCGCAGGTGTTTGCTGGGTTACTAAAACAAGGCGCACAAACTGATGACATTAAAATATTATTCACTGAATCCACTGAAGCTGAAGCCATTAAGCTCTTTTCCAATACTTATCTTGCCATGCGTGTAGCCTATTTTAATGAGTTGGATACCTATGCCGAAGTGCGTGATCTTAACAGTAAACATATTATTGAAGGGGTCGGTTTAGACCCGAGAATTGGCTCTCATTATAATAACCCATCTTTTGGATATGGAGGCTATTGCTTGCCCAAAGATACCAAGCAGTTGCGAGCTAACTATAAAGATGTGCCCAGTAACATTATTAATGCAATTGTTGAGGCCAATACTACCCGAAAAGACTTTGTTGCATTCTCAATACTAGAGAGAAATCCCAAAGTTGTTGGTATCTATCGACTGGTTATGAAAACAGGGTCAGATAATTTTAGAGCATCTGCTATTCAGGGGGTTATGAAACGTATTAAAGCAAAAGGTGTAGAAGTCGTAGTTTATGAGCCCGTAATCGAGGAAGGTGATTTTTTCAATTCACGGGTGCTTAATGATATTGAAGAGTTCAAAAAAATATCCGATGTAATTGTTGCTAATCGGATAACGGATGAAATCAGTGATGTGAGTAGTAAAATTTATTCTCGAGACTTGTTTGGAAGTGATTAAATGAAGGTGTTGGTAACAGGATCGGCTGGTTTTATTGGCTCTGCCCTAACTTTAAGACTGTTAGAACGCGGAGATGAAGTAATTGGTATAGATAATCATAATGACTACTACGATCCTCAGCTCAAGGAAGATCGTCTTGCACGACATATAAATCATCCTGCGTATATGCATATCAGAGGGGATTTGGCTGATAGAGATCTAATTGAAAACTTGTTCAAGACCCATCAACCGGAAAGAGTTGTCAATTTAGCCGCTCAAGCCGGAGTTCGTTATTCTCTAAAAAAACCATTAGCTTATATCAATTCCAACCTCGTTGGGTTTGCTCATATTTTGGAAGGTTGTAGACATAACGGGATCGAACATCTTGTTTATGCATCCTCTAGTTCTGTGTATGGAAGTAATACTAAAATGCCATTTTCGATACATGATAATGTCAATCACCCGGTTAGCTTGTATGCAGCAACCAAAAAAGCTAATGAATTAATGGCTCATAGTTACAGTCATCTCTATAATTTTCCGACTACCGGTTTAAGGCTTTTTACTGTTTATGGTCCATGGGACAGGCCTGATATGGCTCTACAGAAGTTTGCCAGGGCTATATTGAATGATGAAAAAATACAGCTGTATAATTATGGGAATCATCGGCGAGATTTTACCTATATTGATGATATTGTCGAAGGTGTTATTCGGGTACTCGATAAACCGGCACAGCCTAACCCTGACTGGAACGGTGAAGAGCCTGATTCAGGAAGCAGTTATGTCCCATGGCGTATCTACAATATTGGGAATAACAACCCGGTTGAGTTAAATGATTATATTGCAGCATTAGAAAATGCATTGGGCAAAAAAGCTGAGAAAGAATTGTTGCCTCTTCAGCCTGGAGATGTGCCGGATACATTTGCAGATATTGAAGACCTGGTGAAAGATTTTGGCTATAAACCATCAATGTCTATTGAGGATGGGATTCATAATTTTACAGAATGGTTTAAAATGTATAATAAGTGATATATTCGTTACGACTAGTTAATGGTTTAATCTTCTACGGAGCTTGATTCCATGACTCATACTGCTCTTTAAATATATTCACTCATACAATATTATATGCTTCAGGAAATTTTCTGAGTTCAAAATATGCCAACTACCAACTATCCTTAAATGAATTCAATAAATGAAATTATAGTTACAAGTACTGTGGTTATATTCCCTGCAACAGTCAGTATTGGTTACATGTCTGAATGAGTGGTAAGCTGATAATATGAGTTCATTCACTAATATGAAGTTATTCAGTCATGTGTGCCGCTAAAGCAATTGAACATTATAGTTATGATGATTATTGCCTCTGGGAGGGGAAATGGGAGCTGATTGCAGGTGCGCCAATGGCAATAACACCATCTCCAGTAATTAAACACCAGGCTTTAGCTGGTAATATCCTGTTTGAGTTAAAAAAGTCGATTGGTGCTTGTGAAAGGTGCCTGGTGCTTAGCGAAGAAGACTGGAAAATAAGTAATGACACCGTTTTAAAACCTGATGTTGTTTTGATTTGTGATGAACCAAATGATAAATACATTACAAAAGCCCCTGAAATTATTGTAGAAATCATAAGTCAATCAACTGCCAAACGTGATGAACTTTTTAAGTACGAAATATACGAACGAGAAAAAGTACCCTTCTATATTATCGTCTATCCGGATGACTGTAAGGCAAAGCTTTATAAACTGGAAAATAATAAATATTCAAAACAGGGTGACTTCTCCAGGGAAACCTATAGTTTTGAAGGAACAACATGCCCTGCAAAAATAAACTTTGATGCAGTCTTTAGAGCGTTTAGGCGGTAAGCTATTGTCAATAGACCCTATGTGCAGGTAAAAGATGAAATTAATATGCGTATCTCTCCACAACAGCAGCTGGAAATAAAAAAAATCAAAGATGTGGCGGGTGATATCGATGCCTCTGTTGTCCTGTTTGGTTCCCGGATTGATGACAATAAGCGAGGGGGAGATGTGGATTTATTGATAGATGTTCCTCGTGAAATTGAAAGACCAGCCCGGCTTGCGGCTGAAATCTCTGCTCAAGTATCTCGAATGATGGCAGGTCGTAGTATTGATGTGATTATTTTAGCACCAAACCTTGAGGTGCTGCCTATTCACCGGCATGCGAAATCAACAGGAATTCAATTATAGTGATAGATGAAAATCTCAGGGTCAGGTTACAATTTCTATCCAGGGTAGTCGAGAGAGAAAGCCAGCTTTTGCTAAGGACTACAAAAAGATTATTTGTAGAGCCCTTCTCGATTGAAAAAGCGAAACAATTGGAAAGCGACGACGATTTATCTGAAAAAGTCGATGCTTTCGTAACACGATGTAGCAGGTTGCAAGGTACATTAGGCGACAATCTTCTGCCGCATTTACTATTGGCATTAAGTGAGAGGCAATCAACCCAGATTTATAACCTGGATATAGCTGAACGTCTGGGATGGATTTCCTCGGTAGATGAATGGCTGGCGATAAGAAAATTGCGTAATCAAATGGTTCATGGTTATATTGAAGATCTGGTGGTGCTATATAGGTTTACCTACGGCAGTCATGTTCGCTGCGTATGGGAAAAACGTCATAGGGGTTGATGTCAATCAACATGAGGTTGATACAATTAATCGTGGTGAAATTCATATTGTTGAGCCGGATTTAGACGCAATTGTTCATAAGGCGGTAACAGAGGGAAAACTTAAAACGGTTTTAAGTCCGGAACCTGCGGATGCTATTTTTAATAGCGTTGAGAGTAACCAAAATTGATGAAGAGTTAAGGCCGTTTTTTGTTGTAAAATAACTTATTTTACAAACCAGCCGATCTAATGACTATGACCCTGTAGATGCTGGTCATGCTTTTTTATTGCTACTTCATGAACCTTATTTTATTATTTACTTTCTGCTTTGATGTGGAGTGAGTGTTATGGCAAATTTACAAGTTAAATCAATTGATGATGAGCTGTATAAGTCATTAGGGAAAAGAGCTGCGATGGAAAATCGATCTATTAGTCAGGAGGTGGTCTCAATTCTTAAGGCCTACTTATCAATGCCCAGTAATAAAACTCGTCTCGTTAATGACCAATTTCTGGAATTATGTGGAACCTGGGAGGGAGAAGAGCCTGCAGGTGAAATAATAAAAGAGCTGCGTAATAACCGGGTAAATAATAGCAACCACCGGAATATTGATTTTTAATGTTTCTGCTTGATACGGATATTATAATTTACTCACTAAAGGGGCTGCCGAAACCCATACTCAAAGCCCACTAGATTCCCGATAAATTCGCTTGGTAATGGCAGGAGTACCAGACTAATTCCTTAAGTCAGTGCCATTAAGGTCTGCCCCCATTCTGCTAAGCTGAAATCTTCAGCAGGCGATATAAAATTGACAAATATTTGGTCAAGAATTAAAATGCTTACATTATTCTTACCTTGGTGGGGTGGCAATGAATACAGTTAAGCTGTCTAGCAAGGGTCAGGTAATTATACCTAAGCCATTAAGAACTGCATATCACTGGGAAACCGGCCAGGAGCTTGTCGTTGTTGATACTGGTGATGGTATATTACTCAAGCCTAAAACGCCGTTTGTAGAAACAAATATTAACCAGGTAGCAGCTATTTTAAAGTTTAAAGGAAAAGCCAAATCCCTGGAAGAAATGGAGTTAGCCATCTTGAAAGGTGTAAATGAGCAGCATAAATGATAGCCGTTGATACCAATATAATTATTCGGTTTCTTACTCATGATGATAACTTGCAGTATAAAAAAGCATTCTCTATTTTTAACACTCAAGAAGTTTTTATTGCAGATACGGTTATACTGGAAACAGAATGGGTACTGAGGTATGCATATGAATTTTCACCTGATAATATCTGTAATGCTCTGGCAGGTTTATTTGGGTTGCATAACGTTCATTTATCAAATCCCGGCAAAGTAGCGCAAGCTATTGAATGGCACGAACTGGGTATTGATTTCTCTGATGCAATGCATTTATCCCAGTGCCAACAGTATGAAAAACTTTATACCTTTGATAAAAACTTTGTAGCCAAAGCAAAAGGTCAAACAAACTGTTCTGTTATCACGCCCTAATAATCACCATGCCTTTGCTTTACCTTCCGAATTCTGCCCCTTTATTCTGAATTTCCAGGATTTATTTAAAGCAATTACACCCGAATACTCAATGAATGAAATAAGAGCAGTGGCAAATAAAGCATGGGTATTGAGAAATAAATTAAAAGATCAGTTAGACCCGGAGCCAAAATTGGGGGTAGCGGTAGGAAGTCAAATAAATATAGATGCCCCTATAGATCTTTATGATTACTTGAGCGCATGACTTTTTAGGGGCGAAAATCTATACGGCAAGATGTTGATGATGAATAAACTGTATGGTGTCAGGCAAATGGACTGATTTCCACCTGTTTTTATTAAAAAATGGTTGATTTCACAAGCCAACCGAGTCTTGCCTTATTGGTTACCATATGATCATCGAAATGAGTTTTTTTTAGCAGTATGGTATAGTTTAAAAATTCCGAAAGAGCAGGAAATAAGGCATGAGCGTTTTAAAAACAGAATATTTACCGCATTACACATGGAGTGATTATCAAAGTTGGGAAGGGTCGTGGGAATTGATAGATGGTGTGCCTTATGCAATGAGCCCTGCGCCGAGTATAGAGCATCAAGCGATTAGCTCTAAGATACATGGACAGCTATTTGATAGCTTAAAAAAATGTGAAAAATGCCAGGCATTATTACCAGTTGACTGGAAAATTAATGAAGAGACAGTCGTACAGCCCGATAACCTGGTTGTATGCAAAAAAGTGTCTGGGCAATACTTAAATATTGCACCAGTAATTATTTTTGAAATTCTTTCTCCTTCAACGGCAAAGAAAGACACGGGGCTTAAGTTTGAGTTATATCAGCAAGAAGGTGTAAATTATTACATCGTAGTCAATCCGAATGAGCAAGTCGCGAAAGTTTATCAACTCAGTCAGGAAGGTCGATTTGTAAAGAAAAAAGATATGCAAAATGAAACCTTTAGTTTCGCTCTGGAAAGTTGTGATATTAGTTTTGATTTCTCACAAATTTGGGCTAGTTGACGCTAAATTACAAGGTAAGGCCTCGCGCCAGTCAATTTCTAGAAAGTTGTAGACATAACGGGGTCGAACATCTTGATTATGCATCCTCCAGTTCTGTGTATGGAAGTACTACTAAAAAGTCTTTTTCTATACATGATAATGTCAATCATCCGCTTAGCTTGTATGCTGCGACTAAAAAGCTAATGAATTAATGGCTTATAGTTATAGTCATCTCTACAATTGTCCGACTACAGGTTTAAAGTTTTTCACTGTTTATGATCCCTGGGACAGGCCTGATATGGACCTGCAGAAGTTTGCTAAAGCCATATTAATTTGTTTAATTCAAGGATGTGTGGTCAAGTTGTTGATAATTAGCTGGGAAACTGTCCACTGATTCTCCAGAGTACATGCTTTGTTGGTATGCAATAGGTTTTAATCAAATATAAATGATAAATAAAGATCAAGAATTGATAATAATCTCAATAAAGAAACTCGCTTCATTAAACCCGGATATTGAAGTGGTATGGCTTTATGGGTCAAGAGCAAGATCGCTGGCAACTAAAGACAGTGATTTTGATTTAGCTGTGGCATTTAAAACTTATATTGAAAACCCTCTAGAAAGGCGTTTAAGGCCAGAGTTATTGGCTTTAAGCTGGCAAAAAGAACTGGATCAACCTTTATCTGTTATTGATATTAATCAGGCTTCACTATCTATGGCATATACAGTTGTAGAAGACAATTTTAATATTTATTGTGCGAATAATTATCGTCGCATGGTAGAAGAGCAAAGAATTATGTCTAAATGGGAACTGGATTACCTATATCACAGGAAACATTATGCTTGATAATTATGTCGATGCGATTCAACAGCATGTAAATGAATGTGTAGAGGATTTAGACAGCATCTACCTGCTCTTGAAAGATCGTACCTGGACCAGAGTTGAGCGTAAAGGGGCGGAAAGATTACTGCAAATTTTAGTGGAATCCTGCATTGGTGTTGCAAAGCACTGGTTAAAACAGCAAGGAAAAGTTTTGCCTGGTGATGCTTACTCTGTTTTTGAAAAATTAGCAGAATTACAGCTTTTATCAAAAGAAGCTGGACAGGGATGGCATCTTGATAATTGGGAAAAGATAATAGGCATGAGAAATGCCATAGTACATGATTATTTAAATTTAGATGAAAGAGTGATAAGAGCGGTTATTGAAAATAAAATGTATCTAGAGTTGCAAAAATTTGCATTAATAGTGAGTGAGAAACTAAGGAGTGGAAAGTAATTACCTGGTTTACATTTGTTGTCTTAAGGACTTAGAAAGAGTGATGCAGGCAGTCTGTTAAGAAGTTTTTTCTGGCCCAGGAAGTCTGGCTTACTATGCAAAATTCAGACTAGTAGAGCGATGTGAAAATACAAAATGAGATTAAGTTTTAGAGAAATTAGTGAAATAAAAAAGGCAGTCCAGAAAATTGACTCTGCTGCTGAAGTTAAATTATTTGGTTCTCGTGTGGATGATGCAAAAGTGGCTGGAGATATTGACTTGCTGATTAATTCTCAAACGATGGGCTGGTGTGAGGTTGCTAAACTGCGTGGTATTCTGGAAATGAATCTGGGAGAGCAAAAAATGGACATTGTTCTCAAATCCAGAGCAGAGCCTTCTTTTATTCAATTGATTGAGTCCGATGCAGTACTCTTATGACTTCTCGAACATCTTCTCGTCAATACTTGCATCAACAGTTAGTCCTCGCTGAAAAATCTAGAAACTGGCTAGAGCATTCATTGTTGCAGGCAGAGTCTATAAAACAAGGGGAGCTTTCAACAGCTGATTACGATATTCTGGAAGTGCTATTGAGCTGAAAAACGTGGTATTGTTGCAGATGATATAATTCATTATGCGCAGGTTGCTATTAATACTCATACCCAGCTTGAAGACTACCTGACTAACATTCATGAGTTTAGATACTAGGGGTGGTGGTCGGCTCCTGGATAAAATTAAATATTTTTCTACGTGAGGCCTTAATTAGCCTTAGGTGAGAAAACTAATAAAATGATTAGTAATCTTAGTCTAACCAGAGATAATTGACTTACGACTTACGACTTACGACTTACGACTTACGACTTACGACTTACGACTTATGACTGCCAACTTTCCCTTTCCTAAATGAAATCAATAAATGAATTTATAGCTGCAAGTGCAGTCATTATTTTTCCTGCTTCTGTTTTAGTGGTAGACAAGGTGTATGGAGCAGTATTTCTTATTGTTATTCTGCTGGGTATTTGGCAGATGGTTGCTTACCGTAAGGAAATTTTTCCTATTTCCAAAGATGAGAAGCTTTTCTTTTTGTCATTATGTTTTGTGATGGTGACAGTCGTTATTACAACGGTTGTTAATGATACCGATATGGCCAGGGCTGATCGTTTTTTAGCTCTAGTATTTGCAGTTCCTGCTTATTTTTTTATAAAACGAAGTCTGCTTAATAGGGGGTTTATTTGGTTTGGGTTAGTATTAGGGTCAAATGTTGCTTTTTGTATTGCTCTTTATCAAGTGTATTGGTCTGATTATCATTGGC
>JABHSO010000188.1 GCA_018669845.1 Gammaproteobacteria bacterium | reverse complement strand
AGGTGTCCATCTGCCAGTAACGCAATCATCAAACGATTGATTAATTTAGGCTGGCCGATGATCTGGCTTTGTGCGTATTCTTTTAATTTTTGAAAACTTGCCTGGTGTGACAATGCATTTTCCTCTAATGGTTTTATTTAAACTGTTGGTTTGATGGTAATGTTTTTAGATAGTTCCTGAATTTAATTTTCCAAGATTAATTTTTTAAATTTTATCTAAGGCTTATACTTTTAATTGTTTCACACACTAAAGCTGTCATAACTTCGTAGTGAAAGTTTACAACGTGTGCGACTCACTTTTTTACAACAGCATAAAAAAGTAAGCAAAAAATGCCGCCCCATCATGCCCTTCATCGTAAAAATGGTACCCAGCTTGAGGTCGGTGTAGAGGCGGGTCCACCGCCACTACACCTAAAATGACATCCCTGTCATTTTACCCCAATCTGAGCACCATTTTTCCGCGGGCTTGAAAGGGGGAGAAAGAGCAAGAACCTAAACATCACTGTCTTGACTTCCCCAACCCTTATTGTGTGCTGAAAATAACTGTATTTTGTGAGGTCAATGGGCATGAACGCCCATTGAGGCAAGTTGAGCAGGAGCGAATCTTGCCGTGCCTTGCAAAATGCGGTTATTTTCAGGAAGCCGCAGGCCGCACAATTGGGAAGCCCTTTATTCCGGGCGTCCTGCCCTCCACCCTTCGGGTCAGCTGCGCTGTTTAAACTCATTCCTGATGATTTTATCTTTGGTTACTTTCTTTTGGCTAAAAAGAAAGTAACTCGCACACGCTAAAGGAAGTAGCTACGAAGCAATGAAAGCATAAGTGTGTGAAAAATTACCCCACCAGATAACTACAATATTTCGAGCAAAAAAAACCCCGCATTAGCGGGGTTTTCATGTCATTACGAAGTAACTAAAAAACTAAGCAGTTACAACGCTAACGAAAGTACGGTTATGACGACCTTTAATCTTGAACTCTACATTTCCATCTGCTTTCGCAAAAATAGTATGGTCTTTACCAATACCTACGTTATCACCAGCATGCATTTTAGTGCCACGCTGACGAACAATAATATTTCCAGCAACAACTAATTCGCCGCCAAATTTCTTAACACCCAGTCTTTTCGACTGCGAGTCACGACCGTTGCGGGTGGAGCCCGCCGCTTTCTTATGTGCCATAGCTTAAAACCGTCCTATGCCTGAATTTTAGAAATTTCGATTTCAGTATAGCTCTGACGATGGCCCATCTGCTTGCGATGATGCTTACGACGACGGAACTTAATGATACCGACTTTTTTGTGGCGACCATGAGATTTGATTGTTGCAGTAACAGCACCTTTATCAAGAGCCGGTGAACCGACCTGGATATTATCACCATCTGCAATCATTAAGACCTGATCCAGTTCAACTTCAGAACCTTCTTCGCCTGCTAATTTTTCTACCTTTAGTGTCTCACCTTCGGTGACACGGTACTGTTTTCCGCCAGTAGCGATGACAGCGTACATTCTGATGTTACTCCAAATCGATCTTCAAAAAGGGCGCAGATTTTATCTGTGTATGCCCGTCAGGTCAATGCTTTATTTAGCTTTTTAACCAATAGTGCAAATAATAACCACAACGAGGCCATCACAACGATTGCTGGACCCGTTTGTAAATCATACTGCCAGGACATAAACATGCCCGAAAACAATGATAGTAACCCAAGTACCAGGCTAATGACCATCATTTGTTCCGGCCCCTGGCTAAACACTCTGGCCGCATTCACCGGTATCACCAGCATTGCACCTATCAATAACACCCCCATCACTTTCATCATTACCGCAATTAACAGGGCAATCATTAAATATAAAATCAGTTGAATCTTCTGCACTGGAATGCCTTCTGCCTGAGCAATTTCCGGGCTGACCGAAATAGCAACAAAGGAAGGCCAGTGTTTCCAGAGTAAAAACAGTAAGATAAATACCGTCAAAATGATAAAGCCGAGGTCATTCATTGATGTGGCCAGCAAATCCCCAAACAAAATAGCTTCAAGGCTGATATTACCTGCTCCCGACATACTTAATAACAGGATACCTGCAGCCAGGCCGGTATGAGAAATAATCGCCAGAACTGATTCTGACATTGCCACCGGCTTGCCGCCCATGGACTGACGCACAATCAACATAATCAGTAAAATCACGATAAGTACACCCACTATCGGGTGAAGCGACATCATTAAACCCAGTGCCACACCCAGAACCGAAGCATGCCCTAAGGTATCTGCCAAAAATGCCAGTCGTTGCCACACCATCAGGCAACCCATGGGTGCAGCCACCAGTACCATTAACATACCAGCCAGCAAACTGCGTACAAGAAAGTCGTCAAAAATTACATTCATGCATGAAGTTTAAAGTGGAAAGTGAAAAGTAGGAAGCGGTAAAACAAAATGGACAAAAGATACAGGGCTAAAACCTGACCTATCACATTGACAGTCATTGATAGCGCATGATCATATGGACGCTTGATTTATTAAGGAGTAGGACTTGTCTCCGTCACAAATTATCCCGCTGTCAGTGATCAGACCGGTCAATGCATCTGTAGATAAAATCTCTGGAATACCGGGAAACAGGGCCATCTGGGTCGGTATTTTTGCAGAATTCACCGAATTTCTATTGATGTTCATGGTGTATTTTTTCGCCCGTGCCAATCACCCTCAATTATTCCATGATGGCCCACAAAAATTATCGGTGTTAGCAGGCACCGCCAACACAGTGATCATGATCACCAGCAGCTTTTTCGTGGCCAAAGCTGTTTTATCCATGCGCCAGGATCGGACTACCGCCAGCTTTCGCTGGTTATTGGCTGCATTAATTACTGCTCTGGGTTATCCATTAATCAAGTTTATGGAAATCCGCTGGAATGTAACTCAAGGCCTGACCGGCAATGGAGATGCCTTTCAAATGTCCTATTATTATCTGACCTTCAATCATTTGGTCCACGTGAGCTGGGGGATTCTCGGGCTTATCTGGGTTTTGGCGCAAACATACTTCGGTGGTTACAGCGCTAAAAATCATAATGGACTGGTGGCTTTTGCCAGTTACTGGCATGCCACCGACCTGATCTGGTTGATGATTTTCCCTGCATTCTATGTCATACCCTGAGATATCCATGTGAAAAAAACATTTCAGAAAATAGATATAGCCTGGCTACTGCTGATGATTTTGACACTAGGCGGTGCATTAATGGGTAAACACGCTCAGCCAGGTTTCTGGATTACCGTGGTGATAGCCATGATAACCCTGTTGAAAGCACGGCTAGTGATAGATCATTTCATGCAGCTT
>JABHSO010000176.1 GCA_018669845.1 Gammaproteobacteria bacterium | reverse complement strand
GAAATATGTACGTGTAAACGTTTCATGTTAATTCTCCTGGGTAAAAAAATTTGTAACTACTCAGCGTATTCAAAAAAGTCAAAAAAATTCACCACGAAGACACGAAGCTCACGAAGAAAAACAAATAATGATCAAAGTAATTGGATAAATCAGTCATTGTCATAATTTAAAAAGCTTATTGCTAAATAACAATGTACCTTCGTGTACTTCGTGACTTCGTGGTGAAAAAATCTATATATTTATAGAAAAATTGAAACTCGCTGAGTAGTTACAAAAATTTTAGCAATTGTCACATTGATTCTGTGTGCAGCAGTTTTCCTGTAAATAATTTATTAGAGATTGCATGCACTGATAGTTTGCGGAATAGATAATTGATCGCCCCTGTTTTACTTTATGCGTGAGGCCAGCCTGATACAGTTCTTTGAGGTGAAATGACAATGTGGCTGCTGGCATCTGTAGGTGTTCAGATAGCTGCATGGGGGTAATACCCTTTGGTCCTGCCTGAACCAGCTGCTTAAAAATTTTAAGTCTGGACTGGTGAGCCAGGGATGATAGTAGTTCTACATAATTTGATGTTTTCATAGTTATGGAATTATGGAATTAATAAGAAGAATGTCAAGACTTTTTTTAAAAAATGAGTTTTTCATTGTTTTATTAACGAAATGCCCTCGAATAATGATTTAAGAAGCAAGATTACTTATCAATCTAACGGTATCTCGGATATAATCGCGTCCTTTTTTTATTAGTAGTTGGTAATATAGGTTCGTGAAAGGCAGACTTTCATTGGGCTTAAACTGACGCACGGAATATTTATGACCAAAAAACTACGCAATATTGCGATTATCGCCCACGTTGACCACGGTAAGACCACGCTGGTAGATAAATTACTTGAGCAATCGGGTACGTTTGATGAGCGAGCCAAGTTAGGTGAGCGCATGATGGATAGTAATGAGCTGGAGCAGGAGCGTGGAATTACCATCCTGTCTAAGAACACGGCCATTACCTGGAATGATTATCGAATCAATATTGTAGACACACCGGGTCACGCCGACTTCGGTGGTGAAGTAGAGCGTGTTATGTCGATGGTTGACAGTGTGCTTTTACTGGTTGATGCCGTCGACGGTCCGATGCCTCAGACACGTTTTGTGACTCAAAAGGCGCTGGAACAAGGTCTAAATCCAATCGTTGTTATCAATAAAATTGATCGTCCAAGCAGTCGTCCTGACTGGGTTGTGGATCAAACTTTTGACTTATTTGACCGCCTCGGTGCGACTGATGAGCAAATGGATTTTGATGTGGTTTATGCCTCGGCACTTGATGGGTATGCGATGCTCGATCATGAGAAGCCTGGCAAGGATATGACAGCCCTGTTCCAGACCATAGTTGATAAGGTTCCTGCCCCTGAAGTCGACATCGATGGACCATTTCAGTTACAGGTCAGTTCACTCGATTATAATAGTTATGTCGGTGTTATCGGTATTGGCCGTATTACCCGGGGTAAAGTTAAAACTAATGCGCAACTGACTCTGATTGGTGCCGAAGGTGAAACTCGTAAGGTAAAAGTATTGCAGGTTATGGGATTTCTCGGGCTCGAAAGAGTCGAAGTGCCTGAAGCAGAAGCTGGAGACATTATTGCTTTTACGGGTATTCCCGGTCTACATATTTCAGATACCTTATGTGATCCAGAACATGTGGAAGCATTACCACCTCTATCTGTTGATGAACCAACGGTTACCATGAACTTCCTGGTTAACACGTCACCATTTGCCGGACAGGATGGTAAATTTGTAACTTCACGTCAGATATCAGAGCGTCTTGAAAAAGAGCTTGAGCACAATGTTGCGTTACGGGTTGAGCAAACAGAAAATGCTGATCGTTTTAAGGTGTCAGGTCGTGGTGAATTACACCTGGCTATTTTGATAGAAACCATGCGTCGAGAAGGTTTTGAATTAGGTGTTTCTCGTCCTGAAGTTATTTTTAAGTCAATTGATGGAGTCATGTCTGAGCCTTTCGAATCGGTCACTATTGATGTTGAAGAGCAGCATCAGGGCACTATTATGGAAACATTTGGAAACCGCGGTGGTGAGCTCATTAATATGATTCCTGATGGACAGGGTCGTATGCGTATGGATTTCAAAATTCCTGCCAAAGGTTTGATTGGTTATCGGAATGAGTTTCTGACCTCTACTCAGGGTACTGGTTTGATGTACAGTATTTTTGATAGTTATGGACCGGTTAAAGACGTAGAGACCACTGCGCGTATTAATGGTGCAATGATTTCAAATGGACAGGGTAAAGCGCTGGGTTATGCGCTATTTAACTTGCAGGAAAGGGGTAAGCTGATGCTTGGACATGGTGCTGAAGTTTATGAAGGCATGGTCGTAGGTATTCATAATCGTGCAAATGATTTGACGGTTAATCCTCTGAAAGCGAAGCAGTTAAATAATATTCGTGCTGCAGGAACCGATGAGAACCTGGTGCTGACTAAACCTGTTCTAATGACACTGGAGCAGGCTCTTGAATTTATCGATGATGATGAGCTGGTGGAAGTAACGCCAAAATCTGTTCGTGTTAGAAAGAAATTTTTAACTGAAAATGAAAGAAAAAGAGCAGGTAGAGCACCAAAAGCTGACTAATCTGGTCTACACTCATGTAAATTGAATTTATGTTTCTTGCTTTACCACCGGGTGATGCAAGAACATTAATTTGAACTCTTGTCTAACTGAGTATTTTTTACATGTCTGATTCTAAAGACCACCCCGTTATTCTTTTAATATCGGCTTCGAGTCTTACCGCCAAATCTTTTAATCGATTACTGGGTGAGCAATTTCAAATTGTTCATGCTGAATCATCTGAGCAGGCATGGCAAATTCTTCAAGATGAATCCGCTATTACTGTAGTGGTTTGCGAGCTTGAGTTGTCCATCAACAAGATGGCACTGTTAGAAAGAATTCGACGTGCTGAAGACAAGACTTTAGCAAGCTTACCTGTGTTGTTGTTAGTGGGTGAAAAGGATGATGAAGATCGTCGGGATCAGGCTTTTTCTGTAGGGGCTACAGATTTTATCCACATGCCTTTTTCCAGTATTGAGTTAAAAGCGCGTGTCCGGTTGCATTCTAAATTATATGGCTTGCACCATAAAGAATCGGCATTTGAGCTATCCAGTGAAAATTCCCCCGTAGATATTCTGAATAGCCTGATGCAGGAGAAATATTTTTGTAACAGACTGGATCAGGAGCTCTCTTTTTCAGCAAGACACAAGTCATTCGTCAGTGTGTGCCTGATTAAAGTTGATAATGTAGAAACCCTGGAAGAAAAATTCGGTAAAAAAATCTTACGAGCGATTTTACGTGCTGTCGCAAAAATCATAGAACATATGATTCGTCGTGAAGATACCTATGCTTATTTTGGAGAGGAAACGTTTGCCTTACTTTACCCGGTTACCAATGGTTTAGGGGCTAATATTGCAACCAAACGACTGGTTGAAAAAATTCAGAGTACACATCTAAATCATGAAGGTCAGAGTATTGGCGTTACATTAAGTATCGGGCTTTATTCTACACTTCCATCAGAAGATCTTACTGCCGAAAGGGTGCTTAGTGTCATTGAGCAGAGGCTGGAAAAGGCTGAAAAACTGGGCGGTGCTCAAATAGTCAGCAGCAAATCCGAGTTAGAGCAAAACAAGGTCTCGATAGAACAAGCTTTAAATATGATTAATTTCAACCGCTCTGAATCACTGGTTAAGCAAATACCTTACTTGATGGATAACATCATGCCTTTGCTTGAATTTATCCACGATAATGATGAGATAGAGTTTAATCGGATACTCGATAAATTTGATGATGAGCCAGAGTGAGAAATTTTTTCTCCAAATTCTTCTGCTGGCGAAGAATTCGATTATTTATTGTTTATTTATTAATTTTTCTGTTAGCTGGTTTTATTGGTAATATCTGGATGACAAGAAATCAGGCGAGTGGTCAACTGCCTGATGTTGTTTTTAAGGATATTGATGGCGTTGATTTAAAGCTTGAATTTAATCGAGTTGATAATATCTCCCTGGCCGCAGAGCCAGCTTCTTCAGATTCCATAAACTTTCAGCATAAACCGACACTTTTATATTTTTTTGCAGAATGGTGTCCTATCTGTAAAGTCCAACATTCGGTTATTTCTTCAATCAGTCAGCATGTCAGAGTTGTTGGAATTGCCATGCAATCGGGTGATGATGAAGAGGTACGTAAATATGTGGCCAGGCAGGGTATTGATTTTACAGTGATTAATGATGAAAGTGGCAAACTCAGCCGCCTATTTGGTGTAAGTGGTGTGCCAGCTGCATTTATTATCAATAATTCAGGTCAAATAAAATATAGCACACGTGGTTATACTTCTACCGTAGGGTTCCTCATCAGGATCTGGTTAACTAATGATGATTAAATATTATGGCACTACCTGACAAATAGCCGGTATTAATTGTGTCTGCCATGGTGGTTGACTCAAATCCTAATCTACGATGTTTGGCGGCTGGTTGATGGGACAGGTGGATATTGCTGGCAGTATTCCTGCAATACATTATGCCAAAGGACTGGTGGTGACAGCAGGAGTGAAATACATGAACTTTCTGGCCCCGCTATTTGTAGGTGATCTGGTCACTTTATATGCCGAGGTAAGTCATGTTGGAAGACACTCAATCACCGTGGATGTCGATGTCTGGGTTCAGCGTGATTTTGAAAAACCAATAGTTTTAAATGTGGCCAACTCCCGGTTGGTCTTTGTAGCAGTCGATGATCAGGGGAAAGCCCGGGCACTGCCTGAAAAGACCTGGTTTGTAGGGTGCGCCCTGCGCACCAATGAATTTATCTTCTAACTCCAATGGTGCGCTCGGCGCACCCTACGATCCTGTTAATCTGCATATTTGGCTGGTGATAAACCGCTAAATGGATTATACAGCACATAATCTTAACTAGCATTCTATGCTCAATATCTGAAATTCCGAACTAAAAGTTGCAAAAAGAAACTAATAGGAATATAACATAGGTTAACGAGGAGGAATTTGCGATGAATGTTCTTATATTTACTGGTGGAGTTTTAGCTTTATTGTATTCAATTACCCGCTTCACTATGCCCTTTCGTCACTGGGCTTTAGTGGTTGGGGGAGCTTTAGCTTTATTTACCCTGTTTGGTGGTTTTAACCCGTTATGGGGAACTATCAGCTGGATCATGTTTCTGGCTCCATCCATCTTTTTAGGGGTTCCCGAGTTGCGACAGAGATTTCTGTCTAACCCTCTGCTTTATCGAATTAAAAAAGTGTTGCCCCCCATGTCTCAAACTGAAAAGGATGCCATTGAGTCTGGAACGGTATGGTGGGAGGCTGAATTATTTCGTGGCAATCCAAATTGGGATAAGCTGCTGAAATACCAAAAGCCTGTATTAACAACCGAAGAACAAGCTTTTGTAGATGGTCCTGTAAATGAACTGTGTGCAATGATAGATGACTGGGATATCACTAATAACAGGAAAGATTTACCGCCTGAGATGTGGCAGTTTATAAAGCAGAATAAATTCTTTGGTATGATTATTCCTAAGAAATATGGAGGTCTCGAATTTTCTGCTTTAGCACATTCAGAAGTGGTGATGAAGTTATCTGCACGTAGTATTTCAGTCGGTGTCACAGTGATGGTGCCTAACTCGTTAGGCCCCGCAGAGCTGCTCCAGCATTATGGAACGGAACAGCAAAAAGACTTTTACTTACCGCGTCTGGCTGATGGACGTGAAATCCCCTGTTTTGCCCTGACTGGACCAGATGCTGGCTCTGATGCTGGCTCTATTCCAGATTCCGGTGTGGTGTGTGAAGAGAAATTTGAAGGTAAGAAAGTATTGGGTTTACGTTTGAACTGGGAAAAACGTTATATCACTCTGGGACCTGTATCGACCGTTTTAGGGTTGGCATTTAAAGTTTATGACCCGGATGCCCTGCTTGGGGATAACCAGGAGCTGGGCATTACCTGTGCATTAATTCCTGCAAATTTACCCGGCATCGATATTGGTAGTCGCCATTTTACCTTGAATGCTGCATTTCAAAATGGACCGACTCGGGGTAAAGATGTTTTTATTCCGCTGGATTACATTATTGGTGGAGAACAAATGATTGGTAAAGGCTGGAGAATGCTGGTTGAGTCTTTATCGGTAGGACGTGGAATTTCTTTGCCAGCTGTTGGTGCGGGTTCAGGTAAAGCAGCTTCTCGTTGGACAGGGGCTTATGCCCGAATTCGCAAACAGTTTAAAACACCCATCGGAAGGTTTGAGGGTGTGGAAGAAGTGTTAGCTCGAATAGCAGGCTTAAGTTATTTTATGGATGCGGGCAGGTTGATGACCCTGTCAGCAATCGATAGTGGAGAAAAGCCCTCTGTTATCACTGCTATTTTGAAATATCACAATACAGAAAAAATGCGTCAGGTGTTGAATGATTCGATGGATATTCATGGCGGACGAGGTATCTGTATGGGACCCTCTAACTATATTGGGCGTGCTTATCAAACCTTGCCGGTTGGCATAACGGTAGAAGGTGCGAATATCTTAACTCGTAGCATGATTATCTTTGGACAGGGCGCAATTCGCTGCCATCCTTATCTTGTTAGAGAGATGGAAGCCGCGGGATTAACCGATAAACTAAAAGCTGAAAAAGACTTTGATGCAGCACTGACTGGTCATATGTCTTATTTTACCCAAAATCTTATACGTGCATTTAGTTTTGGCCTGACGGGTTCTCATCTTGCAAAAACTCCGGTAAATGGACGGGTAGGGCAATATTATAAAAGGCTCGCACAGATGAGTGCGGCATTTGCAGTAGTGTCTGATCTAGCGCTGATGATGCTTGGTGGGGCCCTCAAGCGAAAAGAGAAATTATCGGGTCGCTTTGCAGATGCTTTAAGTTATATGTTTTATACCTCTGCCATTTTAAAGAAGTTTGAAGATGATGGACGTCCCAGAGTTGATTTACCTCTGGTTGAGTGGAGTGCCAAGTATAGTTTGCATCAGGTGCAATTAGCCCTTGATGAAATTCTGCGCAACTTTCCAAATAAACCTATAGGTTTGATCGTTCGTTTACTGGTATTTCCACTGGGTTTGAGTTTGCGTCAGCCTAATGATTCTTTAAGTCAAAGAGTAGCGGCAATTTTATTGAAGCCGGGTGAAGCTAGAGACCGTTTGACGAAAGGTTTATATATTGTTGATGATGAAAATGATATCACCGGTAAACTGGAAGTGGCTTTGAAAAAAGTACTGCTGTCAGATCCCATTGAAAAGCGATTGCGAGCTAAAAAGCTAATAAAACCTGAGCTTCTAAATTATGAGCAATGGTTGGTTGAACTGGTATCTTCTGATGATATCAGTGAACAGGAAGCTGAGACTCTCCGGCAGGGCAAAGCAGTCACCAGGGATATTATTATGGTAGATGAATTTGCTCAGGGAGAGCTGGAAGCAGGAGTTTTACCGGAAGAGAAAGTAGCGTAAGTAGTATGACCAGGAGTCTGTCGGGCTTTTCCGCAGTAGATGCATCCTAAGCCCGACAGACTCCTGGCTCTTTGATTGAAGGGCGTAGTTATTTCCACACAAAAAGGGTACTATTCAAAAACAATAATCATAAAAATGAGGATAAGATGGAAAAGCTCTGGTTAAAATCCTACCCTGAAGGTATTAAATCTGAGGTTGATATAGATGCATATCAGTCAGTGGCTGATGTTTTCAATCAGGCAGTAGATAAATTCTCTGATTTACCTGCTTTCTGTAACATGGGCACCACGCTCAGTTATGATGATATGGGGCGATTGACTACCGATTTGGCTGCTTATCTGCAATCCATTCCAGGTATGAAGAAAGGTGATCGTGTAGCGGTTATGATGCCCAACCTGTTACAGAACCCTATTGCCATTTTTGCCATATTGAAAGCTGGTTTTACGGTTGTTAATACGAACCCGCTTTACACCGCCAGAGAGTTAAGGCATCAATTAAAAGATTCTGGTACCAAGGTTATTATTGTTGTTGATAACTTTTGCGATACTCTGGAAGCCGTTGTTAAGGATACCGATATTCAACAGGTTGTAACGACACAATTAGGCGATATGCTTAAGTTTCCAAAATCGATGATCGTTAACCTGGTGGTCAAGTATGTGAAGAAAATGGTTCCTGCATACTCTATTCCAGGCAGTATTACTTTTAAGCAGGCATTATCTATTGGTGCTTCAAAGCAATTCATTCCTGTTCAGGTTACCCATGATGATTTAGCCTTTTTGCAATATACCGGCGGCACAACAGGTCTGGCCAAAGGCGCGATGCTGACGAATAGGAATATGGTCGCTAATATGCAACAGTCTTCGGAGTGGATCTCTCAGCTGGTTGAAAAGCGCAAAGAAATAATCATCACCGCTTTACCGCTTTATCATATATTTTCACTAACAGCGAATTGCCTGGTATTTATGAAAGAAGGTGCGCTGAATTACCTGATCACAAATCCCCGGGATATGCCCGGATTTGTAAAAGAATTATCTTCAGTCAAGTTCACGGCTATTACAGGCGTTAACACTCTATTTAACGGATTGTTAAATACAGAGGGTTTTAAAGACATAGATTTTGCATCACTGAAGTTAACACTGGGTGGTGGAATGGCTGTGCAGGAAGCTGTTGCAGAACACTGGAGACGGGTTACAGGGTCTCCATTACTTGAAGCTTATGGATTGACTGAAACATCCCCTGCGGTGTGCATGAACCCGATGAATCTTGGTGATTTTAATGGCAGTATTGGCTTGCCTGTACCTTCAACTGAAGTATCTATAAGAACAGAAGACGGTGAGTTTCTACCTCAGGGTGAAAGTGGCGAGTTATGCGTTCGAGGTCCCCAGGTAATGAAGGGTTACTGGGATAAACCTGAAGAAACAGCTTTTGTGCTGGATGAAAAAGGCTGGTTGAAAACAGGTGATATTGCCATTATGGATGAAGACGGATTCTTTAAAATTGTTGATCGTAAAAAAGATATGATTCTGGTATCCGGTTTTAATGTATTCCCGAATGAAATTGAATCTGTAATTGCTTCCTGTCCTGGTGTGCTTGAAGTGGGTGTTATTGGTGTAGAAGATGGAAAATCAGGTGAAGCAGTGAAAGCAGTTATCGTCAGGAATGATGATTCACTAACCGAAAAAGAAGTCATCGATCACTGTCGTAAAGACTTGACCAGTTATAAAGTACCAAGACAGATTGAATTCAGAACAGAACTGCCTAAGACTAACGTGGGTAAGATTTTACGTCGTGAGTTGAGGGATAGTTAAGGGATATTCACCACGGAGGACACAGAGGACACGGAGGTTTTAAAGGTATAACAATTTTCAAAAGTATTGGCGAAATGAAAGCAGTAAAACTTGTTTGCCCATCTTCTTAAAAATATTGCTGTCTTTAACTGATAAACGAAGGCAGAAAACTTATTAGCTTTAAAAAATTCTAAGAAAAAAATAATAATACCTCTGTGTCCCTCCGTGTCCTCTGTGGTGCAAAAAAGGTTTTAATCCTTAACAACATACCCAGCATCGGTAACGGCTTTTTTCAGCAGCTCGTTATCGAGGTTATCTCCATCGATTAATACTTTTCCAGTATCAAGGTCAGGTGTGGCTTCTTCTACACCATCAAGTGCTTCCAGTGATTTTTTAACATTAGCTACGCAGTGCCCGCAGCTCATACCTTCTACATTTAGAGTAATACCCATATCGTTCTCCACGAATTGTTGTAGTTTGATTTGTTTTTGCTGGTGACGGTAATGATATAACCAGGCTGTTACCAGCCCAAGAGCTATGGTTGAAATAATACCCAATAAATCATCACCGTGTCGATGCATTGCAACCACAATTTGATCAGAAAACATGGCTTCAAATAACAGCGCGAACAATATACTCATGAAAATCAATGTACCGAGATACACCATCAGTAATTTTAAACCCAGTGTGCGGTAAATAGCTCCAATAGTGGCTACGTTGGTTGCAGGCCCTGCCATTAAAAAGACCATGGCGGTTCCCAGAGGCATGCCCGCCATGACCAGAGAGGCTGCAATAGGCACTGAGCCGGTAGCGCAAACATATAAAGGTATGGAGATAGCCAGCATCAGTAACATGCCGCTAAAACCCTGAGCTAAAGACAGATCAGAAAAATAATTCTCAGGTGTAAGAGCGGTAATGAGGGCAGCAAGTAATACACCAATATAAATCCATTTATCGATAGCACCATAAAGATCAACCACCGTGTAATGCCAGAATTCTTTTAACGTACGGGGAGTTGGTTCAAAACTATCATTATGCTGTTCAGCGATTTTAGAGGGCTCATCGGCATATTCGGCAATAAGACCGCCTAACATACCCGTAACAAAAGCACTGATGACTTTGAAAATGGCAAAAGGCCAGCCCAGAAAATTAGCGCTGACCAGTATTGAATCTATACCGGTTTGTGGAGTGCTGATTAAAAATGCGGTAGTTGCCCCATTTGAAGCCCCTTCTTTGCGTAGCCCTAAAGCCGTTGGAACGACGCCACATGAGCATAGCGGCATAGGAACGCCCACCATGACAGATTTGAAGACGCTGCTAAAACCGCGTTTGCTGAGCGTTTTGTGAATGAAACCAGCAGGGATAATCAGGTGGATTAAGCCTGCAAACAATAACCCACCTAATAATGGCGGACTTAACTCAAGAACTATAGCCCATAAAGCCTGAATA
Organism: Gammaproteobacteria bacterium; assembly: GCA_018669845.1. Classification (GTDB taxonomy): domain Bacteria; phylum Pseudomonadota; class Gammaproteobacteria; genus JACNJF01. The sequence continues at coordinate 1,693 of JABHSO010000176.1, read as the reverse complement.
TAATCAGTGAGAAAAGCCGTCATAATATTACGTTATTTTTTAACCCACTTGCCGTGGCTCTGTTGCCAGATTTTGGTTTTTTCAGGTGATTTGAATTCATCACCATCAATTTTCCCATTGTACATAATGGTATCTCCGAAATATGTCCACATATGACCACGATCTGAATCGAGGATCATATACGATTTTCCATTCCAGTAAGCCTGGTAACGACCTTCATCAGCTATGGTGACTGTGCTGGTCATTAGTAGAGCAGGTAAAGCAAAAGCTAACAGTTTTGTTATTTTCATTTATTTCTCCTTTTTAATAGTAAACTCAACAATCATTATAGGATCAAACCAAAAGAAAAGCAGGATCTAGTTATGCCCGCTTATTTTGGCATGCAAAGGTTTGGTTTGTTCGAATGTGTTCATTTGCTCTTCAGAAGCCTTGGTTTGGTGTTTTTCTTTCCATTCATCGATAGTCATTCCGTATATCTGTTGCTGGGCGGCCGCATAGTCCATCTCAAGCCCCTGATTTTTAGCCTCGGCAAGATACCATTTTGACAGGCAGTTACGACAAAAACCGGCAAGATTCATAATATCGATGTTTTGCACATCGGTTCTTTCCTGCAGGTGTTGTACCAGGCCTCTAAAAGCTGCCGCTTCTATTTCAATCTGTTGTTGTTTTGTCATGCTAAACTCGCTCATTATGAAAGCACAGATTAGCATACATAAAGATTCAGATTTACCCGACAAGTCCGAGGTTATCGACTGGTATGGCCAGCTTGCAGAAAGCTTACGGTTAAGCAACCAGCGTTTAATAGTGGCTTTGCAGGGGCAACGGGACTGGTGTTTGTCGATGCTGTCTAAGGCAGGGGTTTATCATTCTCAAATAGTGTTATCAAATTTACAGGATCTGGAAGCAGGCATTGCTTTTAGTAAGGCGGAGACCCTGTTGGGACAGGAATCTGAATGTGTGGTGTATGACGGTTTTAGTGGAATAAATACGGATGTTCTATGCATGGCCGCTGGTTTGATTAAGTCGGGAGGAGTATTAATACTGTTATTGCCACAGGATATTCTTCAGATGGAGGATAAATATGGACAGTGGCAGGGGGCTAGTAGCCAGCAGCATTATTTTCTCAATTACCTGCTAAAACAGCTGAAACAGGACATGGTTTTTATTAACGAAGACGATGCCGGTCAAATGCCTCCAATAAAAAAATTAATGTTTTCTGCTGAGCCGGCATTTGTTAATGATCTGAGTGCCAAGCAGTATGAAGTTATGCGGGATTTGAATGCTTGGCTGGAAAGAAAACAAACACCTGTTTTCGTAATAACTGCAGATAGAGGTCGAGGTAAAAGTACGTTGCTGGGGCAGTTTGTGCTAAAGCATCAAGCTGATTTTAATATTGTGGTGACTGCCGCGTCGAAGGCTCAGGTCAATATCCTGTTTAAGAGGATAGGTGACAATCAGAGGAATGTTCAATTTATAGCCCCAGATGAAATTATCCGTCGCAATAAGCCTGTAAACTGTTTAATTATTGATGAGGCAGCGATGCTGCCAAACAGTATGCTTCAGCAATGTTTGGCCTTATCAAATAAAACAGTTATGGCTACTACCACAGGTGGATATGAGGGAACGGGTCAGGGGTTTTTGATTAAGTTTATGCATAATTTCGAAACCAATAAAATGATACATCGTCAATTGT
>JABHSO010000085.1 GCA_018669845.1 Gammaproteobacteria bacterium | reverse complement strand
CCCGAACCGATCATTTTTTTATTCGCATGGGCAGGAAGATGGTGCCATTTCTGAAAGAAATCAGTATGGAGTATTTACAGGGTAAAGATGCGTTACGGGATGTACCTTCTGCTCGTGAATGTCGACGAATACTTTATCCACTAAAAAGCTGGTTTCGGGATTTTCCACTGCAGGCCGTATGGAATATGCCCGATGCAACTATTGCTAAGGAGGTGGAAAAACTACGAGATAAAATACACCAGTTTGATGAAGACTGTAAGAAGGCAGATTTATCGATACGCATGGTGTATGCAGCAGCTAAAAAATGGGATGAATTATTTCTGCGACCAAAAGGTGAGTTCGCATGGTTCTACCAGCATATGAGTCTGTGCTATCGTAAAGGATCCTTGTTGTTTTTACATGCAGGCATCGATGATCGAATTGCTGGAATACTCAATCATTCCGACTGGAAGCATTTGAATAAAAAATTTCGACAGTTGATGCTCGGTAATCCCTTTGAGTTCTACTATGGCCCGTTTGCTAATATCATGCGAACCAAATACCGTGATGTCGATATGCCTCTGACCCGTGCTGGCGTAAAAAAAATTCATCAGCAGGGTATTCGCGTTGTCGTTCACGGACATCGTAACCTGCTGAATGGTCAAAGGCTCATGTTGCGCAAGGGGTTGCTTAATGTTGAGTGTGATACTACGCTGGATAGAAATTCACGCAAAAAAGAAGGGCTCAAAGGCGTGGGGGCAGCGGTAACGGTTATTCATCCAGATGGTTATATATTAGGTATCAGCAACGATTATCCTTTCATTAAGTTATTCGATCCGAAAAACATTGTGCGTCGGACAAGAGGGGTAAAGCTGAGCAATTCATAGCCTGATCTTTGCAAACAGTAGCGCGTGATCCGAGGCAAATGCAGGATCTTCAAAGCAGGGCCGAAACGGACGTCTGGATTCTGTTGTATTGAGTCCGTCAGATGCAAAGGTAAACTGTTCTAGCCCACAGAAAATGTAATCTACATTGATAGCTGGGGTCTTGCTATCGTGCAGAGACCATTTGCTTCCAATCCGATTGTGGAAAACACTATCGGGATTCGCATCTTCAATACGTTTGTCAGGTATAACGTCGATAAAACCCGCCTGGCGAATCATCCTTATCTCTTCAGAATCAGGGGTTGTATTAAAATCGCCACCGATAATCCAGATATCTCGCCGGGATGGTTCAATACCTGCTGGTATTCGGTAACGAGTCGTTTCCTGATAAGCCGAAACAATATTGTCAAGAATCAACTCGACCTGGCGTAGCCTGGATGCACCAGCACGTCTGTTAAGGCGTACGTTGCCCTCGCGCTCACCACTCAGTGTATTCAGGTGTATATTCAGATAATTGAGGTAGCGGCTCTCGCCATCTGATTCCAGTTTGGCACGACCCATAATCACCAGTCGTGGCTCGGTATCACGTTGACCGAGATACAGTCCTGTAGTAATACTGATGGGTTCAAAACAGGAATGGCAATCTGCTTCAGCAATGTCTGCATCTGTAGCCATGTTTTTTGAATCAGCCAGGGGTACCCATAGTTTTCTGCTACTGATACCTTTACGCACGCAGATTCCATAACCTTGCTGTATATCGACATGGGCAGGTATACAGTTGGTGACTGAACCTCCCTCCACATAACGATTCCACTTACCAGGGTGTGGATTGTTGTGCGACGTCACGGCGGGGAAAAAGAAACACTCATAGCCCGAAAAAATTTCACCCAGTATGGTGCTGCCACTCTGCCAACGATGCGGAGCCATGTTAGATAAATCATCAAAACCGATACATTCCTGTAACAGAATAATATCGGGTCGATTTTGATCAGGTTGATTCTGGTCAGGGGATACCAGCCAGTTACCTATGCTATTTTCCCATACTTTTCGAAAGGCTGCCGTGTATCGTCCTGCTGCAGACCCGGGTTCCGGATCAAGTTGTTCAAACAGCTTTGCTCCTGCCATATTCCAGCTCATCACACTGATGTCCATTAAACCTCCTGAATCTATTTGAAAAGAACTCCTGTCGCTTCAAATAATGTGTGCGTCAGCAGGCGTCTTAAAAGAAATAATGCTATTATGCCGACACAATAAAAATAGTTACAGTGCGCAATATATTTAAGTCGCATTGAGTTGTAAAATATTTGCGACGAAGAGGTCTATTATGGGAGCAGGCGTAATTCCACTGTCGGTTAAGAATGGACAGGTTCAATTTCTTTTTCAGCATACGTTTAGTGGTAGAAAAGCTGGTTATTTTATCGATTTTGGTGGTGGTCTGGGTAAAAATGAAGGCTACCGTGAGACTGCAATACGTGAATTTGTCGAAGAGACAGAAACGATGTATCTAACCGATGAATTACAACTTGCATGCCTTTCTGATGAACTCGTAACAAGGCAAATCATCGATGTTGAAAAAATGTTTGAGCGAACTTTGTCAGAACATCCTCACTGGTGGTGCCAAAGAAAACCTGGAAAATCGGTTCCACCCAAAGACTGGCGAACTTACTTTATAGAATTTCCGTTTCGTGACATTTCGCTGATGAATCATGAGTGGAAATCCAGCACCACCGGTCGTTTCAAGAAACGCCGTGAGCTTGTCTGGGTTTCTGCTGATGACTTGTTGGATATTTATGCCAGCACTCCTGACAAACTGTGGAAACGAGTACGTCAACTGGAAAATGCTGCGACATTAATCCGCGAGATTAAAATTACTCTGAGACATATTTAGTTAAAACAATTTAATAAAATTATTGAGAATTTAGAGATATAAAATGACTGATAATATCAATTTAGAAACACTGATACACACACTTACTGGAAATGAGAAGTTACTGGATGAAAATCTGGATCTTCATCTAGCAGGGTACACCATGCGTATTCGCTCTAATCATAAGCCTGTACTGGAGAAACTTGCAGCTTATTTTTCACACGTTGAACCGGGTAGTGCAGAACCGGATATAGAAATTCATGCTATTCAAAGTGACGTTATAACCGATTCCGCACTGGAGTTTACCGACTGGGCACGTGAGCCTGGTAAGACCGGTCGAAAAGATGCTTATTTTGATATCCCGAATGCACGTGTTGTGCATAAAGTTCGTACTGGTATGCTGTTTCTGCAAAGTGCATCTACACGAATCGCAGCGGGACCATGTCTGCAAAATGATAATCAGGTCATTAATTTTATCAATTCACAGTATATGGACTGGCTACAGCATAACGGCTGGCTGATATGCCATGCTTCAGGAATGGAAGTTAATGGGCATGCTATAGGAATGGCAGGATTATCGGGTGGTGGTAAATCCACCCTGATGCTCAACCTGATGGAGGATAACTCGGTAAATTATGTTACCAACGACAGACTTTTTATTCGCACAGACGACAGCGGTGTTACTGCTCGTGGAATACCTAAATTACCGCGTATAAATCCAGGTACTATTGTGTTTAACGAAAGGTTACATGGTTTAATTTCGCAACAACGGCGTGATGAATTATTACAGCTGCCTAAACAGGAACTCTGGCACCTGGAGGAAAAATATGATGTCCATATCGAACAGGTTTACGGACCGGGAAGAGTAACTACTGAAGCTGAACTGGAAGCCTTTGTCATTCTCAACTGGCAGCACGATACGACAGAGAAAACGGCTGTAATAGCCGTTGACATTAACCAGCGCCGTGAACTGTTAGCGGCTCTGATGAAATCACCTGGACCATTCTATCAACATACCGATGGTAGTTTTCACAGCGATACAGCGGAGTTTGATGAGCAATCCTACCTTGATGCATTGCAAGGAGTGACCATCTATGAGGTAACGGGGAAGGTTGATTTTGATATTGCAGGAGAACGGCTTTCTGAGATACTCGATCTCGAATAAACTGCTGGGATTGTCTGATTAATTACAGGAGACAGAATTATGCTTCGCGAATTATTGATACTTCGCCATGGAAAATCTGACTGGAGTGGCGACGAAGACGATTTTAACCGGCCGCTGGAAGACAGGGGTAAAAGAGCGGCGCAGCGTATGGGAGTATGGCTAGCAACTCATGACATGATCCCTGATACCATTATCAGCTCGCCGGCAGAACGTGCGCTGACAACGGCAGAAAAATGCTGCAAAGCGATGGGGCAGGGTTCAGGAGATATCGTGCCGGAGCAAAAAATCTATCTTGCCGATAGTGATGATTTGTATGATGTTCTGCAACAGATACCGGCTTCTGCCAGTCGAGTCATGCTGGTCGGCCATAATCCCGGATTAGAGGATTTACTGGTTAGTCTTACCAATGGTGATGCAAAACCTGAAGACGATGGAAAGTTACTGCCAACGGCAACTTTAGCGCTGCTGGAATTAGATGCGAACTGGTCGGCTATAAAGCGGGACAGTGCAAGGCTGGTAAAAATAATTCGTCCACGCACACTACCCAAAAAATTTCCGTGGCCATTGTTTGATGCAAAGGAGAGTCGTGATCGACCTGCTTACTATTACAACCAGTCATCCGTTATTCCTTATCGTTTACGTGATGGTGTGTGTGAGGTTATGATTGTTCGATCCAGCAAGAAAAAGCATTGGGTAGTCCCAAAAGGGATACATGAACCGGGGTTGACATCACAGCAATCAGCAGCCAAAGAAGCATTTGAAGAAGGTGGTGTCGAAGGTTCGGTAGAAGCGAAATTATTAGGGAGTTATTGTTATCAAAAATGGGGTGCTGAATGTACGGTTAAGGTGTATGCGATGGAGGTAAGTAGTGTCGTCGCTGAAAGCGAGTGGGAAGAAAGGCACAGAACGCGGCAATGGGTTACACCGAAACAGGCTGCCAGCCTGGTCAGACAGTCGGAACTTGAACCAATGATTTTAGCACTTGAACAGCGACAGTCATCTTCAACTTAGAAAAATCAGGAAAAAATATGAGACGCGATAAAAATACTTTCAGGCATGATTCACTTCAAGATACAAAATCTATAAGTAAGGTTATGGACTCAATTACTGAAGGGCTTGCAAAAGGTAAACTGGTGTTTAGCGATGAAGACGATAAAATTGTACTAAGCCCTGACGGATTGCTTGAACTTAAGGTTACGGCTAGTCAGGAAGATAATCGTCAAAAAGTTAATGTACGAATTAGCTGGCAGGTTGAAAGTAAAACGAAAAATAACAAGAAAAATTTAACAATTTCATCCTGATATTCTAGCCCGATTATTTCTTAAACTGCCGTGATGATTGCGCCGAATTTGGTTTCACAGGAATTTGCTCCTGCAATTCCTGCATATACACCATCCGCTGTAAAACAGGGAGTTATCCGATTGAGTGCCGGACTTATTGATCCAGTCGATTGAAGATAATTTCCTGTGGACTAAATCACCCGGAGAGATCTTGGGTGTAAACCCCGTAGGGGTGAACCAACATGGATGTGGTGAACAATCAAAGAACAGGCAAGGGCGTGAGAATGTTTATGAAATGATCGGGCTAACTGACTTTCGGTTCAGTCGGGGCATTGAGATATTTCAGTGCCCCGGCTTTATGTCGAAAATAAATCAGCCAACAGATTACTTTTTATTTTTCTTTGACTTCTTATTTTTACCTTTCTTATTCTTCTTATCTTTTTTTGAATCTTTTTTTACTTTATCCTTTTTGGATGACTTCTTATCTTTCTTCTTTTTCTTTTTATCTTCGGTTTTATCTGCGTTAACAGGTTCTTTAGCCGCAGGAGTCGCATCCTCAATATCAGGTTTAGTAACGGCTGGAGCCGCTTTTTTAGGAGCGGCTTTTTTGGTTACTGCCTTTTTAGCGACAGCTTTTTTTACTGGAGCTTTTTTAACAACTTTAGCATCAAATAATGCCATACCAACCTTTTTAAAACGGCCAAGTAGATAACTGACCTGTCCAGCAGTAAGACCAGATTTTTTAGCAGCTATACTGTTACTATCCCCTTTGTTAAGTTCCAATAGTGCTTTGGCCCTTTTGCCCTGAATATCTGCATTACCAGCCAGTTGTTCGCATTGCTGAATTGACGCAGGGTTGAGTAACGAGTTTTCAGTCGTATCTGTCATCATATAAACTCCTCTTTTTTTATTTATATTAAAATTGATGAAAAAGGTTATTGGCCAGTGCTAATTATTTAGCAGTTTCTTTATTGGCAGTGCAGCGTAATCTACCACAAAAGATTTGTGGTTACCGAATGATTTTTGTGTATTTTAGTATAATTTAAGCGTATTACAATATATAAATGCTGTTTTGATAACAATGTTGCTGACTAACCTTAAGTTTAGAAAAAAGGGTAAAGCTACAGAGATAGCTGAAGATAATGAAGCAGGATTAACCCGGGATGTTCTAGCTTTTCTGCTCAACTACAGATCCAGTATGAATTTATAATTGTACCGGAGGTCGAATAGAAATTCGACCTCCATGAGGTTGAGCGAAGTTGTCTAGCCAGTGTCTACGATTTTGTTGATTTGCCTGGTTTTACGGCCTTCTTTGCAGAATGGGCAGCAGGTTTCACAGCACTACTCGATTTCCCTGCTTTTTCAGGCTTTAACTTACTTGCTGCCGTCTCTGATTCCCCGGTGACCGAATCAATAGAAACAGCTTTTGCGCCCATAGGTCCCTGAGGCCCCATCGGGCCTGCCGGTCCGGGTTCACCCTGAGGCCCAAATGGACCCTGTGGGCCAGGCTCGCCTTCAGGACCCCGTACTCCCTGTGGTCCTGAAGGGCCAATATCCCCATCATTCCCAGTAACACCTCTTGGTCCAATGGGTCCCTGAGGACCGACAGGTCCGCCAGGATCACCCTTTGGTCCCTGAAGCCCGGCCAAAGCTTTCTCACCTTGTGCACCAGTAGCTCCTTTCGGTCCAGCTACTCCATTGGCACCAGTAGTCCCTTTGGGGCCAGTCGGCCCTGCAACTCCCTGAGCGCCAGCAGATCCTTTCGGTCCTGGAGGTCCTGCTATGCCCTGGGGACCAGCAGCCCCTTTCGGACCTGTTGGTCCCTGAGAACCAGCCAATAATTCAATGCTGCTGATTTTCTCCTCCAAAGATTCTACCTTTGCTGCAAGTTGCTGCAGGGCTTCCCTGAGTTCATCAATCTCCTTGCCTTCAGATCTGGATTCAGCTTGTTTAGACTTTTTAGATGACATTTTTTATCCCCTCAATATGTGGTTTAACATTGTTATTCAAGCTAATAAATAGCTTTATCTCCTCAGCACATCTGAAGACAATTTATTAGCTGCACTCTAGACATTGATCCAGAGAGTGATTCGATCAATTGAAGCCTCTGTGTCATAGCTTTTTCGGCTTAAAACGACTTTTTCCAAAGCTTCATAAAGGCTTTAAACTCTGGCCACACCACTAGTGATTGTGCTTCTTCACAGGTTACTTCAATACGTTTACGTTGATGCTTCTCTGGCCATTTTTTAATCATGGGTCTATTTATGCGCATGGGATACAAGGTTAAATCTGTTTTTTTACCATGGCTCATAATTGATATACGAAATTTCTGTTTTTTATCAAGCAGCCCGATTAACCCTGCTTCTTCATAAGCTTCCTGTAGCGCGCTTTCACGTTTGGTTCTATGTGGCATCTGGTTACCTTTTGGCACTATCCACTGTTTGCTACTACGGCTGGTGATTAAAATGATTTTTATTTTTCCGGATTTCTTGAAATAGGGGAGAACACCATATTGTTTATGTTGCTTACTCATTCGTTTGCCTCTATGGCTTGAGGATTCACAGCCAAGGCTTTATTTTTATAAAGCTTATCCAGGGTCACTTCTCGTCCAAACCAGTCAGCCGGTTGAAAATTATCGGCCTCTTCAATGGATGAAAACTCAATTTCAACCAGCATTAACGGTTTGAGCTCTCCCATAAAAATATCGAGCTCAAATGTTTGCGTGCCTAATTGACCTGTCCAACGGTGTTTTTCTATCCGTCTGAACTGAGTCTCCGGCCAAAGAGTTTCAAACTGTTGCTGGTCAACTGAAATTTCATGTTCGTTTCGAACCATGCCACAACCAGACTTTACGGTGATAAAGAAGTGCTGCTCTTTTTGCCTTAGTCGAACCTCAACCGAATCGTTTGTGTGTGTAATATATCCCTGATGAATGTATTTTTTGTGTGCTTGACTCAAGTCAGGCAGAGTTTTTACCAGGAACTTACGTTCAATTTCGATGTGTTCGGGGGGAATTATCATTAACGGAATTATAGTTTTGACTGCAGTTCTAACCACAGTGAATTGTAAGCTTTGGCTGCAGGTCTGCTGTGGGCAAAGGTCATTACCGGCGCGCGATGAATACCCATTTTTTCAACATCGGTAGAAAAAGGTACACTAGCATCCAGAAAAGATTTCTTATAGCGGCTACGTAACTGACTCATGGTGTCTAAATGCAGTTTTTTCTGACGTTGAACCATGGAAAAAAACGGGATCAGTTTTTTACTGCCGAGTTTGTGCTGTTTGAAAAACTCGATCAATTGTTCAAAGGTGCGTACGGTTAATGTGGATGGGATTACTGGTACGACAATGTGATCTGCCGCCTTGAAGATGCTTTCAGATAGTGAAGAAATATTAGGGGGGCAATCGAGTAAAATAACATCGTAATCGTTATTAACGGACTTGAGTGCTTTTTTAAGTCTCGAACGGCTATTTTTCATGCGTGACAGGAAGATATCGAAATCGCGATAAGTCATATTGGCTGGCAGAATGTCGAGGTTATCGAAATCACTTCCTTTAATTGCCTGAGTAAACCGTTTGACGTCGTTAAAAAAAGTTTCATTTTTGAGTTTTTTGGATGGTTTGACTCGAAAATAAAAACCCGAAGCGCCTTGAGGATCAAGGTCGCAAAGTAAAGTTCGGTAACCTGATTGAGCCAATTCATAGGCAAGGTTTACTGAGGTTGCTGTTTTTCCTACGCCACCCTTATTACTGTAACACGCTATAATTTTCATCCTTCGGCCTCAAATTTTAAATAATTTCTGGAATTGTTGTTGTGTTGTCAGGCTGTCAAAAATTTTAAAATTTGAAATAACCTTGGCACGTTCTCCGAGCTGCTTTTGATATAACATGGCAATTAATGCACCGACACTTTTTGCTACCGTCATATCCTGTTTGCGGCCTTTGGAAGCATGGGCCAATATAAATGACTGTAGAGACTCCTGTTGAACTGAGTAATCATTAAATAAGCCTAAATTATCCTGTAACAGTTTTAGTGCCTTGATTAATCCTTTTATCATTTTGGCTGGGAACATGGGGCTGAAAAATTCCATTAAATAACGTAATTTTTTACAATGAATGCGAAGTTCATGCACCTCTGTGTCGGGGGTATCCGGGTTTATCGCCCGTGCGATTTTACAAACCTTGCGGTATCGCTTCCAGATCAATTCACGGGCATACAGGAAGGCGGAATGATCGGCATTTGCGCCAGCCTGTAATTCTGTAGATCCACTAAAAAGAGTATGCAGGCTATTAATTGATTGGTTATAGGCTGAACTTTTTAAGTGTTTAGATATTATTTTTAACTGTTCATTACGCTCAATTTCAAATAAGTTGAACATAATGGTCAAGCCATCGTGTAGAGACGCTGGTAACAATTCAAAATAATTTTTTCGATCCAGCAGGTAAACATCCAGATCTCTCAATCGACCCGTTGGGGACATCAAATCTGAGAAAGTGCGTTTCAGCGTTAGCGTTTGTTCATCACTATAAATTCCTTTAAATAAACTGACGACCGATCTTACCTTACGTAAAGAAACACGATAGTCATGCAGGAATTCACTGTCTTCGTCGGCGATGATGCCAGGTTCGTTTAAACGGGCTACCTCAATGTGAATTTTAATAATGTCATTTGCAGCCTGAAATGCCAGTTCTTCTTTTGATATGGCGATGACTGGTTTGGGGTTATATGGTTGATATTGTTCAATTAACCGACCATACATACTGGACATGTCCTGCTCTACTATATATCCGAGCTGGTCAATTTTCTGTCTCATTGACTCAAATGCACTGTCGTAACCACGTAGTGCCTGTAACGTAGCCTGCGTCATCTGGGCATCTGCACCTTTGGCCTGGAAGGTTCTCAAATGCGCTCTTACGTGGGTTTTTCTTTCACTATCTACTGCATTCACCCGGGTGTCACTTAATGTGCCGTGACCTACTACAAGAATGCGGCGCAACGGAGATACAAAACTTAGTGCTTTTTTTACAGCCCCGTCATTCTGGTCGGCAATAAATCCACTTGCTTTGACGGCAGCCTGGGTCAATATTATTCCATCCGGTTGCAGTAGCATCAGCATGTTATCGGTAAACATCAATGCCTGTCCTGACTTGCGAATCGACTGGTCGAAACAGTCAAGCAACTGAAATGGGGTGGTGTCTTCCTCTCGATTATATTCAAGGTCAAGGTTACCCAGTTTTTCTCCCAGACTGTTGTCTGAAATGTTGCCTTTGAGGATAAAATTTATGTTGTCTAACTTGTTCATTTTTATTTAGCTTTTGCCTCATTTAAGTATTTCTTTACCAGTTCTTCAATGATCTTCTGGACGCTAGTATCATTCTCGATTGCAATAATTTTCAACGCCTTTAAGGTTTTATTGTCGAGCCGAAGTGAGGTGTTTTTTTTGCCGGATTTACCTGTCCCGGGAGGGTTACTTTGTTTTGGCATTTATTAGACGCTCATGAATGATGTTATGACGTCATTATGTCATGTCATCAGGAATGACTCAAGTACAAGTCTTATCCAATATGAAATGAGTTTAAACGGGAAGCCCTGGCCGAACAGAATTCTAACCATGTTACGGGTTCTGTATATTTAGACACCAAACTGCTATAGGGATTAATGATGCTGTGCAGTTTCAGGATAACTCAATGAGACTTATGAAATATTGCACCATTGCACGAATCCAATGATGGGTAGATTTGACCAGGTATTCTTTCTACCCTTATATTTAAAGTGTTGGCTGAGCTGTTTATTGTAACCTTTCCACCCGTACCTTTAGGACTGAGCGCTCATCAGCATCCAGTACAATAAGTCTGTAACCCTGTTCCTCGATTGAATCACCGATGGAGGGGATATGGCGCAGGCGACTGACGATCAATCCGCCGATGGTATGAGCCTCCTCCACTGGAAAATGTACATACAGGATATCGTTAACTTCGGAGATGGGCGTTCTGCCAATCATTATGTGACTATTTTCATTCTCGTGTTCGATAGAGGCGCGCTGTCTAGGGTTATATTCATCGAAGTCATATCCCACATCAATTTCACCTACCACCTCTTCGAAAACATCTTCCATGGTGAGAATCCCGACAGCAGAACCAAACTCATCCACCACCACCGCCATGTGATCTTCACGTGCCTGCAATTGAGGAAGAGCCTGATCAATCGTTTGTTTTGGTGAAAGAAACAGTACTGAGCTCATATAATCGGTAGCTGCGTTATCCAGAATATCTGGTTCCATTAGATTCCATGAATCCAGAGTCAGGATGCTTTTAATATTGGTAATATTACCTCGATAGACCGGCAACCGGTTGAAGCCATGTTTCATCACCAGGCGTACGGCCTCCTTCATAGGGCGGGTTTCATTCAAACCTACTACATCTGCCAGAGGAATCATCGCTTCTCCTACTGTAGTATCAGCAAAACGAATGATTCGGCGAATACGTTTGCGATCGATCGTTGAGGGGTTTGCGGCAGAATCGGAAACATCCAGCAGCACCCGTAACTCTTCACGGGTAATAAACATATTCTGAGGAACGGTTCCATCCCCTACCAGTCGGGTAATAAAGCGTGCTACCCGACTGAAGATAAAAATTACCGGGTAGAAAAGATAGGAGAAAAACCGCAGCGCATAGATAATTCGACTGGCGATGGTATCTGCTTTCTGCTGGAAGATGCTCTTGGGTACGACTTCACCCATAATCAATAGCACGGGTGTAAGTATCAGAATTGAGATCAGGTCACCTGCGGCACCAAACAGATCTATAAATATCAGGGCTCCCAGAGTAGATATGGTAACGGTGGCCACATTGGTTCCAACCAGGGTGGTACCGAGGATAACATCGGGAGTACGAAACAATTTGAGTACTAATGCGGCCCCGCGATTGCCCATTTTTGCCTGATGTCGCAATTTAAGCTTATCCGAATTCACCATGGCGATCTCGGAGCCTGAAAAAAAAGCCTTTAACAGCAGGAAGAAGATAATTAATATAAGTTCTACAGCCCAGTCCATCACTTATCTCCCAATTCTGGTTTGTCATCAGGTTTCCTGTTGGGTGAGTCATCAGGCAACGAAACCTGGTCATCATCACTTGCTGAATGAGATTCACTCTGCTTTTTTATATCGGTAGCATCAAGTACAACAGCTTTTTTCTTATTTTTCTTCTTTTTTACAGAAGGTGGCTTTTGCTCCTGAGGCAATGCCTTCTGATCTTCTATACTGATGGAAGACGATTCTTTCGCTGTCTCGATATCAGTTTCTGTGTCTATAGCGGTTTCCGAGTCTATAACCTTTTCTGTCTCGATATCAGTTTCTGTGTCTATAGCGGTTTCCGAGTCTATAACCTTTTCTGTCTCGATATCAGTTTCCGGATCTGTAACAGTTTCAGTGTCTATAACCGTTTCAGTCTCGATATCAGTTTCCAGATCTATAACAGTTTCAGTAAAGATATCTGTATTACTATCAGTATCTTCATCATTATGTTTGTTTGAGGAAGATATTTTTTGAACCTGAAGTTGACTGATTCTCAAACCGCTGCGTTGTTTTACGGTAAAACGAAAGCCTTCGTATGTAATCTGATCACCCGGTTCCGGCAATCGGTCAAATAACCTAAAAGCAACACCACCGATGGTAGACATTACCGTGTCCTCAATATCGAAGTTGGTCAGGTTATAAAAATCCGTCAGACGCATATCACCGGGTACGGTATAGCTGTTCTCATCGTCTTCCTTGTAGTACTCCTGTCCTACCATTTTTCCGCTAATTTCACCAAAGATAAACTTCAGAACATCTTTCATGGTGACAATACCCGATACCTCGCCATACTCACCGAGAATGATAGCAACGCGAGTATTGTGCGCCTGAAAGTAGTCGAACATCTCATCTACCTTCTTGGTGGGCGGTACGTAATGCGCTGGCTTCAGAATCATATTCAGTGTGACCTTAGAAAGATCGCTGCCACCTCTGACCAGTTTCAATATATCTTCAGAGTGGATAAAACCGATCACATTGTCCCAGTGCCCCTTATAAACGGGTATACGGGGGTGGCGGTGACTGCGGAACTGTTCTATTAACTCAGGTGCCGGAAGGTCTGCATTAAGCAGCAATATGCGCGGGCCAGGTGTCATGATTCGTGAAATATCCGTTTCTGACGCTTCTAACACGTTATCAATTAGCACCCTTTCTGTTGCATCGATAATACCTGTCTTCTCTCCCTCTTCAAGGAGTGTTCTGAGCTCATCAGGCTGCAGAATATTTTCCCGGTCAACTGCATCACCCACCACCATGGTGGTGACCCGGTCTGCTACGATACGTACTATCTCTCGTAAAGGGGTGATGTAAATCATCCATTGAGGTAAGATTTTTGCTGTAATTCGGGTGGCGAATTTAATGGGGTAGCTAACCGCTATGGTTTTTGGTGTGACCTCACCCATTAATAGCAGTAAAGGTACCATGATGAGAATATTGATCCATGCTACATCCTGCCCACCGAAAAGCAGCAGCAAAATCCCCGTCATATTTACTGCAGAGGCGATATTGACCAGTTCGTTGCCACACAGAA
This sequence comes from Gammaproteobacteria bacterium, assembly GCA_018669845.1. Classification (GTDB taxonomy): domain Bacteria; phylum Pseudomonadota; class Gammaproteobacteria; genus JACNJF01. The sequence goes on along the minus strand of JABHSO010000085.1, from coordinate 17,060 downwards.
TTGAGATAATCAAACGACGTGGTTCATCCAGCATCGCGTGAAGACTTTCAGAATCTTTATGCCGGGATTGCCTGAGCTTTTGTAGATCTATGCGACTGAGAGAAAACATCGCAGTCTCTGAACCTGAAAATACAGCAGATGAAGTTAATAATATTACCTGGAACAAGATTCGAACATACAGCTCAAAATCGCTACTATTAGGTATAAGAGTGTCAAAAAATATTTTTACTTCATCCACTTTTTTACTCGTTTTTATATTGTAAGCAGCATAGTTTAATTCAATTAATGTCTCGCCGAACGGACACTGAAAAAATAAAATGTGGAGCTTTGATTAACTTATAGTATTTGCATTACATTATTAATGAATAACAGTCCATTAATAAAGGTATTCTCAATGCTTCAGGTGCTACCCTGATGAATGGGTATATCCCCTTACTGGATATTAACCTGTAAGAGAAGTAGCCATTAATAGTATACGTTTAGACATCGTTATTTCTTTTGCCTCGTATGATCAGATTTACTTATAAATCTATCAACCTTTTTATGAATAGCAGTTCTTTTATCATTGCGAGCAAAATGCAGCTATTTTTCGTTTAATTAAACTTACAGAATGCCACATCTCTATCACTTCTCGCAATGACACACATCAGATGTTTCTTATATTTCTTACTTTTACAACAGGAAGCTATCAATAGTCCTTTTCAGTGATTAAAGAGAATGTTCCATTGTTACTAAATCGTCTGGAATGATTTTGAACAGCTCTGCTGACCTATAAGGGTGCTGGGCAGGATGCCCAGAGTAAACTCTCAGGAATGTCATGGTCACTGTAGTCTTGCAGGTGTTACTTCTTCGTACTCACGGAAACTTTACAAATGCATTAGAAAATTCTATAGGGATATTGATTTAAATCATAACTGTCAAAGTCAAATTAAGATACAGTTCAGCATATAAAAAACTCTGTAATATAACTGTATTAATTTTGTAACAAATCTATAAAAAAACTGTGATTTTAATTAATCCCCCAAGATTCTTTAATTCTATTCGAATTTGTTTTTCATAAAAAATGTTTTTCATAAAAATAGGAAGGTATAAAAAAATGTCAATGTTCAGCTTTTTCCAGGAAATGGAGGATGCAGCGGAATCCTCGAGTAAGGGTGATTTCGTCAAATTTGGAATAATCATCATCTTTATGATATCGGTGCTTATTCTAAGTTATAACTCTATGGGGGAATTGCCAACCAATGCCTTCCTGGTTATAGCTGCACTTTTTGGTGCCTATATGGCAATGAATATCGGAGCTAACGACGTTGCTAATAATGTTGGTCCAGCAGTGGGCTCTAAAGCACTGACTCTGGGTGGTGCAATCGTAATCGCGGGTATATTTGAAGCTGGTGGAGCTTTTATTGCCGGTGGAGATGTGGTTGGTACGATCAAAAAAGGCATTATCGATATTGATGCTTTCGGCGGCAATACTGATAGTTTTATCTGGGCGATGATGGCTGCACTTCTTGCTGCAGGTTTATGGTTAAATCTGGCGACTAAATTTAAAGCACCCGTATCTACAACTCATGCCATTGTGGGTGGCGTGATGGGTGCTGGTATTGCAGCAGGTGGCTTTGGTATCGTTTCCTGGCCAACCATGGGTAAAATTGCTTCCTCATGGGTTATCTCGCCAGTACTGGGTGGCATCATTGCGGCAGCATTTTTATACTCTATTAAGAAATCCATGGTTTTCAAAGATGATAAAGTAAAAGCAGGTAAATTTTGGGTTCCAGTATATGTCGGTATTATGACATGGGCGTTTACTACTTATCTCACCTTAAAAGGGCTAAAAAAAATATGGCCTAGCATTGTAGATATGCTCCCATTTTTACCGGATGAGAAGAAACCGAGTTTTATGGTTGCTGCTATTTTCGGAGTGGTACTCGCGGTGGTTGTTTTTATCCTGGTTAAAAACAGCATGGCAAAGAAAACTAACCTGGAAAATAATAGGCACAGTATCAATGCTTTGTTTACCGTTCCGCTTATCTTTGCTGCGGCACTACTAAGTTTCGCTCATGGTGCAAATGATGTGGCCAATGCTATTGGGCCGTTGGCTGCGATTAGTGATGCTGTCAATACTGGTGGTATTTCAGCAAAGGCTTCTATTCCAATTTGGGTTATGGCTGTTGGTGCGCTTGGTATTGTTGTTGGTCTCGCCTTATATGGTCCAAAGTTGATTAAAACTGTAGGTTCAGAAATAACAGAACTCGATCAGATGAGGGCTTTTTCAATCGCAATGGCCGCCGCTATCACGGTTATTATTGCCAGCCAGCTTGGGCTACCAGTTAGTTCTACACATATTGCTATAGGTGGTATCTTTGGTGTTGGTTTCTTACGCGAATACCTGCAGGACCATAAAGAAGTTATTAAACTGGATGAAGAAGAGCTGAAACTGGAGAAGGAAGAAAATAAACTCGAACAATATAGAGATAATCTTCAGGAATTATTAGATTTGAACGATGACAAGAAAGATAAAAAAGTTTACAAAGACATCGGTAAACTTTACGAAATGGTAGAGAATGAGGAAAAGACTCTTGAAGAAGAGCAACGCATTGTTGACAAGTTGCACCGTAAAAAGTATGTAAAAAGAGATGCCTTCAAAAAGATTATCATGGCATGGATTATTACGGTTCCCGTAGCAGCTACTCTTTCTGCGAGTATTTATTTCATGATTAGAGGTATGATGCTTTAGTCTTTAATTTTTCGAGTTTCATTATAAACACCAAATAGAACTAGGGAGTATTACTCGTTTTAACAGGGTAATGCTCTTTAGTTCATTCTAATAACTCATTCTTTCAATCAACTTCTCAAACCCTACATTAGTACCAGACTTTTGCTCCGGTTAAACTCGGTAAGCTCCAGATAGATGTTGTTTAGGCAATAGGTATCTAATTTATACTTAGTCAGCCTGTAAAATTCATCAGACTATTGATTACAATAAATGAGCATAGCTGGATAGTTGAAACCTCAATTCCAGATATTCCACATTAAGTTCTTTGAGCAGGTTGAAAGGGATACATTAGTGCAGGAACATGGCAAACTCTTCTGCTAGGCTACTACTGCTTATGGGTGTGGGTTGGGCGCAGTGGTATCGAAGATAACACTCTGTATGTAAATCTATGCATGTCTATGGCACTTTTATTTTCAGGTGCTTATGCTTTTCACAATTTGTTAGACCTTAAGCATCTAAGATATAAGTTTTAATATATCTGGGCTTTCTTTATGGCTTATCCAAAATTAAACTGTTTTAGTAATTTATTAAGATCAGTAGCCAACTGCACAATTTCATCGCTTTGAACTGAAGTCTGTTGAGCATCACTTGCGGTACTTTCGGATAATCTGGTGATATTAAATATATTATTTTGAACCTGTTTGGTAATTTCAGTTTGATGTTCAACGGTCTGATTCATATCCATATTCATTGAATGTATTTCGCTAATGCGTTGTACAATTAATTTCAAAGTATTATCGGCCGACTCGACTTCGTTCTTGCGTTCTTCGGCTTCCTGCTTGGCCTGATGCATGACTTCAACGGCTTGCTTAGCGCCCGACTGTAATTTCTCAATGATGAGTTCGATCTGTTGAGTTGATTCATGAGAACGAGTTGCAAGAGTTCTAACCTCATCAGCTACTACTGCAAAACCACGACCCTGTTCACCGGCTCTAGCAGCCTCTATTGCGGCATTGAGTGCGAGTAGGTTGGTTTGCTCTGCGATGCCTTTAATGACGTCCAGAACGCTACCGATGCCTTCGCTTTGTTCATCCAGTGATGAGATTACTTCTGAAGCGTTTTCGATACGGGTAACCAGCTTCAGTATTCCCTGAATTGCCTGATGAGTTGTTTCAGCGCCCTGAGTGGCATCACTGTCGGCCTTACTTGATGCTTCTGCAACATTTGAAGCTGTTTCACCGACAACTTCAGCTGATTGTTCGAGCTGTGTGATTGACTCAGCTACGGATTCTGTTTCCGAACGCTGCTGATTGGCTGCTGCTGATGTTTTTTCAGCAGAAGATGAAATAGAAGAGGAGCGGTTATTAAGTTGGGAGACGGCTTCATTTACCTGACCAAGGCTGTTTGAGAAATGTTCTAGTAATTTATTGAATGCCGTTGCTACCTGACCAATTTCATCAGTTGAATTTATATCTATGGTATTTGTTAAATCCTGGTTTTCAGAATTACTGGTCATGATGTTGCGGATTTTATTAAGTGGGTTTAATACTACAAATCCGACATACCATTGGATAATAAACAAACCTGCAATTAAAACTACAATATTTATCCCGGATAAACGCCAAAGGTTTTCATCAATAATTTTATCGAGCCCGTCTAAGGAATAATCAACGCGTACCGTTCCTAATAAGGTTCCTTCTTCAGTTACATGACATAACATGCAATTAGTACCTTTGTAATTGGTAGATGAAAACATGGGAACAATGACAGTAACAGAACGACCTGACTCATCATCAGTTTTAATAATTAATGGTTGTTTGGCCAGTAAACCCTGGCGATCAATATCGTCTTCTACAATTTGTTCAGCATTGCCTGCTCCAAAAAATTTCGAAACAGCTTCGGCACGTATGACCTTTACCAGGGTTATATCATCTGCGGCTAGTAATTTTTCTCTAAGAACCGATCGTTGATTCATGGTGCCCGATAACATCATGGTATTGATGTTATCAAAATAAGTGCGAGCTATTTGTTGAGTCTTATCTACTGCCAGATCCATTACCATGCTGCGTTCATTGCTAGCGGTAATGCTGCTGGTTAATATAATTAACAAAGAGAAAACAATGAGTAAAACTAGAAGAATTCTTAGTTTTATACTTTGTGATAAATAACGCATAATTAAAATCCGGGTAATTTAACATGTTATCGGATAATTATAGTTAATCTTTAGGACATTAATGGAAAATAATGAAATCCAATCAAATAATCAAATTAAGAGGATCTCTAGAGAAAACATGTAGTTCGAAACTGTTTGTCATTCAGACAGTTTCTTAGCAGGAATGCATTGAACAAATATCTTTACTAATGTTATTTGACAATATAATGGTGAAATATCTCACCATTACTCGACGAACAAGTCACAAATCCCTATAGTACGCACCTCTTTAAATCTCATTAGTACTTGTCCAGGAACGATCCATTGATCTCTACCGCAAATATCACCATGCAGTTCGCTGCAAAACCCCTGTTTGAAAACATTTCAGTAAAATTTAGCGAAGGAAATCGTTACGGTTTAATCGGCGCAAATGGCTGTGGAAAATCGACTTTTATGAAGATTTTGACTGGTGAGCTTGAACCTTCTGTAGGTTCAGTATCTGTGAGTCCAAATGAGAGAGTGGGCTCATTGTCTCAGGATCAGTTTGCATTTGAAGAATACTCCGTTATCAATACAGTCATCATGGGGCACCCGGAATTATGGGAAGTTAAACGCGAAAGAGACCGGATTTATGCGCTTCCAGAGATGTCTGAAGCCGATGGAATGAAAGTGGCTGACCTGGAAACCGAATACGCCGAAATGGATGGTTATAGTGCAGAAAGCAGAGCGGGTGAATTACTCATGAGCGCCGGTATCGACCAGGCATTACATTATGGTTTGATGAGCCAGGTTGCTCCAGGCTGGAAACTGAGGGTTTTACTCGCACAGGCTCTTTTTTCCAATCCTGATATTCTGTTGCTGGATGAGCCTACCAATAACCTGGATATCAATACTATCCGCTGGCTTGAATCAGTGCTTAATGACAGAAAAAGCACGATGATAATAATTTCTCATGATAGACATTTTCTAAATGCTGTATGTACTCACATGGCTGATATCGATTATGGAGAGCTACGAATCTATCCGGGTAACTATGATGAATTCATGACTGCATCGACTCAGGCCAGAGAGCGTTTACAGTCGGATAATGCGAAGAAAAAAGTGCAAATTGCCGAATTACAGCAATTTGTTAGCCGCTTTTCAGCAAATGCTTCAAAAGCCAAACAGGCTACATCACGCGCAAAACAACTTGAAAAAATTAAACTTGATGACATCAAACCTTCCAGTCGTGTCAGTCCGTTCATTCGTTTTAACCAGCAGAAAAAATTGCATCGCCAGGCTTTGATTCTGGAAAATTTTGGTCATGGATTCGATGAGACATTGTTTGAAAATGGAAATATTATTCTTGAAGCTGGTAGCAAATTAGCAGTAATAGGTGAAAATGGGGCAGGAAAAACGACTTTCTTACGCCTGTTAATGGATCTATTACCGGCAAACCACGGTGTTATTAAATGGTCTGAAAATGCTACTCTGGGATATTGCCCTCAGGATAGCACCGCTGATTTTGACAGTGATCTGAATTTATTTGACTGGATGAGTCACTGGCGAAAGGATAATGATGATGAACAGGTAGTACGTTCAACACTTGGTCGGTTATTATTTTCCAGGGATGATTTTAAAAAGAAAGTGAAGGTGTGCTCAGGCGGAGAGAAAAACAGATTACTGTTTGGTAAACTGATGATGCAGGAAACAAATATTTTACTGATGGATGAACCTACCAACCATCTGGACATGGAATCTATCGAAGCGTTAAACATGGCTTTAGAACATTTTGAAGGGACTTTGATATTCGTAAGTCATGATCGGGAGTTTGTTTCTTCACTGGCAACACGTATTATTGAAATTAAGGATCACAAGCTGGTTGATTATCAGGGTAGCTATGAGGAATACCTGACCAGCCAGCAATCTGTCGCTTAATTGTTTAGATTCAGTTACAGATATCCATTTACCGGGAATATAGCTCGTGTTTGATGAATTAGACGAAAGCCTGAACCAGGCTATCAATGAAGCAGGGTTTGAAAAACCAACTCAGGTACAGCTGGAAACACTGGAACCTGCACTGGATGGTGAAGACCTTTTTGTCAGTGCCGAAACCGGTAGTGGAAAAACCTGCGCCTACCTTCTACCAACATTTGAAAGATTACTTCCTCAAACCAGACTGGAAATTATTGCCTTAGTGCTGGTACCCACCCGCGAACTGGCCCAACAGGTTCTAAAACAGGCAAAGCAGTTAGCCCGTTTTACCGATATTAAACTGGGTCATATTGGTGGTGGAACGGATATTAAAAAACAGCAGGAATGGATTCAGCAGCCACCACAATTTCTAGTTGCCACACCGGGACGTTTGTCCGGCTTACTTGCCCGGGATGAACTGGATCTAAGTCAGGTTGAAGTTCTTATACTGGATGAAGCAGATCGTCTGTTAGACATGGGTTTTAGCGATGAAATTATGGCGATAGCCGATAATTGTTTTAACCGGGAACAAACACAGCTCTACTCTGCAAGCCTGGCACATAAAAAATTACGCGGTCTTGCCGATGAATTACTGACAGAACCCAAAGTTATCGAGCTGAATCAAATCTCAGATAAGCATGAATCTATCCGCGAACAGATAATATTTTCGGATGATAAGGCACACAAATATAAACAGCTGGTCTGGCTTTTACAAAATGAAGACTATCAACATGCGTTAGTGTTCTGTAATTCCAGAGAACAGACCGAACAGCTTGATCGTTTAATGCGCCAAAAAGAAATTAATTCTGGCATTTTGCATGGTGGGCGTGATCAAAAACAACGCAACCTTGCCATGAGCAAGTTAAGGCGAAACCAGATTAAAGTAATTATCGCTACCGATATTGCTGCACGAGGTCTGGATGTTGAAGGCATGGATCTGGTGATTAACTTTGAAATGCCACGGCGTGGAGAATTGTATGTACATCGTATTGGACGTACTGGTAGAGCAGGGCAGAACGGTCTGGCAATTTCACTTGTTATCGCTCCTGAATTCAATTTAATGGCCGGTATAGAACGTTATTTGAAACATAAATTTGAACGTCGAAAAATAGTAGGTCTTGAAGGGTTTTACAAAGGTCCTAAAAAACAGAAAGCATCAGGGAAGGCGGTCAAAAAGAAGAAGAAAAAGGCTAAACGTAGAAAATAGAGGTTAGTTTGAATACTCGTAACGACTCAGCGTATTCAAAAAAGTCAAAAAATATTCACCACGAAGACACGAAGCTCACGAAGAAAAATAAATTATTTTTAAAAACTTATTTCTAAATAGCGATGTACCCTCGTGACTTCGTGGTGAAAGAAATCTTTAAATTTATAGAAAAATAGAAACTCGCTGAGTATTTACGAATACTCATACTTAGGGTTCAGTTTTTACCAGTAAGTAGTCTTCTATGGGGTTATATTAAATATTTCGATACTGCTTTCTCGAACTATCATTAACACAGATCATTGTAAGTTGATAGAAACTGAATAATTCTAACTAAAAGTACGCAGAAAAATCAGGTGATACCCATGGTTCATGTAAAACGGCTAGTCCTCGATATACTCAAACCACATCAGCCCAACTCTCTAGATTTAGCCCGGGAAATTGCTTCATTAGCAGAAGGTTACCGGGTAGATATCAAAGTGCTGGAAGTTGATGATAAAACCGAAACATTGATTGTTACCGTTGAAGGTGAAGATCTGGATTTTGACCTTATCAGTGCCACCATTTCTGAAAATGGAGCGTCTCTTCATAGTGTTGATGAGGTTTCTGTAGTTGGTCAGTAATGCTCCTTTAGTTTGAAACAATAGATGAGCGGTTACAGTGAATCTTAAGAAGATAAAAATTCTGTTAGAAGTCTCAGATTCTCTGAGCATTATGCGTCGCTATTTTGTAGTTAATGGATTTGATGGTGCTTTAACAACGCTTGGGTTAATTATGGGATTTTATGTAAGTGAGCATGTCGAGCTTTCGGTAGTCATTACATCCTGTCTCGCTGCTGCTCTGGCTTTAGGTATGAGCGGAACTTCGAGTGCTTATATCAGTGAGGCTGCAGAGCGACGCCGAAATCTTGTTCAACTTGAAGAAGCCATGGTGACCTCTCTGGAGGATAGCCATCATGCCAAAGCGGTTATCTGGATACCCTGGCTAGTTGCCCTTGTAAATGGCATTGCACCACTATTTATTGCATTGATTATTATGCTTCCCTTATGGTTAGGGCAACAGGGTGTTTTGTTTGGGCTACAACCTTTACTTGCGGCTATGCTCATGGCTTTTGTAATTGTATTTTTGCTGGGGGTTTTTCTTGGTCGTGTTGGTGGTACCTTCTGGTTATGGAGTGGGCTGCAAAGTCTGGCAGTTGCTTTAGTGACGGTTGGACTAATCTACCTTATTGGTTGATATATTCACATACTATAAATTGCCTGAACATATTTCATATCGCTAGCTTTAAAACACAATAAAATGGATCAGGAAAAACTATTAGAAGCGATTAACCAGACGATGCCTTTTGGTAAGTATGCCGGACGAAAATTACTGGAATTACCAGAACCTTATCTGGTGTGGTTCCATGGTAAGGGGTTTCCTGCTGGCAAACTGGGGCAACAGCTTGCTTTAATTTATGAAGTTAAATTAAATGGCCTGGAAGATATGTTGAGACCTTTGTTAAAAGGTTGAGTATTTATTGATGTCAGACTGGCAGGCTGCCTATTAGCTAGAGATGTGAGGAAAAAAATCTGGATGTGTCGGTAGAGAGCGCCGCGCGCACCATTGGTATTGATACTGAGGTTCAATGGTGCGCACGGCGACACCCTACAAGATACTAATCAAAACTTAATAGAGCATGATTTTTAGTCCATTGGGTGAGTTATGTCATCTTTATTTTCACATGTTCCATGTAAATAGACTTATGCACATCACCCAGGCTAAGCATTCCGATCAGGCGGTCACCAACGGCAACGGGGATTCGTCTAAATTTATTGCCCACCATTTTTGCAGCAGCTTTTAGTATCTCTAAATCCGGACCAACCGAGATGACAGAATTGGTCATTAAATCAGAAACTGTCATTCCAATAACCACATTAGAATATTTATCCAGTGCTGCAGTCATGTCGATAGCAGCCAGGCCATCCATCATGTCTTCTAATTTTGGAAACATAGGATCGAGTACATCACGCTCAGAGATGAAACCTACCAGTTTATTATTGTCTTCGACAACGGGGATACCACTCAGGCGATACAGGCACATCATGCTGACGACCTCTGCCATTGAAGTTTCCGGGGTAACTGTTTTAAGAGAAGTGCTCATGACGTCTTCGACAAGCATTGTATTTCCTTTGAGTTAATAATTAATAGAGGCAAATTATAGTGGGTCAGGATGAATGTCAATGATGATATGGATTAACTCATACTTAATGAATTTTTAAATCGATAGCTAAATGGCTAAAGCTATTGATAAAAATAAGGGGTTTTGAGGAAGGTTTTAATCGATGAGACCCTTTTTATCAAGTGCCTTATGAATCTTAAGACTACTCTTAGCCAGCTTGTTTAGATCTTTAAAATTGGGTACATCACCATTTTCAAGTCTATATTCCCAGTTTTCAAGTTCCATACTGATGAATTCGACTAGTTTTTCAGGGCAGATTTTACATTGACCAGTACAGGTTATGGTTTCACTCTGATCTAGAGGTAAAGTTGTTTTTATCTGATCAATCAATTCAGACATGGCCTGAGTGGTATTGGGTTTCATCTAATTTTAAAGCAACGGAGTACTGTTCATTGAATATTAGAAACCATAGTAAGAAATTATAGCCTGTTTGTACACGGGTTTGCGCTCAAACCCTTGTAAAGTACCCTTATCCTACAGGGATTAATCTACCAGGTTTTTCAATTGCCCTTTTTTGCTTTTTATAACGATGGATAGATAAATCGTCATAACGAATGTCAGTTTTATTACCACTGATGATATCTGCTAGTAGACGTCCTGATCCAAAGCTCATGGTCCATCCCAGCGTGCCATGTCCAGTGTTTAAATAAAGATTAGGAATATCAGTTGCTCCAACCATCGGTGTTCCGTCAGGAGTCATGGGGCGTAACCCTGCCCAGAATTCATCCTGTTGCATATTGGCTGCATCTGGAAAAAGATCTGCAATAACGTGTCTAACAGTAGCACGACGTTTCTCATTCAATTCCAGGTTATGACCATTTAGCTCAGCGGTTCCAGCAACACGAATTCGGTCACCCAGTCTTGTAATGGCTACTTTATGGATTTCATCCATGATGGTTGAAACTGGAGATGCATCTGGGTTTATAACGGGAACCGTAATTGAATATCCTTTAACGGGATAAACTGGACTGTTGATTCCTATTGTTTTAAGTAATTTATTTGAGAAGCTACCCATGGCCACAACATATTTATCTGCTTTGTATTCCTGTGTTTCTGTGACAACTGAATGAATTTGATTGTTTTCAATTTTGAGTGATTTTATTTCAGTATTAAATTCAAAAATCACCCCCAGTTTTCGGCATCGTTCGACTAACTGATCGGTAAACTTGTAACAATCACCAGTTTGATCCATGGGTAATCGAAGACCCGCAATAAACTTATGCTTTACTCTGGCTAAAGCTGGTTCTGCATCAATACAGCCGTTTACATGAAGGGATTCATAAGGCATGTTAAATTTATCCAGAATAGCCATATCTTTTTGAGCGGCTAAAACCTGTTTACGTGTTCTAAATAGCTGCAAGGTTCCCTTTTCCTCATTATCATAATCTAGCCCGGTGTCCAGGTTCAGTTGTTGAAGGGATAAACGACTGTATTCAGCAAGACGTAACATGCGGCTCTTGTTAGTGGTGTAACTTTTCTCATTACACTGAGTAAACATGCGAGTTATAAACTTCATCTTTTCCCAGTCAGGTTTCGGATTGACAATTAGCGGGCTGTGTTTGCTTAACATCCATTTAATGGCCTTAAAGGGAATGCCTGGGGCTGCCCAGGGTGCGGCATAACCGGGTGATATTTGTCCTGCGTTGGCAAAACTGGTTTCAAGTCCTGCAGTTGCCTGCCTGTCAATTACCCGTACCTGATGCCCTTGAAGGGCTAGATAATAAGCTGTTGTAGTGCCAATGATGCCACTTCCTAAAACCAAAACTTGCATGTCGTTATCTCAATCATTAGAGGTCTGTAAAGTTGTAAATTTTAGAGTAGAGTCAGAAATAAATGTTGCTGAATTTATAGAAATGCCGGAAAATAAATTGCTAAATCAATAAATAACAGAAAATATTATGGATGAGAGTATAAGTAAGTCTAGAAAGCTTGATCGTATCGATAGAAAAATTTTGTTTAACCTGCAGTCTAATGGGCGTTTGTCTTATGTCGAATTAGCCGACAAAGTAGGTTTAAGTACTTCTCCCTGTCTTGAACGGGTTAAACGCCTGGAAAGAGATGGTTTTATCATTGGGTATCTGGCAAAACTTGCTGCTGAAAAATTGCAGGCTGGTTTACTGGTTTTTGTAGAGATAAGCCTGAGTTATAAATCGGGAAATGTGTTTGATGAATTTCGCAAAGCGGTAAAACAGTGGCCGGAGATTCAGGAATGCCACCTGGTATCTGGAGACTTTGATTATTTATTAAAAATTCGAATAGCTGACATGAATTCCTATCGTAAACTGCTGGGAGAAATTGTTCACACCTTACCCGGTGTCAGAGATTCTCGTACCCTGGTTGCAATGGAAACGGTGAAAGAAAACTGTGAGATTGCAATTAATATTTAGCAGTAACTGGATATATAAGTAATCAGGCTTATAGAACTATCTTTTATTTTGCCTGGTGTCCTAAGTGACCTCTGTGGGGGAAAGAGCTTTAAATTTTTCTGAGCCCATCCAGCATCACACCGGCAAAGATATCGATTTCTTTTTCAGTCATTGCAGTGGATAGGGCGGCAGTACAGGTGTTGATCATCATGATGCCATTATCAAACAGGTGATCTAATAATGTTTTTAACATTTTAGTTTCATTTTCAGACATGATCAGCTCTCGATAATTACGAGGTGGTTCAGCTTTTAAATGTATCCGGAATAAAGAACCAGCTCCAGTTACACAAGCGGGTACTTCTGCTATTTTGATAGCTTCTGTAATCTTTTTTCGTGCATAAACACTCAGTTTGTTTAATTTTTCTACAGATGATCTGTCAAATAATTCCATGGTTGCAAGGCCTGCTGTCATGGTTATCGGGTTTGCCGAAAATGTTCCAGAGTGTGGAAATAAAACTCTCTCAGCAAATGGATCCATTACATCCATCACTTCATGTCTACCCGTTATTGCGCCTACTGGAAACCCACCACCGATCATTTTACCCATTGCTGTAAGGTCGGGGGAAACACTGTAGTTATCCTGAGCACCACCATATTCGGTTCTCAGGGTGATAACTTCATCGAATACCAGTAGAGAGTCATTTTCTATTGTCCATTGACGTAATGCCTGTATAAATCCATCACTTGCCGGAATTAAACCTACTCTGTGAGGTAATAAATCAACTAATACACAGGCTATTTCATCTTTATGTTGATCTAGTATGGTGATGGCTTTCTCTGCATCATTAAAGGGAATAACGATGACCTCCTGCAGGGCAGATGCTGGTGTTCCAAAAGCTACCGGTACGCTACTTGGTTGATTTACATCTCCCCAGTTTTCAGGCTTTGATGTTTGACTGACTTCTGCAAAATCATAAAGACCGTGATAAGCCCCTTCAACTTTAGCTATTTTAGGTTTACCTGTATAAGCTCTTGAAGCTTTCAAACAGCTCATGATGGCTTCTGTGCCTGAATTTACAAATCGTATTTTTTCAAAACATTCATTACGACTAAGCAAGTGCTCTGCATACAAAATTTCAATTTCTGTTGCCAGCGTAAAGGCTGTGCCTTTGTGTAGTTGCTTAGATACTTTTTCAATGACTTCAGGGTGGGAGTGACCGTGAATAAGTGAAGCCATGTTGTTGGCGAAATCTATTCGGCGTTTACCTTCAATATCGGTTACGTAACAGCCTTCAGCGAAATCAGCATAGAGTGGATGTGGTTTACGTAATATCGTATTTCGGCTGCAACCACCGGGCATGATTTTTTTAGCGCGTTGGTATAGTTTTGCACTTTTAGAGTTATCGTTAACAGGGGGCATTCCTAAGACTCCTTGTTTAGATTGTTAACTAATATTGCATCGGTACGTTGCTGTACCGTGTCAAAATCCAGTCCCGGGGCCAGTTCAATAACTTCGAACCCCTGAGGGGTGATATTGATAACAGCAAGGTCAGTGTAAATTCGGCTGACCACAGCCTGGCCTGTTAAGGGAAAGCTGCATTTTTTTAATAACTTGGGGGAGCCATCCCGGGTGTTATGTTGTGTTATCACATAAATAGTTTTGACTCCTGCTACCAAGTCCATGGCACCACCCACGGCAGGAATGGCATCGGCAGCACCGGTAGACCAGTTTGCCAGATCACCGTTTTGTGCGACCTGCATGGCTCCTAATACACAGATATCTATGTGATGCCCACGGATCATGGCGAAACTATCGGCATGATGAAAATAGGCTGCACCGGGAATGGCTGTGATAGGCTTTTTCCCTGCATTAATTAACTCAGGATCTTCCTGTCCTGGTTCTGGACTGATGCCCATGCCTAAAAGTCCATTTTCAGTATGATAAATAACTTCACGACCTTCCGGTACATATCGAGCTACCTTTTCAGGAATGCCAATGCCAAGGTTTACATAAGCTCCATCAGGAATATCCACTGCGGCTCTTTGTGCCATTTGCTCACGGTTCCAGCCCATTAATTTTTCATTCATGATGGGTAACTCACTGCTGCTGCAACAAGTTTTGATTCCTGTGCAGGATTTTTAACTTCAACGATTCGGTCTACAAAAATACCGGGGGTAATAACCACTTCGGGATTTATATCTCCGGCTTTCACTAACCGTTGTGTTTGAACAATTGTGGTTGTAGCTGCCATAGCCATGATGGGGGCAAAATTACGTGCTGTTTTATTAAAGGTCAGGTTTCCATATGAATCTGCCTGATAGCTTTTAAGCAATGCGAAATCAGCTTTTAGACTGTATTCCATTACGTAATCTCTGCCGTCAAATGTGCGAATCTCTTTCCCTTCGGCCAACGGTGTGCCAACTGTTGTCGCGGTATAAAAAGCGGGTATGCCAGAACCACCGGCACGAATTCGTTCAGCCAGGGTTCCCTGAGGTACCAGCTCAAGCTCTATCAAACCAGCTCGGTAAAGATCAGGAAATACTGTCGAGTTGGCAGTACGGGGAAAAGAGCAAATCATCTTGCTCACCTGTTTATTTTCAATCAATGCTGCCAGGCCTACATGCCCGCTACCAGTATTGTTGTTGATGACGGTAAGGTTCATTGCGCCTTTATCAATCAATGCATGCAATAATTCTATGGGACTTCCTGCTTCACCAAAACCACCGACCATAACCGTTGATCCATCAGAGATATCGGCTACCGCAGTTGATGGTGATTCAACTTGTTTATCTATCATTAACTTTCTCTTTTTTAAACGACAACAGTGCTATGAATTTTGTTTCAGAGCATCTGCAAGGTTTGTCTCAATTTCATTTAGTTCATCTTCATAGAAATACTGTTCACCTTCAAAAGGTTGTAACAGATTTATCTTGTTCTGTGTTTCATCCCACTTTGCGAGGAAGACTCGATCCATCCATTGCATATTTCGAGCCTCTGTAAATTGCAAAGCAAAGTATTTTTCCCCATTAATAAATGAGTATCCTAATATCGCTAGTTTGCCTGCTGAAATGGTCATGGATAAATGACGGGAAGGCCTGTTGATGGAGGCCAGTGACCGGTAAATTTTATTAAAAATTCGTTGGATATCAGCAAGAGGAGCCGCGTAATAGTGATGCTCACCGGTAGGTCGTGCTGCATACATTGAGTGAAATCCAATACTCATCATGCCGAGTAAATTCGCCAGATCGATCCAGTTCTGGGCTGATCTGTCTACATCAACTTTTCCTGATTGATCGGTAAACAGGCTGATGTGATTCATGATGGGGCTTTGACTGCGAATGTTAACGCCATGATTCTGTAATCGTCGAATAGCCGCAATAGTGCTTGGATTGAGTAATTCTCTGGGTGTTGAAAAATGAGCCATCCATGCGAGTTGAATGCCGTTATCACGTAGGGTGTCAAACAGTTCCAGCATTTTGTCGTATTTTGAGCTTAGAATCATCTCGGGTTGGAAAGTTAAAGATCGTGAAGCAAGACGAATGTTTTTAACATGTAACAGGTCAGGATCTTCGATGATCGGCATGACGTATTCTGCCAGTCTGTTTACCGGCATATACCCACCATCACCACCGGTAATTAATATGTCGGTAACTTCTTTATGCTTTTTCAGGTAGCGGTGCAGTTGTTCGATATCCCTCTGGATAAACATGTCTTTATCGCCACGAACCTGCGCATGGCGAAAACAGTAGGTACAAAAAGAAAAACAGTTCTGTGTGGTTTTATCAAAAACTAACTGACACTGGGGGTATTTATGCTGGCTTCCATCGAGAAACTCCATTTCCCCTTCGTCATTAACAAACCAGGCTTTATTAAGCTGCTGATTACCGTCATGAGGGTTAGTCTGCTCCATATAAACTGAAGCAATTTCTGCACGTTCTTCAGCCGATTGAGCGTTTACATATTTCTCTACGGTCTGATTGTTGATCATATCGGGTTGTGCAAAACAAAGCTGAAATACCGAGTCATCATTGAAGTTATTCCAGTTAATGCTATTTAATGTATGCCGAGTTGCCAGAAAACTATATACCTCGACAAACAGTTCACGATCATTCATGTGATCCAGTTCAATACCATTTTCTTTTAAGGTATCAATGACACGGTGGAAACCCTTAAGCCCGGTAAAGTTATCCCGGTCAGTAAATAGAAAAGGTTTAGTTTCGAGCAAACCAGAATGCACAGGAAATGATGCATGAAGACGACTCAGTAAACCGATTGGCAGCAAGTTTTCCTGCTTAATAATTTGTAGGGTATTTTCTGAGTATTGGTAACGTTCAAACATTTTATCCACATCAGTGGATTGAATAACCAGATGCGGTTTTTTGTCAGATGAAATTTGATTGACTGATAATAGATCATCTTCAGTGGTTATAAACATTCATGTCTCCTGATG
>JABHSO010000175.1 GCA_018669845.1 Gammaproteobacteria bacterium | reverse complement strand
TTTTAATTTGCTCTCCCCAGAGGGTAGAGAGCGATTCTGATGTTTTTTCTTTGTTCATATTTTATCTCCTGTTTATCTGGAGATAATTATTCAGCAGGAAAGTGAATCTGGATAGTAGGTGGGTTTATTCGCGCTTACTATAAATGCTTCAGTTGCATTTTTGGCCATATCCAATAACAACACTCAACAGTTATAAATTTTGCAACTCTTTTAGTGACTGTCCTTTTCCATTCACCCATGCTGTGAGACCATTTGCACTTCCACCATGAATTACTGCAGCTGCAGAACTTGGGCTGGAAAATTCAGTATCCTTTGTGAAAACATATTTTTCACCTTTTTTAACAAGCCCTCCATCTTCTATCAACTTGTTCCTTTGAACCATTACACTTGGCCATTTTTGGGCTGAACTGCGCTCCCTCAGAACAGCCTCTGAACCAGACAATACAAGAATACCATTTGGGGTTAAGTAACCAGTTGAAGTAACTTTTCTAATTTTACATGTTAGTAGCTCTCGCTTTTCTTCAGCACGCGGCTCCAATGATGTTTGAACAAAAGCCTCAACGCCAAGCACAGGTAATACCTGTTGCATCTTTTCTAGAAATACCTCCATATCTTCTCGATCTGATTCTGGTAACTTTGCACCACTACTTTGACTGTTCGTTACGACTGAACGTCCAGAAGCCTTAGCCAAGTCAATTAACCGTCCCTCAATATATCTGATATGCGCTTTTGTCAGGTTTTCGTCTTTAGTAATGAAGAATGTTATATTGTTCCAGAAGTCTTTAGATAAATGACTTTTAATTCTGTCTCTAATGCTTTCAGCTTCACCAATATAAATAGTGCTTTTATTGGTATCGGGATCGATTCCTGTTAGAAAGTAGACTCCTGGATTTTGTGATTCCTCGCGGGCTAGAACTTTATCGAACTCACTTCTTGGCCCTGCAACAGCTTTACCCGTCCAGTTAGAAAGCTCTGCTGTACGCAATCGCTTCGGGTATCCAAAGGCAAGAAAGATTTTTAATGTGGCTGTAGACATCTTTACTCCTTGATATTTTAGTTACTGGTCTATTTCTATGCATAACGGCAGATGATCACTGATAGAAAGCCATTCTTCTTTAGCACCAACGGTCATTGAGCTTTTGTTGTACAGGTCATTTGAAGCAAAAGCATAATCTATGTGGTAGGGCTTGTCCGTATTTCTATGAAGATAAAAAGTTGGCTTTGTTTCCTCACCTTGGAATTCGTTAAACTGATGGTGATATATACTCCTAACGCCAATCTCCTTAAGCTCTTCAACCACATCTGAGTGGCTCCACCATCTATCAGGCTTATCCCAGATTTTGTTACTGTTAAAGTCACCAAGAATCAGGGTATTGCTTTGAGAAAGATCCTTTCGATGAATTTGCAGATATTTCCAAAATTGCCCCACGTAGCCGAATGCCCCAGAACCTGCGCCTTTAGTCCAAACGCCTAATATATTTGTTGTCTGATTCAAAACAAACGGCAAGAAGAGTTCCAAATCAGTTGTCGCCCAACGAATAGATGAACTTTTACTGCTTAACCCAGGTATTTCAAAGGCTCCGTGCCAGTCTAATTTTTCGACAGTATTCCCCTTTTTGGGAAAAATGCCAATCCCTTTGTTTTTTGATGTTCCTACCCATAAGTATTCACCTGCCCAAGAACGGTAGCTTTTGGTGGACTCAGCAGGGTTTTCACATTCTTGAATGACTAAGACATCAGCATCAAGAGAATCAATCTCAATAATTTTGTTTCGTAATGCCCCATTACAGTTCCATGTAACTATTTTCATTTAGAATAAAATATTAATTATTATGTCAGGCATGTTAACGGAGACTTCATAAATAGCCAACTAGATAAGCAGCGGAAATATCATGTTGGAACTCTTTCTTGCTGTTCCAGTAGAATAGATAAAGAATTACTTTTAAATACTGAACAAATATTATGATTTCCAATACCTCAGATAACAACGATATTAAATTACAACTGGATGAATTTTTTCTCGACAGCGACTCCCTCATGTTAGCAACAGTCAACGGTGAAGGACACCCAGAGGCAAGTTACACACCCTATGTGGAACATGATGGCTGTTATTACATCTTTGTCAGTGAATTGGCTTCACATACAACAAACCTGAAACAGTCCGGTGTAGCCAACGTATTATTTTTGGAGAACCAGTATGATGGTCATGCTTATACCAGAAAACGGTTTAACTGCTTTTGCAAGGTGAAGGTAATTGACCAGGTCAATGCGATATTTGAACCAAGAATGCAGCAAATGGAGGAACAGTTCGGTAAACTGATTGTCACGCTTCGGGGTTTAAATGATTTCCATCTGTTTCAGCTTTCTCCAGTGAAGGGCAATTTTGTTGCTGGTTTCGGCCAATCATTTGAGGTCGATTTTTCTCCAGGAGGAGGAATCAGGCATAGAAGGCCGAATTGATTTTACCTTCCATTGGAAAGCAGGACATCTGTATACATAGACAAGTTATAGGACTTGAACCTATAACCTACTAGCGGAAATACAGAAATTACACCACAGCAATGGCATAGAGTCGGACAGTCCCCGCACTCATAAGGCGAAATTCAGCGTAAGCGATTGATTTTAAAGAGAATAAATGGTGCCCAGGGGCGGAATCGAACCACCGACACGAGGATTTTCAGTCCTCTGCTCTACCGACTGAGCTACCTGGGCATAACCGTCTGATCTGAACGATCAGTTTTGGAGACGCGTATTAAATAGATTTGCGGGGCTCTAGTCAAGTCTGTTTTTTAGGGAAAGTGAAAATTAGCAATCCCTCTCTGTCTTCTGATCTTGAACCTTATTATATTTCCGCTTCACCTGAGCTTGTCTCTTACGCCAAACACTTACCAAATTTGCCAACTCCTTTCCATCTATTGCCGTTTTTTCAGCCCCTTTGATAAATTCGATAGTGTTCGGAATATTAGCCTTTTGGTACGGAAACTTTACTAAACCATGTACATATTTATTTCTTTGTTTACGCCATGCATCTACCTTAAGTACAAGCTCATCGCAATTTTCCCATATAGCACCCTGATTTTTTGTAGCCATTTTCCAAAGCATAATAAGATTTGCAAAGGATTGCCTATGAATTTGATCCTGCGCTAATGTCTGTGTTGCTCCAAGAAAACTAGCTAGACGATCACTAATTATACTTTCTTCAATTGTAATTGCTTCAAAATAATGTTTCGTGTTTATTGAAGATTCAATTCGAGAATAAGCCTCTGTGTAACGCTCTTGTTTAACATCCATAAGTCGTGTTCATACCTAAAAAATAATTTCTTGATATAAGTAACGGGGTTAGGTTCTTATGTATTACTACCCCAATCATTCTGATTTTGAAACAAATTACTTTATAAGCTACCTTACACATAAAGAACTTAAGTAGTTACATCCAAAAACCACATAAACTTCATTGCGAATATATGAACCTATCGCTAAGTCATTGAGACCATCCCCATTCAAATCTCCAGCGCCACTCACAGATGAGCCGCTACGATCATATTGAGAAACGCCAACAAATTTATATCCATTATCACCATCTATTGCAGAAAGGTCTATTTGACTGGGCAGAGTCGTAGAATTACCAAATAGAATATAAGTTACACCAACCCCGACTATTCCTGCTTCATCAGCCTCAAACGCTCCAACTAAATAATCATCGACACCATCCCCATTCAAATCTCCAGCACCACTAACTGAGTTTCCAGCTTTATCCCCATCTTCACCAAATAAAGTAAAACCATTACTACCATCTAGTGACGTTAAATCGATGTTTGATGACCAATTACTTGTGCTCCCAAAAACCACATATCCTTCACCCGAATCATTTGGAATAAAACCAGTTATTGTAGTTGCTTCAGGGTCTCCGATTAATAGGTCATCAACACCATCTCCATTTACATCTCCAGTACCACTGACCGAATACCCTATAGAATAATTATAGTGTCTAAATTGAAGCTGCTCACCAGTCAAAGTAAAACCATTGGTACCATTTAGAGTTGATAATTCAAAAATAGCAGGCCAATTGCCGGTCGATCCAAAAACTATATAACTCTCTCCTCCATCACCAGAAGTAACTGTACCAGGGGATCCAATCAAAAGGTCATCAATACCGTCTCCATTAATATCTCCTGCAGCACTAACAGATCTAAGCGAAAACCTAAGATAGCTTTGAACCCTTAGAGAAAAGCCATTACTACCATCTAATGACGACAACTCTATATTCATAGGCCAGTCGGTAGACATACCAAAAATAACGTAAGTATCTCTTGCAGTTGGTGTCACACTCGTATAATTAGCATTGTATCCACTAATGACTAGATCATCTATTCCATCTCCATTTACATCTCCTGCAGAACTTACTGAGCCACCAGTTCTATCATTATCATTTATCCCTTTTAAGGTGAACCCATTACTACCATCAAGCGATGATAATTCGATACTAGCGGGCCAACCAATTGACCTTCCAAAAATAACATAAGTTTCTCCCGCCTGGACAGTACCACTCGGAGAAGAGCCTGGTGCACCTATGATAAGATCACCTATTCCATCATCATTTACATCTCCGGCATTACTTACGGAAATCCCACTGCTGTCACCTTGGTTTATACCTTTTAACACAAAACCATTACTACCATCCAAAGATGATAACTCGATTTCATCCGGCCAAGGAGTTGATCTACCAAAAACAACATAGCTCTCTCCAGCACATAATTTACTATCGGGATCAGCACAATATGCACCTATGATTAAATCATCAATACTATCCCCGTTAACATCTCCAGCAGAACTAACTGAAAACCCGGTTTTATCATTATTTACACTTTTCAAAATAAACCCGTTGCTACCATTTAGACCTGTTCTATCCAGAGTAATTTTTTTCCAACGAGAGGAATCAAGCGGATAAAAATCATTAATATCTAAAAAGGTGTCATTGTCATCATCTGAATCAGCATTATTTCCAACACCATCATTATCAGTATCTAATGTTTCATTGACATCTAGGGGGAAGATATCTTCACTATCAGATATACCATCACCATCTGTGTCAAAAAGTAATGGATTTGTCCCGATACTTCCTTCTTCAATATCGCTTAACCCATCATTGTCATCATCTGTTTCAGCATTATTTCCAATTCCATCATTGTCACTGTCTACAGATTCATTTGGGTCAGTTGGAAAAGCATCGTCTTGATCAGGCACTCCATCATTATCATCATCTTGATCAGCATTATCTCCAACACCATCTGAATCAAAATCTGAAGACTCAGATGCATCCAAAGGGAATATATCCAGACCATCAAATGCTCCATCACCATCTGAATCGCGGCTTAAGGGGTTTGTTCCTAAATTATTTTCATCTATATCACTAATACCATCATTATCATCATCAGGGTCAGCAGAGTTAGGAATAAGATCATTATCTGAATCTAATTCAAAAGTCCCTGTTTGTTTGGAATTTGATGGACCACTACAGTTATAACTTCCAGAAATTTCAGATGTAAAAGTTAAATCACATGTCACAGAAGACAAAACCCCATCTATCAACTTTATTTTTCCATTTGAATAGGAATATGTTCCGTTAGTATCAGCAACACTACCTCTACCAAACAAAAAATATCTAGAAGATGATGCAAAGTGAATTTGGAATTCACCAGAAGGTGCAAAAAGTCCAGAGCCTGAACTAACCTTACCAGCATAATAATTCCCAACGATAGAAGTTGGACTTCTTGCAGGATCTGACGCACCGCCTCCTCCACCACAAGAAGCAAGCAACAAAGCAGTAATAACTAGACTAACAAAAAAAAGTGTTGAACGGATATGCGACATAACTCAATCCTTAATTCCATGAGTTTATTATTTTTAAAGAAGCCACCTTTTGCCTCTAAGCCCGATATGGAACCTATCCAACAACCCCGCAATTTACCTTGACTTACATCACATAAATGTAATTTCACAAACTACAGGAGACAACCCCATGCAACTCATCACCCACAACTCCCACCTGAACAGCATACCAGCATCCGACCTCATGACATACATAACCCACCGTTTCAACCAGATCAGCGAGGATTCTGATGTGCCACCAACCATCATTCTGCTGGAACCCACCGATGAACTCAGATCGCTAGAATTTCAGTTCATCGGCCCTCAGGGGATGGTCAGTGATTTGCTTGATGAAATCCAGCCTGGAGAAGAAGGCTTCACTCATTGCTTTGAGTGGGTATCCCATGATGAAAACCTGAAAATCTATGAGGCATTGCACCTAGAGTTCGATATGGGTACATGGCTGATTATCCCAGAAGCAGTTACCCTGGCTCATCCAGACCTACTCTGGGTGCTGACCTCTCAACCACTATCAGAATCACAGCCTCTCTACTGATCCTTCAATAATCCCCTACCCAGCTACATCTTCTGGCTATTCCAGGTCAAATCACAAACCACAGTAGAAAATCACAATCACATATACCCGGAGGTACTCATGCCATACGCATTCCAGCCTCAGACCTGCAGTTTCATGCTGTACGGCCCATTCAACCAAATCATCAACGATCAACTTCAAAATCTACCATTCGAACCCATCAACGGTGTACTACTAAAATTTCAGTACTGTATCGATGAATACAACCAATCAGTGACCGTGGAGATTGATCCACTGGGCAGCATAGCCAAAGTATCAGTGACCGAAGCTGAAACCATTTCTATGCTGTTCGATTTCACCAACGATGAGTTCATCCATTACGGTGAATCTCTGGAACTAATTTGCGGCCATCCATTATTTCACATGCTGCAAAAAACCTTCCCGGCCCACTATCAAGCTGGCCATTACATCGTCACCGTAACCGCTCTCTGAGCCTATCCCCGTAAGCACCAGTCTTTCTGGCCTCTCTAGGTCATCAAACCCTTTTGTTCAACAGCCTTACACACAGGAAAACCATACCCATGATCACTTTCAAATACCCTTCTGACATAACCAAACTGCCCCGTAACGATCCCGCCTACCTGCTAGTTCGCGAATATCTTTTACGACTCATGGTAACTGCTGATGATTCCTGCCAGTGCTGGTGCCCAGAATCTCAGGGTTTCATCGTACAGCTAGAGGAATCAGATACATCTCGCAACCTGATGCCGGTCTGGCAAGATCAATTCAAGGATATTCCCTTCGAGAGTGTCCACTATCAGGATGGCTTTTACATTGCCGTGGTGATTCTAAATAACAACTTCGGTTTGATCTGGCTGGTGGAAGATGCACCATGGATAGACGGACCCATTCGTGACGTTCTAAAAAGAAACATGGACACGTAAA
The DNA here is from genome assembly GCA_018669845.1 of Gammaproteobacteria bacterium. Taxonomy (GTDB): domain Bacteria; phylum Pseudomonadota; class Gammaproteobacteria; genus JACNJF01. The sequence goes on along the minus strand of JABHSO010000175.1, from coordinate 20,112 downwards.
ACGAGGGAAAACAAGGAGCTTATATAAGAAAGGTACCAAAGTAATACATTCATCTATCTACCCTGGAAAACCATCCCATGACAACCAGAAAGACCACTATCAAAAAGCCTCTGAAAAAAGCCACAACCAAAAACCCACAAAGTAAATCCGAACCGGATATGCAAGTATTGGCAGTCTGCACAACGAAATCAGTATCAGGTTCATCAACCCTGAAGTACCAGATCAGCATTGATACAAAGTCAGATATTCATATCAGGGTGATCAGCAGCTCCGGTACTGGTTTCGTGAATCCCTCTTACTATCCACTGAATGACATTCTGAACATTCTGGTATCTCACCCAGCTGACGCACCTTTCAGTTCATCTTTACTGGCCAACGGTCTCGAACTGGAGGGGCGCTCCAATAATAACGCCGCATTCATCACAGCAGTATTGCTTCAGGAAAAAATACTGGTGCCATTCGGCGGGCAGGACAAATTCAAATGGAAATACAACTCAGCTGATGAGCTTCTGGATCACATCGAGAAACTGAAAGCAAAGAAACCAACCAATAAAAGTGCCTGAGTAGATTCAGGGACAAACAATCTCCTGCTCCACCTTCTGTCATCATCCGTAACTCGCTGTAACCCAACAGCTTTCTCAATACCACCTTCTTGGTAATTCCTGATCCCGGCAAATTCCCGGAGCAGTTACTCACTTTCTCACCATTTTCACTCACCTAGAGGTCAACTTTTTGATCACTTTCTCACTGGTCTTGGTGGCTGTGCTTTGCATTTTCTATAGCCCCGCCAAGGTGATGGCCGCAATCGCCATCCTTCTATTAGTCATGAATCGACCGCTGGAATCCATTTCGGCACTGATTCTTTTTTCAATCCTTTATTACTTTTACAAATCGAGGTTCTAAATATCATGTATACACAAGAACAATACATTCAAGAAGCAATTCAATTAGTTTCAGCATGGCCTGAAGTTCCAGACGAGGAGTTCGCTGAAATGGTCACACAACAAGCAGTACTCATGTCTGGCTGCTGCGAACAGTTCTATTCTGGCAATGAGCCTGAATCCCCATCAATCTCACATCGGTAACAATTCCTCTGGTCTTTAGCCCTGTTCTATCAGGGCAGGCACAGAGACCGTTACATCTAACAAAATCACAAATAGGAAACCACCATGATTACTTTGTATTTCATATCAGCCATACTCATGAGCGCTGTAATTTTTCTTTTCGGACAATATTCTGTGTTCGTGTCACTTTTCATCAAGGCCACAATAATAGTAGCAATAGTACTATCTGGTTTTACTCTATATTGTCTCTACCGGAAGTATATGAAGGGAAAACCATGCGTTCGCAGACTCACAGCTCACCACAGAGACTAGCAGGACAAAAATCTGAGTGGCAGCGGGAAACTGGAAAACTGGCTGGATGAAATTCTGGAGTGCCATGCCTAGCATCAATTTCTGGCAGAATTTCAGTTTTTCACTACCCCCAGCACCAGCGACTGATGGCTGAAAAACTGAACAGTAAAATCAGCAACCACCTGATAAATTTTTGGCATGGTTAGTTATTGATTTTATTAGCCGATACAAAGCATACAAAATATTTTCCTATACAAACCGCTAAACAAAGGACTCCAATTCATTATCAGTTTTATATGACTTTCCATAGGATATTGAATCTATAACACTTGAATAGGGTCAAAGTGACTCTTCCTATTTGCACCACATAAACAAGCTAATTTCTGACATCCTACTTATCGATCATAACTCTTGTAAAAATATTTTTTCCTTTTAATAATCAATAGCTTGAATAGCATATACCGCTCGTCTATTTTATAAATTTATTCCCTGCAACGGGATTGATTTTAATAAACAAAGCTCCTATAACATCGCACTCCCTATTCATATTTACGAGGAATAAATGACGATGGCAGAAATTTCAAATTGCAATAATGACCAACCTGTTACTAAGCATCAAGTAATCACTCAAACAAATCGATCTTATGGTATTGATTCAATAAACTCGGATACCAACAACTTATCGGCAGCTATGACCTGGTATGGATTCGGATTAAATATTGCTCCTATCTCTCCAGGAACAAAAAAGACAGCTAGAAGGTGGGACTCCTGGCTGGAAAACTTTTCAATGGAAACAGTAGTCAATCACTGGAAAAAGAATCCTGATCACGAGGTGGGTTTCATTGTCGGTGACGACATTATCGTTTTCGATGCTGACTCACCAGAATCAATCGCTCGACTGTACGAAATTGAGAAAGCTCTGGATGTACACCCTTCCTTAACTATCAAAACAGAAAAAGGTGAACACCATTATTTCAAACGTGACGAAGACTCAGTAGCCAAAAGCGATTCGCACAGCACTGAGCAACACCCGGAACGTATTGATGTAAAAACAGGAAGAGCACTCATTGTGTTACCGCCCAGTGGTGGAAAAGAGGTATGGATCAATGAGGCTGATCACTGTAGAGAACTAGCAGTAGCACCACAGGCGTTTATCGATGCTGTAGCCCGCAACAATGGAAGGGATAAACCCCAAAAGCCGAAACTCAAACCACCAGCACCGGCTATCAAACCAGAAGACATGGATCAACAGCATCGCCAGTTGGATGCCTTGCTGACACATATAGGTCCAGATTGTGGGTACGAGGACTGGTTGCATGCTTTGATGGCAGTTCATTACGAAACTGGCGGGGCAGAAGAAGGATTAGCCATTGTCGATGACTGGAGCAGTCAGGGTAAAAAATACCCAGGGTCTGCCGAAATTGAAGCGAAATGGCGATCTTTTGATCAATATGATGGAACATCAATCACGGTCGCTACACTCCACAAAATGGTAGAGGACAATGGTTATAACTGGATAGATATCCTGAGCAAACTCGGCCCACAGTTCAAAAAATGCAAGTTCGTGGTCATACATCCAGACGGTATCGAGAAAAACGACCTGAAAAGTGTATCAGCCAATGCACTGGAAACATTCTCATTGACCGGAAAAAGCCCTGAACTTGAAGCCCAGTCACTGGCTGAAGTACATGTGCTTGACGGCATTGCTTTACTGGGTCAATGGACCACTTTGTTCTCAAAGCCGAATGTTGGTAAAACCGTGTTTGCACTCTATTTTTTGATTGATGCTATACAGCAGGGACGAATACTCGCAAAAGACGTTTTCTATCTCGATCTGGATGACAACCATGCAGGGCTGACAACAAAGACCAAGATCGCAGAAGAAGTCGGATTTCACATAATCTGTGATGGGTATGAAGGATTCAAGGTATCAAACTTCATCCATCTGATTGAGGAGCTAATTAGCAAGGATCAAGTGCACGGTATTATTCTCGTACTGGATACCCTGAAGAAATTCACCAGTTTGATGGATAAAAGTGCCATATCAAGGTGGAATCAGATTATGCGCCGATTTGTGGTGAAGGGCGGAACAATCATTGCGCTAGCTCACACCAACAAAAAATCAGGCAGTGACGGTAAACCCATTCCCGCTGGGGTCAGTGATCTGGTTGATGACGTAGACTGCGCATACACAATAGACGTTGTTGAAATTGATCAGGCTACACAGGCTAAAACTATCGTGTTTGAAAACATCAAACGACGTGGAAATGTGGTCAATTCAGCCGCATACAGCTACTCGGTCGAAGACGGACTCAGCTATGAGCAACTACTGGCTTCTGTCCAACTCGTCGATCAGTCCCAACTCGAACAGGCCGAACAGGCAGAGTCCATCAAAACTGTCGCTGAGATCATAGATGCAATCATGACCAGCATCGTTGAAGGTGTCACAACCAAAATGGCTATCAGGGATTCCGCCAGTGAACGCACCAGCGTCAGCAAACGCAGGGTACTTGAAGTTATTGAAACATACACCGGCAGTGACACCGATCATCACCGCTGGAATTACTCCGTCCAAAATCACGGGCGGCATGTGTACCACCTGCTGAACTGATCATTCTGATTATCTGTGGATCTGCACCAACTGAAATACTGCAGGTTCACAGGTTTTTAGTTTCCAGAATTCCACATTCATACAAATTACACAGGAGCATCAATATGCCTACAGTAAATCTAGATTCAAAATTTATTAAAAACAGCCTTGCTAGTTTGCCAGGAAAGAGCAGGACTGAATTTTGCTCGAAGGAAATCCCAGGATTTTTCGTTGAAGTATCTGCAAAATCCCCTGGCAAAGGCACCTACCGCCTACGCCACACAGTCAACGGTAAAAACCAGTACATTTCACTAGGTCATACCTATGACACAGATTTGAAGGTCGCAAAACAGAAAGCACGTGAATTGAAAGCCCAGTACGCCCTGAATAAAAACCCCTACCAGGAAATTCAGGATAAAATGGCCGTGCCAACCTGGAGTTCATTTTTCATTGCCCCATATATGCCTTTCGTTAGACCTAGAAAACGGACAGCCAACAAAGATGAAACCATGTACCGGCTCAGAGTGAAAAAAGCTTTCGGTGATAAACGTCTAAATCAAATCACGCGTCAGGAAATAGAATCATTTCACGCAGGTTTATTGAACGAAGGATTATCACCCGCCACAGCTGACAGGTATCTATCTCATGTCAAAGCTGTACTGAACTATGCAGTAAGATTAGGAGTTATACCAAACAGCGTTGCAAAGGGCATCCCCCTTTTCAATGTCGACAATCAGGTGGAAAACTACATGGACAACAAACAACTAATGCAACTCACACAGTCACTTCACGATGATGACAACACTGTAGTTGTCGATCTGGTTTATTTCCTACTCAATACCGGTGCCCGCTTGATGGAAGCACAGACAATGAAGTGGGAACACGTCGATATAGCAAACAGGGTCTGGACAGTGCCAGCGACCAATTCAAAGTCGAAGAAAGTTCGTTCGATTCCACTGAATGATATGGCAATTGAAGTATTGGAGCGCAATCGTAGCGACAATGAGTATGTATTCGTGAATAGCCGAACCGGAACCGCATACAATAATATTCATAAATCCTGGAACCGAATCCGTAACAGGGCTGGTTTGCCTCACCTGCGTCTTCATGACCTACGCCACAATTATGCCAGCTACCTAGTCAACAATGGTCGCTCACTATATGAGGTGCAGACAATATTAGGGCACTCATCGCCGATCATGACCCAGCGATACAGCAGGCTCAATTCTGCCGTGTTACAGGAGGCTTCGAATAGTGCTTCTAACGTCATCAGGGAGGCTATGAGGGCCGCATCTGGAGAAAACTAAATGCTTTACTGCAATGGCATGGATGCCATTTCCAGTTAAAATACTCTGTAATTAGATATTTTTCGAAACAACCTCTTTAGACGAAATTTTGACATTACCATGACTAAAAAATTCATGCTAAATTCCTTCAATGAAGCAGAACGCCAAGCTCAGGAACAAGGAAAATGGGTAGTAGCTACCGTGGAACCCAGAATGAGCTGGCCTACTAAACAGCAAATAGTTGAGTTCGATGGTAAAGATTTCGTTTTATTTCCTCAACCACCAGAAGCAGACTTACGGTCGGCGATAGCGATTCGTGCCGATCGATACCGACTTAGTATGGAAGAAGCACGGCGCGAGATCATGCGCTTTTGCAGTGCTCTCACATGGTCTCAGGGAAGCGGTTTATCAATTGTAACTTGGGGCGGTGGAAATTTGCCAAGGCCAGTGGGTGTCCAAAGGGGAAGAGTAGTTACTAATTTTCTTGAAACTACACATTTGCCGGTCACCAAAACTGACGAAGAACGAGCAGCCATAGCCTTATATCGTGAAGGGGTCTCTCTAGACAATCCCTTTTATGCATTTCTAAGCTTGTACAAGGTTATTAGCGTCCTGTTGCCAAAGGGGAAAGACCGAGGATCTTGGGTTACTAGCGCTTTAAATCGGCTGGATAATCATCTTGCGAAAGAACGGTGTGATGCAATTATGGGAGACGGTTCAGATGTGGGACTCTACCTCTTTGAGGAGGGACGTAATGCAGTAGCGCACGCTGAAAAACACCCTTTTGTCAATCCAGATGAGGTTGATGACCATTTTCGCCTTACTCAAGACCTTCCACTGCTTCGCAATCTTGCCGAATTGGCAATTGAAGAGAATTCAAGCCTTAAAAGATCCCATACTCTCTGGAGTGAGCATCTTTATGAACTTGCTGGATTTCGGAAATTATTTCCAGCTCAAATTCTACAAATGCTCGAACGATCCGAACCAATTCCGGAAGGGACTACTGTAGATTTACCTGAACGATATATAGTTTTAGCTCGCCGTGGGCCCGAATCTTATTCCTTTGAAGATATGATCCCTGAAATAGGTGGTCAAATAGAGGGCGGTCTAGTATTTGATCTGGTTACCCCAGATGATGCAGTTAGAATCAGAACGGTCCTTTCATTCGCAGATGAAAGATTGATATTTGACGCTCTCAGTGGAATTGGATTCACGCCCAATCGAAATGATCTCAATTATGTCCAGCACGAGATTAACTCTCTTAATTTTTCTCGCTGCATACTCAGTAATGGTCATCTCGAAATATGGGACCAAGAAGGAGAAATAATGCTTGGTCGATCAGAAACATGTATTCCTGTAAATTGCTTTGTGGATGACGGGTATTATGAGTCTGAACTGTCAGCCCTAGAGATAATACAAGACTCGTTAGATAGTCATGGCTCGGAATGATTCTAGAGAATCATGCCCTTATATCGAACTGAATTATTACCAATTTTTCATCTGGGGTTCATTCAGATTTCAGTTCCCAGTTTTTCAGCTGTTCACCCAGAAAGTCAGTTTTTCTGGCCCGGCACCTCAGCACCCGACTCAGGCAGCTCCAATTGCAAACTCGGCACTTCTGCACTCACATTGCCCTCCTCTGGAGCTGTTTCGATCCCGGCATTCCTGTGCTCATGCCCCGCCCTCCCGCAGCACTGACTGGGACTCCAGAGCAACTTCACTGAACACCATTTTGTGCGATTCACTTTCGGGCTTTCTTCGGATATTTCGGGACTTCTATGTGATGAAAATCGTTACAGAAAGTAGTTCTCTGCTATAGCATGGGGGAATTTCGGTACTGTTTTCGGAAAATTATTCTAGATGTATTTCGGGGATACTTCGGGATTTTGACGGTGCAGAAAATACAGTAGAGGAAATTTGTTACGAATCTTGAACTTAGCGTAAGTCTTTGATTTTGTTTGGTGTTTTTTCAGTCCTCTGCTCTACCGACTGAGCTACCTGGGCATAACCGTCTGATCTGAACGATCAGTTTTGGAAGACGCGTATTAAATAGATTTGCGGGGCTCTAGTCAAGTCTCAATTGACCACAGCCCCAAATAGTTTCACTAAGGCTTACAAATTACCTTCTGCATTAGCTTGCATGATCCTGGAAAATCAGTTAGATCATGAAAGGCCACACAAGATCTTGATGCATCTGGTAAATTCAAAAATACCCCCTCCACCTAATCAGCTGATAACAGTATTTTTGGTTTCTCCGCACATCCTACACTGCTCCTGCATTGCTCTACCTACGGCCCTCCATGGGCAAGACCATTCACATCTATCTCTTACACACCTTTTCCACGCCCAACTGATTTTTCCAGGATGATTAGTATCTTCAATTGAAACATGCTTTAAATTGCTGCAAATAATATGCTTAATTATTACCGGTATATTACTTCAGCACCCAAGATTGGTAGAGTTAACTCAAGTTACCAGATCCTTCCCGAAGGTATCTGCCAAAATTTAACTAACTGCTTGAAAAAATGACCAAAAACATTAGTTCCCGCCATACTCGCGATAAGGCATTACGCATTAACCTGGATACCAACAAGTATGGTTCCATCGCTGAAATTGGTGCCGGTCAGGAAGTTGCACGGCAATTTTTTAAAGCCGGAGCAGCCGCAGGTACTATTGCCAAGACGATATCTGCTTATGATATGAAATTCTCTGATGCTATTTACGGTGTTCAGGAAGATCGGCGTTATGTCAGTAATTCTCGTGTCAAAGCCATGCTTGATAAGGAACTCAATCTGGTTATCGACCGGGTTAGTACAATTCGTTCCAGTACCTCCTGTTATTTTTCCTATGCCGCAACAGTAGCTGCAAAAAGCTTTAAAGGCGACAACGAATGCCATGCATGGTGCGGTATACGTCTACAGATGTATCCCGGAGCCCCACCCTCAGAGATCATTGCCCATGTTCGTATGCTTGATGATGATGCTGACAGGCAGCAAAGTGTATTGGGTATATTTGGCGTGAATTTAATTTACGCAGCCTATTATTATTCTGATAACCCCAAAACCATTATCGATTCACTGAGCGATAACCTGGAACAGGGACGTATAGAAATTGACTCTATAGAGTTTACCGGCCCTTCTTTTGAAGATATTGATACCCGTGTCCTCAACCTACACCTGATTCGCAGTTGGAAAACACGTGCCATCATGTTTAAACCCGACGGTAATGTCATTATACCTGCAGAAATGTTGTACAAAAAAAATGTATTAACTATTCGCGGCACATTCCGGCCAATAACCCTGTTAAACGAAGATATGATTAACCAGGGCATGAAATTTTTTACCCAAATGGAAGGCGTAACCAGGGAAAATAGCATTGCGCTGGCAGAAATTTCATTAAATGACATGCAAGGTAATGATTTGAAGGTATCCGAAGAAGATTTAATCGAGCGAGTTAGTGTACTAAATTCGCTAGGTTATACCGTGATGATTTCTGACTATACTCGCTACTTCTCTCTACGCGCCTATTTCAGGCAATTTACCAAACTTCAAATTGGTATTGTTCTTGGAATTGTCAATATTCATGCCATTTTCGATTTGGAACGATACCACGGGATTGAGGGTGGTATTCTGGAGGCTTTCGGTAAATTATTCCCTGACAATACTCGATTACTGGTTTATCCCCAAATTGACCAGGACGGTCAACTACAGGATTATACCAATATCCGACTATCAGAAAACCTACGCTACCTGTACCAGCATTTAATTGAAAACAACCTTGTCTTCGGTATCGAATGCAGTAACCCTGACTTATTTAAAATTTTCTCTCAGGATATATTAAAACAGCTACAGGGTGGCCGGGGTGAATGGGAGAAAAGCCTACCGAGTGGTGCATCAGAAGAGATTATCTCACGTCACCTTTTTGGGTTTCGGGAATAGACTTTTTAACAAATTGAAATTTTCCTTCGATATCGTTAAATATGCCATTACCCATATTATGGCTATTCACTTCAATCGAAGAAAAGTTTGACTCATAATGACTACCCCTCGCTACGACAAGCTTAGTTCGATAGACTCCAGAGCCGGCATTTATTTGTTTTTCTTATAAATCGCCTTCTGCTCCAGCACTGATAATGGAGTAGATATTGTTTCTAACCGTCATTCCAAGCCCTTGAAGTACTTTTGGTAATGACGCATCGCCCATTGTGCTGTCCATGTTTAATGTAATCAGCCAGGCCTGGCCTGCATCGTCTAATACTAGTGAAATTCGGCATGGAAGGTAACCGGCAAAGGCCATGCTGTGTTTAACCATTTTGGCAGCGATATTGGCATCACAAAACTGGAAGATTTCCATTCTGTTTGATTCACCACCATTGGCTTTTACCTGTTCAGAAAGAGGCAGATGCCCAACTAGCTTGAAGTTCAGGAAATTAGCTCTTAGCTTCATGGATTCGATGGCATCATCGGCAGACACATCTTCAGCCACCTTACATTTGATCATATTCATCACATCATCTTTGCATTGCTCAGAAAGCTCAAACATTTCCTCAGCCTGAGCATTCAGGCTAAAACCCAGTAAAAACAGACTAGCTAACAGTATTTTCTTCATAAAACCTCTTTTATAATTCGTTTAATTTATGGTTAACGTAGATCATTATCGACTAATTTAGTCACCTTTCAAAATTTATTACAATTTCCACACTGTATTCAGTTAATCTATAGCGCAATATTTTCAGGATTATTTTCCATGTCAGACAATTACCAACTCGTAAAAACTCGCCTGCAAACTCCACTGGATAATGGCGATACCGTTTGTAATCTTTGCCTGTGGCGTTGTCGTTTACGGCATGGTCAACGTGGTTTTTGTCAGGCCCATGTGAATCGTAATGGTGTGCTTTATAACCTGTCCTATGGAATTATTTCAGCGGTCGATGTAGAAGCTATAGAAAATAAACCGGTTTATCACTATCGCCCCGGTACTAAAGTCATATCGATTGGAAGTTACGGTTGTAATTTCCGCTGCAAAGGCTGCCATAACCTGGATATTTCCTGGGGAGTTGAAGCCCTGGATAAACTGGCCCGTGGCGAGTCAACCGATGCCTGGGTAAAACCCGAAGACATTATTGAGATGGCGAAAAAGCACGGTGTCGATGGTATTGCTTTTACCTATTCCGAACCTGCAGTCTGGCTGGAATACGTAATTGATGTGGGTAAGCTGGCTAAAGAGGCTGGGCTGTATACTGTGTATGTTTCCAATAGTTACGTTACCGATGAAGCACTGGAAGAGGTAGCACCCCATATTGATGTACTTTGTTCGGATGTTAAAAGCCTGTCGAATGAGTTTTATAAAGATGTTTGCCCGACCAGTACTGTTGACCAGGTGCTGGCTTCAATTAAAAAAGCTCATGAGCTAGGTATTCATGTAGAAACACGTACCAATATTATTCCCGGAAAAAATGATGACCCAGCCGAGCTCAAACACATAGCTGAATGGATTCGTGACAATTTGGGTGAAAATAGCCCGTGGCACGTGACTAAATTTTTTCCTGCATATCAATTATCGCATGTTCCAGAAACGCCTCATGAAATTATCAACACTGCAGCCGAACAGGGTAAAGCTGTCGGGCTAAAACATGTTTATGCACATACCGATATCAGCTGTGATTGTGCTGATGAAAATGCAACGGTGGATGACTGGCTTGGCAAATCAGCTGATGCAGTTAAGGAAATGAACAAGTGTTCCGCCAGTTGTTGTGGTTCCGAGGGCATACTGATTAAGAAGTTTGAGAAAGAGGCCGGATTAATAAAGTAGCATCCTTTCTGATGGTGCGCACGGCGCACCCTACTGTAAAATTATGATATATTCTCTGGAGTAGAGTGCGCCATGCGCACCAGTCTACTAATAACTTTAGTGACTACAGAGATCATGTCTGATAATCCGCTAACCACTTCAAACAATGTGAATTCGTCACTGGTGCGTCAGTCCAGATTTTTTTCATCATTGCCCGCCAAATTACAAGCTGATATGGCACAGCAGTTCAAGCTGGAAGAATGGAAAAAAGGCAGCTTAATTAATCCCGCTTTACTGTTAAAACGTTTTTATACTTTACTGGATGGTCAAATTGAAATGACCCGCTCCAATCCGGATACTGGCAGGGAAGTCACTCTGGATGTTATCTACCCGGGTGATAGCTTTGACGTGGTTACGCTACTGGACAAAAAACCTCACAACATGCTGATTTCTCCTCTCACCGATTTAAAGCTCATGTCGATCCCAATTGAGATTATGCGCAAGTGGTTATGGACTTACCCGGAACTCAACGAACAGTTTTTACCCTACCTTGCTGCTAAAATGCGTGACCAGGAGAACTTGTCAACCAGCTTTGCTTTACACGATGTCTCTACCCGATTGAGTCGAATCATTCTGAAACATATCAACAAAGTAAATTCATACACAGGTAATCAGCAGGATGAACATCAATATCATTTGATTAATGGATTGTCTGATGAAGCGCTTGCACGTATGGCCGGATCGGTCAGGCAGGTTATCAACAAGCAATTACAACACTGGAAAGCTGAAAAGATTCTGGATAAAAAACGTAAGCAATTATTAATCACCGACCTGGCAGCTTTATATAAAGAAGCTCATTTTACCGAATCTAAATTGTAAACTAATTGATCCCTGCATAAGGAAATATTCCTATGATGGCTGGCTAATTTTTATACAACCCCAAGACGATCTCGAGCTTTGCAAGCACCAGAACACTTCTGTAATTTCCGGTACAGGGACTTTTCTTTTTCTGATAAACGTTTTGGCATCATGATTTGTAATGTCAGATAAAAATCACCATTAGGTTTACTCGGTATACCCCGACCCTTCAGTCGCATTCGTTTACCACTGGATGATCCTGCAGGAATTCTAAGGTCTACTTTACCCGCTGGTGTCGGTACTTTGATCTTTCCACCAAGAGCAGCTTCCCAGGCACTGATTGGTAACTCAAGAAATACATCCCGACCCTTTACCTTATACAGCGAGTGAGGATTAAATCCAATTTCCAGATACAGGTCTCCAGCCTTTCCTCTACCCAAACCAGGGCTACCCTGACCCTGCAATCGAATCTTTTGCCCCTCTTTGACCCCTTTAGGGATTTTGACATGTAATGTGCGAGGTTTAGCATGAGGGCGTCCATCACTGTCCATTTCAGTAGATTGTAAGACAAGCCCTCGAGTTGCTCCTTTATAAGCATCTTCCAGATCGATAAAAACATGAGCATGACTATCCTGTCCCTGAACATGTCCCCTGCTTTCAAATTCCCCTGGAGAAGACCCCATCGAACTATATTGTACTCCCGCTCCATGCTGGCCAAATAGGCTCTCAAAAAAATCACTGAAGCCAGCATGGTCAGTATTAGCAGAATACCCTGAATGAAATTCAAAACCCGCATCCCAGTCTGGAGGCGGTTGATATTCACCTTGTCCTGTTTTCCAGTTCAAACCAAGCTGATCATAAGCACTTCTTTTTTCAGGGTCTTTCAAAACCTCATAAGCTTCACCGACTTCCTTAAAGTGTTCTTCAGCGTCACTCTCTTTACTTAAATCAGGGTGATACTTACGCGCTAACTTCCGATAAGCCTTTTTAATTTCACTTTGCGATGCCTTTTTATCAACACCGAGTATCTGGTAATAATCTTTATAATCCACGTCACTACCCACCATGCAATGGTATTAAAAGTATCATAACTAACCACTATTAATTCACATGAATCTGACGCCGACGTTGTTCCGGCTTTTTATCAAGCGACAGCCTTAGAACGCCATTTTTATAACTGGCATTTGCAGATTCAGCATCAACCTCATAATTCAGCGGGATAGACCGGGTAAAGTGACCATAGGCACGTTCCAGTAAATGATAACTACCTTTTGTTTCCTCACGTTCAAAACGTTTTTCACCACTAATCATCACCACGTTATCTACCACACTGACATCGAAATCATCAGCTGTTAATCCTGGCACTTCGAGTCGAATCACAACTTTTTCTGCATCATCAAAAACTTCACCACTCATCAAACCCCAACGAGGACTTTTGAGAGGTGTTTTATCTAATTCACTCTCTTTACTACTAAAATGGGTCAAAGCACTTCCAGCACGATCAATCAACTGATCCCATCCGTGACTCACAGACTCCCAACTTCGATTCAGGCTTTCACCCAAATTACTCATACTAAACATAACTCACCTCCTGACTCAGGCTATTTTGATCTCAATCTTGCGTGGCATATGCTGCTCAAGATGAGGAATATACAAGGTTAACTCTCCATTTTTTAGAGCCGCCTCTATTTTTGTACTATCCAGTTCATCACCCAGCGTAAAGCGCCTTTCAAAAACACCAGAATGTAATTCCATGTAACTTGGGGATAACTCAACGGGAGTATGCAAATTAACAGCACCTTTAATGGTCAGCACATCTTTATCCACATCAATATCCAGTGACTCTTTACTAACACCGGGCAAATCCATGTACAGGGTGACACCCTGTTTAGTTTCATGAATATCAGCTAATGGACGCAAACTCATTACTTCTGCTGCTGAGGAACCTTGCTGAACTTCAACAGGTGATTCCTGTTTATTTAAATTCATTTTCTTTTCTTCACTCATAACATTCTCTCCTATGACTATGGCCTAATGCACTGAAATCTGAATTTGACGGGGTTTAGCGTCCATCTGTTTAGCCAGGTTGATATGTAATACTCCATCACGGTAAACCGCTTCAGCAGATTCTGTATCCACCTCTTCCGGCAGGGTAATAACTCTTTTAAATTGCCCCTCATAGCGTTCCTTACGGGTAAAATCTCCTTCACTCTCTGTTGACTCAACCAGTTTTCGTTCACCAGCCACACTCAGTAGATTTTTTTCAATCACCACATCAAGCGCTTCAGCGTCCATACCGGGAACAAACAAATAAACATCGACATTCTTTTCGGTACTTCCGACATTAACCGGTGGGTAAGCAGAACGAGTTTGGTGGCGAGCAGGCCTCGCACGAGGGAAAAACCAGTCATCAAGTTCATCATCAAACATTGATAACGGAAAACGTAACATATTCGAAATCATCTCTTTTCTCCTATTCTGATTAACGTCTATCATCAGAATAATATTAATGACTTCGATACGAACAATCTGTCATTAGGGTGACAGTTTTGAGTAGATTTATTGAATTATTAATCAGTTAAGTAAAGTGAAAAATGGTGCGCATGCGCACCCTACCCATGGTTAAGTAGGAAGGTATATTATGTAGGGTGTGCCGTGCGCACCAATCAGAACAGCTGCCTAATCACCAGTAAAACTCCAGCAATACTTCTGGACTCACTAAAATCATCCCTCTGCAACAAACTGTCAATATCTGCCAGCGGATACTTGATAACTTCCAGCTTTTCCGGCTCATCACCTGTATCCAGTTTTTGTTCATACAACCCTGTCGCTAAAACCAGATCTGTTTTATGATTAAAGTACCCGGGTGATACCCTCAGTGATTGCAAAATTTTAAGATTTTCAGCTGCATAACCCGTTTCTTCAGCAAGTTCACGATTAGCAGCCTGTTCGCTTTCTTCTCCCTTTTCAACTATACCTTTGGGCAATTGCAGCTCATAGCGTTCAGTCCCTGCGGCATATTCTCTCACCAGAAGTATTTCCTGTTTTTCAGTAATGGCAGCAACCATAACGGCTTTTCCCGCATTGGCCTTGATCCGCTCAAATACAGCACGCTCTCCATTAGAAAATTCAAGATCAAGTTGTTCAATAGTAAACAACCGGGACTGCCCGATTTGTTTTATATTTTTAATTACAGGAGGTTTTTTCATGTCAGATTTCATACCATGTCAGCCATTAACTTTCTGATTTTATTTTCTGAAACTGGCACCCTGGTTTTCATTGGTTGAGCAAAACAGTTTATTCGAAACTCTTCTATCATCCAACGACATTGCTCCAACTTATCGGTATCTGCATTATCATTTTCAACCAGATTTAAATAATCATGCCACAGGCTGTTAATAACGGGTAAATTTCTGTCTGCCATGGTTGAGTCCTGCTGTAATTTTTCCAAACGCTTTAACAACGCCTGAAAATATATCGGCATGCGCGTTAAATAAGGGGTTGGTGTCTCACGGATAAAACCTTCATAAACCAGGTATTCACATTGTACCCAGCAATCATCCAGATGTGCTTTGGAAACTTTCACACTTTGCAACTGATTCCTGCTTTCACGATAATATTTCAGGATTCTGTAAACAGTTTCAGCTTTTTCATTAGTTACATTGATAAATTCAGCTTTAAACTTGTTTATCATATTTTCATACTGCGACCGGTCTTCAGGTAATCTTTTTGCTAAAAAACAATCGTCAATACTGGACATCAAAATATCTTCTATCAGATCATTTTTTGAACCCAGAGAAATATACATTAATGCTGACTGATTTATTTCAGGTAAATTTTTCTTTAAATATTTAATCGACTCCTTAAGCTTAAACATGATCAATCTTGCTATACCCGAGGAATGATAAAATTCAGCATCCAGCCTTGTTTCGAACAATTCAATGGCAACAGAATCAGTGTAATCAACAAGCGCAGGAAAGGCCGTAATTCGACTACCATTTCGAGTCAAACTAACCTGTTCAGGCAATCGATCAAAATCCCACTCTATTAAACCTTCTCGACTCACCGAGTCATCAAACTGAACCTGTTCCTCAAACTGCTGGTTAGCGACTTCTGCATACTCAGATTTAATCTCTGAAAGAGATCGTGAACTTACTTTACACACACCATTATCAGCCAGGCAATAACGCATCAAAAAATGACTATCAATATTGTCAGGCTTCCACTGATCCTGCCCAACCTTAACACCGGTCATTCTTTGCAACTGTTCTGACAACTGTGAATATAAGGGTTTACCGGCATCCAGCACTTCAAGGCAGGCACGGGTAAAGTCAGGTACAGGAATGAAATTTTTACGTAATAGTTTGGGTAAGCTTTTTATCAGCGCCTGTATTTTCTGTTCCAGCAATCCCGGTACTAAAAAATCGAAATCGGTATCTTCAAACTGATTTAAAACAGCTAATGGAATCCATACTGTCACACCGTCTGCTTCATCTGATGGATCAAAAATATAACTTAACTTTAGTGTCTGGTTTTTTATTGTCAAAGTTTCCGGGTAAGTCACCGTATCCATTTTATGCTCTGCATGTAGAACATCCTGTTCGAATAAAGTCAGTCTTTTGATTTCATCCGAATCAAGTTTTTTAACCCAGGATTCAAAACTCACTGAATCAACAATAGTTTCAGGTAAATGTTGATCATAAAAAGCATACACCTGATCATCACCAATGAGTAAGTCACGACGACGTTCCCGTTCTTCCTGCTGTTGATAAAACTCAATCAGTTTTCTGTTGGCTTTAATAAAATCTACTTTAGTTTGATAGTCACCCTCAACCAGAGCTTCACGAATAAATATTTCACGAGATTCTTTTTTATTTACACTGGCGTAATTAACTCTTCTTGCGCCTTCAATTAACAGGCCGTACAGTCGAGTATTTCTGAAGGCGGCTACTCGCCCCTGTTTTGACTGCCAATGAGGCTGATAATACTCGTATTGATGCAGGTGTTGTAAATCTGTGACAGCCCATTGGGGATTCATCCCCGAAACCACATGCGCATATAACCGGCTGGTATCTAATAGCGAAAAAGCCATGATCCATTTTGGCGTTTTCCTAGCCAGTACCGATGCAGGGAATATGGCTGTTTTACGCCCTCTGGTAGTCTGATATTCCTTATCCTGATCAAAAGCAGCAATATGACTGGGAATGCCTGACAGGATACTTCTATGAATTAAATCACTACTCGCCTCAGTGGTATTAAAAACGGCCTTTATTTCTTTCAACTGTTCTCGTATTTGTTTGTAAATATCCTGCCACTCTCTAACCCGTAACCAGGATAAATAATTTTTCTTACACCATTTTGCAAACTGGTTATTACTCAGGCTCTTTTTTTGTTGAGCAATTTCATCCCATAATTTGATCCAGCCCAGAAAATCTGATTTCTCATCCTGCCATAACTTAAATTTTTCATTCGCTGCCTGTCGGTGCTCCGGAGACTGATCACGTGGATCCTGCACCGATAATACCGATACGATTATTAATATTTCGGTTAGACAGGCATTATCCCTTGCGCTGATTAACATTCTTGCCAGACGAGGATCAACCGGAAAACGGCTAATCAATTTACCTAATCGGGTCACCTGATCATTAGCCTTAACTGCCTGTAATTCATCCAGCAAACGATAGCCATCACTGATCAGACGTGAGTCGGGTGGCTCTACAAAATCAAAATCACTTATATGCCCAACCTTCAAGCTATCCATCTGTAAAATAACGGATGCCAGATTGGTGCGTAAAATTTCCGGCTCGGTAAATTCAGGGCGGTTATTAAAATCATCCTCATCATACAATCGGATACAGATACCCGGAGCCACACGACCACAGCGACCTGATCGTTGATTAGCCGATGCCTGAGAGATCTTTTCAATCGGTAATCGTTGAACTTTGGCACGCCAGGAATAACGAGAAATTCGTGCAAGGCCAGTATCTATAACATATCGAATACCGGGTACGGTCAGTGAAGTTTCCGCCACATTAGTCGATAGAATTATTTTACGCTGTCGACTCTTCTTAAAAATTTTCTGCTGCTGTTCATTGGTTAAACGCGCATAAAGCGGCAACACTTCGTATTGATGAAAACGTTTGGATATTTTATCTGCTGCTTCACGTATTTGCCTTTCCCCGGAAAAAAAGATCAAGGTATCTTCAGGACTGATTTTAAACAACTCCTGCAGCGCATCCATCACCGCTTCACTTCTATCTCTGTCTTTCTGGTCTTCATCTAAAATCGGGCGATAACGCATTTCCACAGGATAAGTTCGACCCGAAACCATCACCATCGGTGCATCTGAGAAATATCTTGAGAAGCGCTCAGGGTCTATGGTTGCCGAGGTAATAATCAATTTCAGATCTGGCCGTCGGGGTAACAGTGTTTTTACAAACCCTAATATCAGGTCAATATTTAAACTACGCTCATGCGCTTCATCGATAATGATAGTTTGATATTCGTTCAACCAGCGATCATTTTGAATTTCTGCGAGTAGAATTCCATCGGTCATTAACTTGACGTAACTATCAGGGCTGGTGGTATCGGTAAAACGAACCTTATAACCAACCGCTTCCCCTGGTCGGGTATTTAACTCCTCAGCAATACGACTAGTTACAGAACGAGCTGCCAATCGACGAGGCTGGGTATGACCAATTTTGCCTTTATCAGCCAGGCCCAGATCAATACAAATTTGGGGTAACTGGGTGGTTTTGCCCGACCCGGTTTCACCACAAACTATCACCACCTGGTTTTCAGCAATAACCTTTTTAAGCTCGTCACGTTTTTCGTAAAAAGGAAGCTCCTGGTTTAATGAAATAGAAGGCCTATTTTGCTGTCGTTGGGTCACTCTTTGAGTAGATTTTTCAATGGCCGCCTGTAGCTGCTGAGTCACATCAGGTTGTTTTTTATGTTGAACCTGTCGCAATAGCCTTAACAACCGGATACGATCCGCAATAGCACAATGCTCAAATATCTGCTGATGGAAATTACTGGAATTCATTAAACTGAGATTTTGTTATTTCATTAAAACGGGTTACGTGGCAGAAGTGGTACATGGAGGTACCGTTTACGGAGCAAAGGATGTAATCTACACATTCGGTAAATCCATATAAAGTTAGCTTCATTGAATCAATCATCCAGATCATTCGACTACTCTCTTAGAGTTTCAGCACGAGCGCGCCACGTTCGACTTGCTGTTAAACCGTTTCAGGGACTTGAAGTTGTTATCCCCAAAAGATTCCCGAAAAAGAAAATCCCACACATTCTACAGCAACATGAAGCCTGGATAACCAGACAACTGGAAAAACATCAGCACAGTTTGCAGGAAACTACTTTACCTGACTCAATTTTTATCACTCTTACTGATGAACATTACACTATTCAATACAAAAGCAGCGGTCAACCTCAGTTAATTCAACAGGATTACTTACTGATTCTGTCATGCCTTAACGATGAGCAGGGCATCCAGTTGCTGCGTAACTGGATAAGAAATAAAGCCTGGGAGGTTTTATCTCCAAAACTTGAGCAGCTTGCCAGTGAGCTGGGGTTCACATTCAGCAAAACATCTATCCGCAGTCAGAAAAGTCGCTGGGGAAGCTGTTCTAGCTCTGGCACTATCAGTCTGAATGACCAGTTATTATTCATGCCAGCAGAAACGGTTCGATATCTTATGGTTCATGAGTTATGCCACACTCGACACATGAATCACTCACCACACTTCTGGCATCTTGTTGAAAGCCACTGTGCCAACTTTAAGCAACTGGATAAAGGTCTATCTAAAGGCAGGACGCATGTACCTGACTGGTTTAGTCGCAGCCTGTTTTGTTAAGCTGCTCAATTTAAAGTCATTCCGTGCGAAGCATGCTTTACTTAATATTTGTAGGCTGCGCCAAGCGCACCATGGATTTTTGAACCAACGTCAATGGTGCGCACGGCGCACCCTACTTGCGATCTGGCGGTAAAATATCTCAGTAAAACTGCTATAATCCCTAAAAAATGGAACTTAAGAAATAGTGTCTGAAAATATCTACCCATCTTCTTCAGCTCAGGAAATATCTCATAACAAAGCCTTTATCCTCTTAGGCTTTACACTTGTTCTTTGCCTGCTAGCAGCAGGACTAAATTTACACTATCAATCAATATGGTCTTCAAACCTGATCGGAATAGAGATTGAAATAAAAAAAGACAG
>JABHSO010000111.1 GCA_018669845.1 Gammaproteobacteria bacterium | reverse complement strand
CCCAAATCCACATATAGGAACTTAACCCAGCATCACCCTGCTTTAAAAAAAACTTTTTCAATCAAATCTGTCGTTACGGCCACTATTCAGTAGACTGTTTAATGAAAAGTCAGCTCACTAATGACAGCATTTATTGTTATTTCAATTTTTAGGCGGATTTATCCTGTCGTTTACAGGGGATGTTTTTGTATCGTGTTATATGGGCGGCGAGTCAAACCTCCTCAGTGCTTGAAGCACTTGATCCAGAACTGCCTGATGTTTTGCCTTTAGCTTTATAAAAAGCTGTCTGCCCGTTTTAACAACTTTTGCGGCCATTGCATATAAGCGCCACCGTACTGTCGTTGCCCGATGATGGGCTATTCTCTCTGGCAGGAGTTGGCGCATCAGTGCAAACAGGTTAAATGAGAGTGCGGCAATTAAAAAGTACAATGCATTCGCATTAAAATCAGAGCAAGGCAGTATGTCGCCACCAAAATCGAGTTTTAGCTCCTTGATCCGATTTTCGCTATCTTCTGCCCGCTGGTTATACCAATGAATAATTTGAGCATTGCTCCATTCATCCTGATTGGTGGCAATGGCCCGGTAAACGTATCCATCTGCACAAATTTCTTCGCCGCTATCAGGGGTGTCTAATTCCAGCTCAGCTTGACCCTGAATACGTTTGCGTTGAATAACCAGCGTAAATGACTTGTCATAATCACTGATCCAGTGTGCCATTCGCGTTGTATGCTGACCTGTTACAGGACCCCCTTTTTTATTCAGGAGTGGCTGCCAGTCTGCTTCTGTTAATGCAACGATTTGCTCTTTAATAGCGGCACTGGTTTTAGCCCTGATCGCATACTTAATGCTTCTATTATCACAATGCTCGATAATCTTTTTTTGATAGCCGGCGGCATCAATCCGTAAAGACTGAACAAAACAGCCATCGGGTAATGAATGCTCACATTGATGAATAAATTCCAAATTCTCTTTCGCTGGTGAGGCATTACCCTGGCGAAAATCACAGGCAACCACTTGCCCAACTTCAGCTATATGACCGACCATCGGCATATAGCCTTTGTTCTTTTTATAAGTCCACTGGGCATCAGCTTTATTGGCAATAACTTCTGTTGCATCAATATCAAGCGTTATTCCTTTGCATTGATGTAATGCTGCCTTTAAGACGGCTTTGTTAACCTGTGTCCAGGCGGTAAAGCTTTGATTGTGGTTACCCAGTCGACGTAGCCAGCTTCCCAGTGAACTGGCTTGTGGTATTTTATCTAAACCCAGTACCGTTCTTAAGGCTTCATCATCATTGAGGTGACGAACGTCATCCAGATGGAAGCCACCTTCATGCTGCATCAGAATGAGTGTCTCAATAAAGGTAGATGGCTGGAATCCACGATTGCTTCCAGGTGCTGGGAAATATTTATTAATTCGTTGTGATAGCTGTATGGATTCCATAACCTGTGCAATGGCTAATAATCCGGCACGGGAAGTTAATGAGTCGTTTGTGGTAGCGAGGTTGTAGGGTAAAATATTCATGAGCCTTGGTTGTTCACCTATTGGGTGCTGGTCTTGTGTGGTGCAAACCATTATACAGCCAGGGCTTTATTCGTTTTTTAATTTTCTATGTGTGGATCAGGGTATAAACCTAAAGCATTTTTTGTGCGACCGATTCTCACACCCGTTTTCCCCGTCTCAGAGCTACTTAGCATTATGTCAGCCAGTAAGAAATCGACGGAAGGTGAAGCATCGTACATTTCACCAGCATTCCGGCTCAGTACCTGACCGGCCAGCAAAATATTTTCCGATGCACGGTAAGACCCACTTAGCCCCAGCTCGGTTAAATCAAAAGATCCATTTTCACTATTTCCAAAAAAACTATTATCAGTTGTTTTGAAATAACCCTGTGTTAAGAATCCATGCCATTGCACTCGATTACTAGTTACATCCTGAGCCTGTACCGTAAAAACAGAAAATATAACAACAAATAAAATGCTGGTGAAAGATTTATAATTCACCTATTTAACCTCCATTTGTCTAATTTTTTCATTTTGTATATCACCAGACACGTAACTCAAACTACCGGGCGTTGCAGCAATAACTTCACGAGCTTCCTGCTCACTGGAGACAGTAATGGGTGCCTGTCCTGTTCCGGTAAATAACTGCCTGTCCCAGGCGCGTCGTAATTGGTAAGGGTAAAGACCGAGAACTTTTTTACTAAACTCTATATGCAAAGGATCATCATCAGACAGCACCACTAAAGTGATTGATTTACCATCCGGCCAGTGAGTAAGACGCTGGCTAAAATAGAGACGAGCTTTATTCCGGCTGATTATATTTTCAGTTGTACCGGTGTTTACCAGTAACTGCTCTGCAGATAAACTTACTGGATAAACAGTGATTAACAGGAGGGCTAAAACAGATTTAAAAAAATCACATAGCATCATTAACTTATAACCATGATGGTTATAAGTTCTGCTAAATTTAAAGGTGTTGAATTGCTCCATTATATATCTAAGTTTATTTCCCAGATCCTAACTTGAATATAGCGTATATCCACAATAAAACTTTTTTATTAAGGCTAAACAGAAGTTTTTTTGCCTTAAAGTAAATAATTCGACATAGATATATTCTTAGTCTTAAATCTTGCAACGAAAAACATTCTCAATCATTTATAATAGAACAAATTTTAAACTTATATCTTGGTGAATTTATGGCTGCAATTGTTCTGGATGGAAAAGCACTCGCTACAAAAGTTGAACAACAACTGATGACACGAGTTGAAGCCATTAAAAAACATACCGGGGGCACGACTCCCATACTCGCCACCATTCTGGTTGGAGATGACCCCGCTTCCGCCACTTACGTTAAAATGAAAGGCAATGCCTGTAAACGTGTCGGCATGGAATCTATTCGACTGGTACTGGATAAAGACATCACCACTGAACAGTTAATTTCTGAAATCCAGAAACTAAATGATAACCCTGATGTTCACGGCATTCTGTTACAGCACCCCGTACCCAAACAAATTGATGAGCGTTTATGCTTTGATGCGATCGCATTGAATAAAGATGTGGACGGCGTTACCTCACTCGGCTTTGGAAAAATGGTTATGCAGGAATTTGCCTATGGTTCTGCAACACCAGCCGGCATCATGACCATACTCAAAGAATATGGCATTGAAATCAATGGCAAACATGCCGTAGTTATAGGTCGTAGCGCAATTTTAGGTAAACCCATGGCAATGATGCTATTGAATGAAAATGCCACTGTCACCATCTGTCACTCAAGAACTCAGGATTTACCATCCTTCGTAAAACAGGCTGATATTATTGTCGGTGCAGTGGGTCAGCCCGAACTTATCAAGGGTGACTGGATTAAAGATGGCGCCGTGGTTATCGATGCAGGGTATCACCCGGGCGGCATTGGTGATGTCGAACTTGAAGCCATAAAAGACAGCTGTTATGCCTATACACCGGTTCCCGGAGGTGTCGGCCCAATGACGATTGCCACCCTGATGACACAAACTGTTACCGCTGCCGAAAAACATTATTTAGTATATTAGCAAATTCTTATATTGCTTTAATTGTTTGTTTTCGTTATGCTCCCTGCTCAATGATACTGAATAATTATTTGACCAGTTCTTAAGAAACTGGATCTACTACTGGAGATGGCGAGACAATGATGAATTTTAAACCTTTACTATTAGCAAGCTTTGCTGCTCTCGTTTTATCGAGTCAGTCAGTACAGGCACAGGGACAAAATCCCTATGGTTATGGCACACCTTACGGGAACCCTTACCAGAATTATAATGCCCAGAACAACAATGGATACAACCGCTATCCTAACTATAACCGTCAGAACTACAATGGATATAACCGCTATCCAAACTATAACGGCTATAACCGTAATATGAATTATGGCCAATATAATCGTGGTCCATCGAATAATAATTTTTTCCGTAACGGACCTTTCAATAACAATTCTTTCCGTAACGGACCATTCGGTAGAAACAATATGCCTTTCACCGGTAACAGTGGTTTTATGGAAGAAATGTGGCCGGGACATGACAGCATATACGAAGATGTACTTCCTGTTCATGGTCCATGGGATCGTAGCTGGGGACGTGCTCCGTGGAATCGTGATTATGACAACCTGTGGGGACGTAACGGTGGACCAAGCAAATGGTTTGACCCATCAGACCCCGAAGAAGGCTTTGCAGAAGCCTGGGAAGACATGATGATCACACCAAATAGACTCGGCACGATGCCTGGTGGCTGGAAAGCTCCTTCAATCTCTATTCCTAATCCAATTGATGTAGAAACAGAGTTTAGAGATGCTGCCATAGATATGCCGGGCGAGATGCAAAATTTTAGTGAAGGATTCACTTACGGTGGCGATGATGGATACAACGATAATAAAGATCGTGGATCAATCGGATTTGGAAACAAGAAAAAAGATAGTGGCGTTAACATAAGCCCTAAAGTCAGACGTTAAACACGTTACGTCAATAATCAAAACCCGGCTTTTGCCGGGTTTTTTTTTGCCCTTATAAATTTAATATATCAAACCTTATTGGTGCGCATGACGAGCCTTACACTCTTCAGCACGTTTTTTGGTATATTGCCCGTATGATCTGGCTCATTCTTATTCCACTCACCATAATCATCAGCTTTCTGGTTATGAGTTATAACAAACTGATTAGAGATAAACATCGTGTCTTATCCGGTTGGAGTGATATTGATGTGCAATTAAAACGACGCCACGACCTTATCCCTAAACTGGTCAGCGCAATAAAACAGTATGCCAGTTATGAACAGGCAACATTACAGGCTGTCACCGAACTCAGGCAACAGGCCAAAAAACACAATGCTGTTAATCAACAGGGTAAACTTGAAAGCCAGCTCTCAAGTTCTTTATTTTCAATTTATGCAGTAGCCGAAAGTTACCCGGAGCTGAAAACCAATAAAAGCTACCTCGACCTGCAACAGGAAATATCCCTGATAGAAAAGGATATTCACTTTGCTCGCCGTTATTACAATGGTGCCGTCAATAACCTGAACACCAGAATAGAAACCTTTCCTGATTTGCTCATCGCTAATCTTTTCAGTTTTAAGGCCGCCGAATATTTCGAAATGTCAGAATCTCAATAATGAAAATCCTTCTATCGCTTCTACTATTTCTTACCCTGATACTGTCTTTCAACCTGCACGCTAAAGAAGTTATTACCTCCTACCACAGTGATATCAACATTCAACAAAATGGACAGCTGCATATCATAGAAACCATTCAGGTCAGGGCTGAAAATAATCAGATAAAACGAGGTATTTACCGAGATTTCCCCACTTTATATAAAGACAAAAGCGGTATCAGTAAAGTCGGGTTTACCCTGATATCAGTCCAACGTGATGGGGTGAAAGAAGATTATCACACTAGCAAATTATCCAATGGCATTCGAATTTATATCGGTAATAGAGATGTTATTCTAAAACCAGGTCACTACAGTTATCAGATTGAGTTCACCACTACGCATCAACTGGGATTTTTTAATGAATATGATGAGTTGTACTTTAACGTTACCGGCAATGGCTGGAACTTTCCAATTCAGCAAGCATCAGCAATAGTCACGTTACCAGAAGCTGTCGAGAGCAGTCACATTTCTCTAACCGGTTACACGGGAATAAAAGGATCAACTCAGCAATTTCTTACACATCAAATTTTGCATTCTGGACAATTCAACTTCACGACAACTCAGCTTTTAAAGGCTCATGAAGGTTTAACCATTGTGGCTAACTGGCCCAAGGGCATTATTACCGAACCCGATGCCGGTCAACTGAGAGCACTATACATTGAAAACAATAAACACAGCCTGATAGCAGTTTCAGGGCTGGCTTTAGTATTAATTTACTATGTATTTATCTGGCTAAAGGTGGGGAAAGATCCTGATAAGGGAATTATTTTACCACTCTATCAGGCTCCTGAAGGTTTCTCTCCAGCCTCTACACGTTTCATCTCTCAAATGTCCTATGATAAAAGCTGCTTTACCGTCGCACTGGTTAACCTGGCCATCAAGGGTTTTATCAGCATCGACCAGAATAGCAGTAAAAATTTTATCATCCATAAACTCTATTCTCCTGCTACACATCTAGCGGCTGGGGAATCGGCCATATTACAACAGTTATTCGAATCCTCAGACCAGATCACCCTAACTCAGTCAGAACACAAAAGGCTCAGAAAAGCACTTAACAATCATGAAACGTCTCTACGTGAAGACTATGAAAAGTTGCATTTCAATACCAACAAGAAATTCTTTTTCCCTGGCATGCTTATCAGTCTGGCGACTATCATTTTTTCTATTCTGACTCTTCCAGATGAAGCAATGACCATCTCAACTATCGCTGTCAGTATCATTTCTTTCATTCCCTTTGTTATTATCGTAAAACTTTTCAGGTCATATCTGAAAAAAGGAAAGCAACCATCACTGATAGGGTTAGCTATTCAAATTGTCAGTTTTGGAATCCTGGCTTTAGTGCTTAGTGATTTAATTTCTTCACTACACTTCATGCTAGAAGATATCTCCTGGCCAGTTGCTGTCTCTATTTACCTGATGATTGCAGCAAACATTATGTTTGAACAATGGCTTAAAGCCCCGACCCTGGCCGGTCGCAAGTTACTGGATAAAATTGAAAGTTTTAAATTATATTTAAGTATTGCCGAAGAGGATGAGTTAAAACTTTCCGGGCAACCTGAATTTTCAAACGATATCTATCAACAGTTTCTACCCTACGCCATAGCTCTGGGTGTAAATCACTCATGGTCAAAAAAACTTGAACGATCTATTGATTCAGGTTTAATTGAAAAAGGCGTTCATCCAACCGGTTTCCTTTATCACAATAACTATCATGATATGAATGACTTCACCAGTTCCATTTCAACAGGTCTGGACTCTGCTATAAGTTCTTCATCAACAGCACCTGGTTCATCTTCTGGCTCTGTAGGAGGTTCATCGGGTGGCGGTGGTGGCGGTGGTGGCGGAGGAGGCGGTGGGGGCTGGTAAATCATTGCCGATACTATGGCTGATCAATTCCAGATATTCGTAAACTATTCAAATTTAAACAACTTTAATGTCGAACAATATTAATCGAGTTACAGTTTTTTCAAGTGCACAACGTATCACCCACTGGTTAATTGCCGGGGCTACTGTTTTTCTGCTCATTAGTGCCTGGCTGGTTCAGCATTCTGATGTGGATGTCATCGCCTGGTTAGACTGGCATATCATGATCGGGCAAGCTCTATCACTGGTACTGGCTTTTCGCATTTATCTATTATTTAAACCCGGTTCCGGACACTGGCGTTTACTTATTCCCACTAAAGAACAACGTCATGTTTTACTGCAAACTGTAAAATTTTATGCTTCATTGGGTAAACTTCCCTGCCCTGACTGGTACGCTTTTAACCCTGTCTGGCAACCTGTTTACCTGATGTCAATTTTGATAATGATATTAACCACTACTACCGGCTTTTTAACTGGAAACTATATTTTTTTGGCAGGATTTACAATGCCAGAACTACATTCTATTTTAGCTACCATTATTTTATATTTCACTCTGACACATATAGCATTTGTTTTATTGCATGACATCAAAGGCAGCGGTGCTCAAATTTCTGCTATGCTGAATGGTTATAAATATTTTCAGATCAAGAAAGTGGAAAACCCAATACAGGAAAATACGGTATCACTGGACAGTTTATTAAAAAAATAAAGTAACTACTCAACGAGTTTCAATTTTTCTATAAATTTAAAGATTTTTTTCACCACGAAGTCACGAAGCTCACGAAGAAAAACAAATAATGCTAAAAGTAATTGGATAAATCAGCCATTGTCATAATTTAAAAAGTATATTGCTAAATAACAATGTACCTTTGTGTACTTCGTGACTTCGTGGTGAATTTTTTTGACTTTTTTGAATACGCTGAGTAGTTACAAAATTAATAACATCAACATTTAGGGATTAATCATTATGCATGACTTTGACCAGTTAAATCAGGTTCTCATCCTGTTATTTTTCTCTGTTATCAGCGTGGCTATTTTTCGCAAAATAAACCTGCCATCTGTTCTCGGTTACCTGCTGGTCGGTATGCTGGCTGGACACCATACCTTAGGCTGGATTCCAGAATCGGCAGCCATCGAACAAATCGCCGAAATTGGCGTTGTATTTCTGTTATTTACAATTGGTCTTGAAGTTTCAATACCTAAACTCATGTCGATGAAAAGCATCGTTTTTGGTATTGGTTTCGCGCAAGTTTTTATTTCAACATTTAGCACACTAGGCTTAGCTATGTGGTTAGGCATGTCATGGCAGGCAGCTTTTGCGGTGGGTGGAGCACTGGCATTATCATCAACCGCCATCGTGGTAAAACAGCTTACCGAACAACACGAGCTACACAGTCGACATGGTCATATTGCTCTAGGGGTTTTATTGTTTCAGGATCTGGCCGTTGTACCTTTTCTGGTATTGATTCCAATATTCGCTCAACCTGAAGCCGGCAGCCTGTTTATGCCTATTAGCCTCGCACTGCTCAAAGGAGCCATAGCATTCGGCATTATCTATGTAGTGGGAACTTATCTTATTCGCCCCATCACACACTGGATTTCATCCACTTATTCATCAGAATTATTCACCCTGTTTATTTTATTAATCACTTTGTTGGCGGCCTGGCTGACCTGGAAACTGGGATTATCGCTGGCAATGGGTGCCTTTCTGGCTGGTATCATGCTCGCCGAAACTGAATTTCAACATCAGGTACAAACAGAAATTCGTCCCTTTAAAGATGTATTAATGGGACTATTTTTTATCTCAGTGGGTACCCAGTTTAACTGGCATATTTTACTCACCGATCCGATTGCTGTTTTAGTGCTGACACTAGGATTGATTTTAGGAAAAGGACTGGCTGTCATTTTGATAGCACGACTCTCGGGTAATGAAACAGGTGTTTCCATTCGTTCTGGAATATCCTTAGGACAGGGTAGTGAATTTGGTTTTGCTTTACTCGGAGTAGGATTAAGCAGCGGATTATTATCTCTTGAAGTGAGTCAACCCATTATCGCGGCAATCGTTTTTAGCA
Source organism: Gammaproteobacteria bacterium (assembly GCA_018669845.1). GTDB lineage: Bacteria > Pseudomonadota > Gammaproteobacteria > JACNJF01. The sequence goes on along the minus strand of JABHSO010000111.1, from coordinate 65,051 downwards.
TGGTAATTTCTCCCATGATAATTCGTTATAACGGCCAGATTGCAAAGTTTCTAAGCCCTGATTATCTGGCCCAGCAAAAACAGAATGATACCCACATCGAACAGGCTGCAGACCATGTATCAAACCATGTCATTATTTGTGGCTTTGGACGCACCGGACAGAACCTGTCACAGTTTTTAAAACAGGCTAACATTCCATTTCTGGCACTTGAACTTGACCCCGATTTAATCAATGAAAACTGGGATGCAGGCGAACCCGTTTATTACGGAGATAGTAGCCACCCTGAAGTTTTACAACATGCTGGTTTAGATCATGCTCGTGCAGTCGTCATCACTTTCCATGATTTTAATATCAGTCATCACATTACTCGCACGGCTAAACAACTAAGGCAGGATATTCCTATCATTGTCAGAACGCGTGATGACCTGCATCTGGAAGAATTACTCGAAACAGGCGCTACCGACGTGGTTCCTGATACTGTTGAATCAAGCATGATGTTAGCCTGGCATGCCCTGACCCATTTTGGGCTGGAAAGAGCCGATGTAGATGACATGATTGACCAGGCACGAAGCAATCACTATTCTCGTGTGCGGGCATTTTTCCATAGCCAGGAAGATTATGAACATCCTGAGCATTTCCATCATTTGCACAGCATAGAAGTTCTGGAAGGATCACCTTCAGTTGGTAGAGCCATTAATAGTTTTGTATTTGATCAGCACACCACATTAATCGCTCTGGTGAGGCATGGCATTCGAACTGATAGTCCAAATCCAGACACTTTGTTATTAGCAGATGATGTCATCATTGTGGAAGGACCTACCAACGAAACAAGAGCAGCAGAACTTGAAATTTATCGTGGGAAAGGTTAAAGATTGGTGCGCCGTGCGCACCATTTTTTAGAAATAACTACAATCACGACCACCTAAAAAGCCGTGAAGCAACAAACAGCAACAACAAAGTCAAACCACTCAATAAAGCAATTTCAAAAGCCACACCTGAAACACCTACTCCATCAATCATAATACGCCGTGAAGCATCTACCAGGTGTGTTAACGGAAACATCTGAGAAATAAATTGAGCCACAGGATGAGTGCCTTCCATCGAGAACCATACACCTGAAAAAATCATCATCGGCCAGCTCAAAAGGTTCAGCAATCCATCAGCAACTTCCTCTGTTTTCAGCCGTGTAGCGACCATTAAACCCATGCTGGTTAAACACGCTGCCCCACTGAAAAACACCAGAAACAGTGCCAGGTATGATCCTTGCATAGTAAAATCAACCACCAGATCTGCACCGATAAAAACCAGTAAAGTCACCGCTGTCACAATGATCATTCGAGCAATGACCTGCGCACTCAAAAATTCAAATGGCGTTAGCGGTGTCGCCTGTAATCGTCTCAACACTCCGTTTTTTCGGTAACGTACAACAACCCATCCAACACCCCACAAACAGGAAAACATCATATTCATCGCCAGTACTCCGGGCATCACCCAGTCCACATAGCGAATATCCTGCCCCGTCACCAGTTCACGATGATAGGCTAAAGAGCTGGTCTGAAAGGACTCATGAAATAATTTTTCCAACATATAACCATTCGCTGAATGTTCATTAATCCAGTATTTTGGTTTGCCAGTTAAATCCAGCAACATATCAATCTGATGCCGTTGAACCTTGGTTATTGCAGCCTCAAGTTCAGATACTTTTATAAAACGGATATAGTCAGTTTTTAGAAACGCAATGTCAGTTTTGCTGTCATTTTGCAATACAGCAACCTTAAACATATCCTCTGAATCACCACTAAAGATAAAAGCAAACCCGATAATAATCAGAATTGGCATCACCAGATTCCATGACCAGGAAGCAGTATCCCGGTAAAACTCACGAAAGCGAGCACGCATGACCGCCAACATTCTTTGAATACTCATTAGCTTCTCAACGCATGGCCGGTCAGTTTAAGGAAAAGGTCTTCTAAAGTGGGCGCGCTTATCTGGCATTCTCCCAGGCCTATGCCCAGTTTTTCCAGACGTGAAATAGATTCCGGCACATCATCAGTGAACATTTCATACTGCCCATCAACCAACCTGATATCATCCGGTAGTTTTTCCGGTTGATTAATAGATGATTTAGCTAATCTGATAATGGATGCAGCAAAATGTTGTTTAAGTAACTCATCAGGATTTCCTTCGATAATAATCTTGCCCTGGTCAACAATCGCAATCTGATCACATAAACGATACGCTTCTTCCATGTAGTGAGTTGTTAATATTATGGTTTTCCCGGCCTGTTTAATATTTTCGATCAGGTGCCAGAAATTACGCCGCGACTGCGGATCAAGCCCGGTGGTTGGTTCATCCAGAAACACCAGCTTAGGGTCATTAACCAGTGCTATCGCCAGTAACAACCGTTGTCGTTGTCCCCCGGAAAGTTTACGTGTATCCCTATCTATAAATTCCTTAAGATGACATAACTCAATTAATTGATGAAGGTCAACTGTTTTTTCATACAGGGCAGCAAACATTTCCAGTGCTTCAATCACTGTCTGATAATCCAGCAAAGATGTCGACTGAAACTGAATACCAATTTCATGTTTAAAACTGGTACCCACAACCTGACCCTGATAAAAAATTTCACCTGAATCCTGTTGAATTATACCTTCCAGCATTTCCATGGTCGTGGTTTTCCCTGCGCCATTCGGGCCCAACAAGCCATAACAACTACCAGCTTCCACTTCAAAACCTATACCATCTACGGCGGTAACATCAGGATAAGTCTTGATTAAATTTTGTGCTGACAGGATGGGATTCATTTTCTAAGGTACCTCTGGTTGATGATGGTTAATTTTAGGCTGAGATAGAAATGTTCCGATTTGTTTTGAAGTGAGTAGTAATAGTCATTCTATTGCTGCGATCTTCAAGACGAATGGGGGCATTTCTAGCCAGTATAAAAAAATCATTCATTGATCAGAGGTTCCGCAAATCAGAGTGAAATAACAACATGGCAAGCTAACATATTTGAGAACTTATCTCCCGTCTTTCGCTATACTCAATAAATTCAGAATCCCTGAGCTACCGCCACAATGTTAACATTAACTAAATCACTGCACGCATGGAACACCGAGCAATTTAAACTAACTTTTATTGAACAGATCACGCAACTCTCACTAGAAGAATTACCATTGCAACAGGCATTACTTCTGGGCAGTTATGCGACCAGAGATAACCTTCAGGTCATGGTAAATAGCATGGATGAACAATCTGAGAATATTTTAATAACTGCCGGTATTTTTTATTCCAGTATTATCGCGGGTTGCAACTGCTCAGATGATCCTACCCCGGTCGATCTAAACTCAGAGTATTGCGAAATGCTTTTCATTATTAACAAATCTAATGCAGAAACCTGCATCAAGATAATGTAGAAACGAGCATATGCTTAAACCTGGAAAACGCAGCTGTGACTTAGCGCACAGAAAAAAGCAAACTATTAAATTTCAAAGTCCAATGTGAAGCAGAACACATATCACATTAAATCACGGGATATACTCGTAGACACTTAAACAACAAATATTCTGTAAACATGTCCGATGACACAACCACTCAGTTCAGTGAAGAATTGAACGAAGACAAAATTCTTATTTTAAATGGGTTAGAAAGGTTGAAATACTTTTCAAATACTAGTCCTGATTACAGCAGTCCCCTCTCTCAGAGAAAAAATGGACTGATGGATTACTTCAGTAAACTGTTAAACTAATTTATTCAACAAGCACCAATTCACTTTCACTCGCTAGTTGCACAGTGCAAACTTACAAAGAAAAGTAAGATCATTTACCCATTATCGAAGCACTTCAGCTGCCTTCAAATCATAAAATTAATTCATGAGCTGGCAATAAACTACCAGTTTCAACATTAAAGTCAGGTATTCTCAGGACTCTTATTGATTCCATTAATCATACATCGGGTAATTAATGACAACAGAATTGACTCATAAATCGCGATCGATATAAAAATAACCATAGCGGTCCACAAAGCAGCCTCAATGGTGATCAGGTTTATGTAAAAGAGTAAAAAAACAAAGGCAAGAAGAAGCGAACCACCAACCAGCGACACGCATACCATTCGACATCTAAAGGGCAATTTACTGTTTTGTATCGGATTTTTTTGCATGCAACTATCTCCTTAATGCTCGATAATTCAGTTGAAATATCCAGACTAACGTTAATATTCAGCAACAAATTTAATAACAGTGAAATACCACACTAGATCAAAACACTACATTCCACCAATAAAATATTTTTCTAATAAAAGAAATTTATTAGGAAAAAATCCAAAAGAGAATGAATCTACCAGTAGGATTTAACTCTACCTTCCCTTTCTGATATTCTTTTTATAGCTTTCACTACCCAGAAAACTATCTACCTAAGGATGTGTCATCATGTCAAATAACTTCTTGAAAATAGCTAATGACAAACTGAGATCTAACATACGTGCCGCCTATCTTTGTGATGAGAGCAACGCCGTTAAAGGGCTAATCGATAATCTTGATCTGAGCACAGAGTTACTGAACAAAATAAGTCAACATGCGATTGCCATCGTCAAAGAACTTCGTTCAGCTAAGTCTCCAGGGTTGATGGAAACTTTCCTTGCTGAATATGGGTTATCCACACAGGAAGGTGTTTCTCTTATGTGTCTCGCAGAGGCCTTACTAAGAGTACCCGATGACAGCACTATCGATGCTCTCATCAATGATAAAATAGCACCCGCTAACTGGAGCCGTCATCTAGGTCACTCCACTTCTCCACTGGTCAATACATCAACCTGGGCTCTGATGTTGACAGGCAAAGTGATCGACTCAAAAGAAACTAACAACTGGGATATTAGTGGAAATATTCGCCTGCTACTAAAACGTATTGGCGAACCTGTAATTCGCACAGCGGTAGCCCAATCCATGAAAATTCTCGGTCATCAGTTTGTGCTTGGGCGAGACATTCAGGAAGCCATGACGCGGGCTCACAGCATGGAACTCAAAGGTTATACTTATTCCTACGACATGTTGGGCGAAGGTGCCCATACAGCAGGGGATGCACAGCATTACTTCATGGCCTATAGCAAAGCCATTTCAGTTTTATCAGAGAATAACCGTCACTCCGACATCACTAAAAACTCCGAAATTTCTGTAAAACTATCTGCATTACACCCTCGTTATGAATTTACCAACCGCGATCGCGTGCTCAAGGAACTTGTACCTTGCGTTGCCAGTCTGGTTCACCTGGCCAAAAATGCCAACATGGGATTCAATATTGATGCAGAAGAAGCAGACCGTCTGGATCTATCCCTCGACATCATTGAAGCCGTGCTATCCAATCCAGACCTGAAAGGATGGCATGGACTTGGAGTGGTCGTTCAGACTTACTCACCCCGTGCTCCCTATGTTATCGACTGGCTGCATCAATTAGCTTCACGTCTCGACCGTAAAATAATGGTGCGCCTGGTCAAGGGCGCTTACTGGGATGCCGAGATAAAACTCGCTCAGGTTGAAGGGCTTGAAGCTTATCCGGTATTTACCCGTAAAGCCTCAACCGACACTTGTTACATGGCCTGTGCTAAAAAACTTTTAGCCATGACTGATCGAATATACCCGCAGTTTGCCACACACAATGCTCATACCGCTGCAGCCATTCTCAACATGGCTGGTAACCGTGACGACTTTGAATTCCAGCGCCTTCACGGAATGGGTGAATCACTTTATGAAGTTATTCGATCACAAAACCAAAGTCGATGTCGCATCTATGCACCTGTCGGTATTCATGAAGATTTACTCGCTTACCTGGTTCGCCGCTTACTGGAAAATGGTGCTAATAGCTCTTTTGTAAATCAGGTACTTGATGAATCCGTACCGCCCGAAAAAGTTGTTGGTGACCCCATCAGCATCATTAAAGCCAAAGACCAGATTGCAAACCCCCGAATTCCCTTACCTCGATTTATCCTTAGCGATGGGCGATATAATTCAAAAGGTTTGAATATTGCCAACCCATCTGTTCTTCAGGAACTCGACATCGCGAGAAGTGCTTTCAGGAAGCATAAATGGCTTGCATCAGCAAAACTTGCCGATGGAGAAAAAAGAGGTAAGAAACTACATATTTACAATCCTGCTGATCACTCTGATCATGTCGGCGATGCTTTCGAGTCAACGACTCAACAGGTTGATGAAACTCTCATCCGAGCCAAAAGTGCAGCCAATGAATGGAGAGAATTCCCTGTTGAACATCGTGCAAGCTGTTTGCAGCGACTTGCAAACCTGTATGAGCAACATTCTGTAGAGCTAATCACATTGGCTTGCCGTGAAGCAGGGAAATCGATTCCAGATGCTATCGGTGAAGTTCGTGAAGCCGTCGACTTTTGTCGTTACTATGCCGTGACAGCCTGCAAGGATTTCAGCAATAGTTCTTACCGGGGACGCGGAGTATTTATTTGCATCTCCCCCTGGAATTTCCCTCTGGCTATTTTTACCGGCCAGATTGTTGCAGCTCTGGTCACAGGAAATTCGGTTATTGCCAAACCCGCAGAACAAACACCTTTAATCGCCGCTCGTGCCGTTGAGCTGATGCTTGAAGCAGGAATTCCTGACAATGTTATCCAGCTACTACCAGGTGATGGCCCCACGGTTGGTGCCAGGCTTACATCATCCCCCTTAATCGATGGAATATGTTTTACGGGTTCCACAGAGACTGCCAGAGCCATCAACAAAGCAATGGCAAATCATGCCGACCCGACCGCTCCTCTTATTGCTGAAACAGGAGGTTTGAATGCCATGATTGTCGATTCAACAGCTCTGGCTGAACAGGTTGTTGGAGATATAGTGAGTTCTGCTTTCCAAAGTGCCGGACAACGTTGTTCTGCTTTGCGTGTTTTATACCTTCAAATCGATATTGCCGATAAAATTATTAACATGCTAAAAGGTGCTATGGATGAACTGGTTATCGGCAACCCCTGGGATCTCACTACCGATGTTGGCCCCGTTATTGACGATGAAGCACTTCACACGATTGAAGAACATTGCAAGCAGCTTGAGAAACAAGGTCGACTGATCAAAAAAGTAGACATAGATAATACCGCCTGCTCCGGCACCTTTATAGCGCCAGCTGTCTATAAAATTGATAGTATTGAGCAACTGGACAACGAAATATTCGGGCCAATTCTGCATATAGTCACTTTCGAGAGCAAGGATCTGGAGAAAGTTGTCGACACCATTAATGCTACTGGCTATGGGTTAACCATGGGACTACATACCCGTGTAGATAACCGTGTGCAACAGATTTGTGACAAAGCCCATGTTGGCAATCTCTACATCAACCGCAACCAGATAGGTGCCGTAGTGGGGGTTCAACCCTTTGGCGGAGAAGGCCTATCGGGTACGGGTCCAAAGGCCGGCGGTCCTAACTATTTATATCGCTTCTCAAGAAACGTCTCATTAGAAGCTCGTAATCAAAAAACAACATCAGCTACAGATAGCACACTTAACGAAAATATCACTGACCAGTTACAACAAACCCTAACAGCGGCACAACTTGTTCAACCCGACTGGAACAGTAGAAAAGACCGACGAAATATACTGCTTAAGATCTCAAAAATTGCAAGCACATCAATTCAATCAAGTATAATTTCTGCCCTCAAATCCAGCTCTACATATGATTGCTCCCCTCTCGACTTAAAAGGCCCAACAGGTGAAGACAACCAGTTGTCACTGCACGGGCGTGGCGTGTTTATTTGCACTGGAACACACACATTACAGTTTGCAGTCCTCGGACTATTAACCGGTAATGCAGTCGTCATACTGGATAAAAAACCAGAGACTTTAGCTTTCTACAAAGCTACCGTTGAATATGGGCTCAATGAAGGAGTAATGACACTACTTTCCAGCTCTTTAAACATCGATTCATTAGCTGCACTGAACGGATTATCAGGCCTGGCCATAACATCAGATCAACATGACCTGATGGCCATCAGGCAGGTTCTAGCACGCAGAGCTGGGGCAATATTACCTCTACTCACTGATCCTCAGGACTGGAGGGGGTTCATTCTCGAGAGGTCTTTATGCATTGACACTACAGCTTCTGGTGGTAATGCCACTCTGCTGGCAAGTGCAGATGGAATTAAGTAACAGGAATAATATAAAGATTACCGTCACATTTTGAGATCATTATTTTTTCTCCTGGGTTATCGATTTATACACCAATATAGCTGCCGTGAGATCTTCAACAGCATGCCCAACGCCCTTGAAAAGGGTAATATCCTCAAGGTTTCTCCAGCTTTTATCCATCGAACAGAGTTCATAAAGAGAAGCCCCGATATCCTGCCTGTTGATCACACCACTGTTCAAGGGTATTTGAAACTCACCAGATTCGATAACCGCCGCTTGTGTATCCACAAAAATGTTAGCACGTTGCATAGCCATGTCATCCACTTCACGCATTGTCGGGGTAAAAGAGCCAATCAGATCCACGTGCTGACCAGGTCTTAACCATTCCCCCTGAATAATGGGTTCTTCAGCAAGCGTGGCACATGAAATAATATCCATAGACTTTACCCCTTCTTCAAGTGAATGAGCAACTTTTGCATTCCAACCCTCACTTACTAATTTCTCTACCAGAATTTTACTTTGAGAGCTTTTTCTATCCCAGATTAAAACTTCATCGATAGGAAGAACCTGTTTAAAGGCATCTGCAAGCTCACTACCAACTTTACCGGCACCTACTACCAACAATTTGTTTGATTCTGGTCTTGCCAGGTAACTTGCTGCCAGAGCTGAAGCCGCAGCTGTTCTTTTAGATGTCATTATGCTCGCATCCATCAGGCAGAGATGCTGACCCGTTTCAACATCAAATAAAAGATAACTGGCCGAGATGCTTGGTAGATTCTTTAAGTTATTTTTTGGGTTAACATTCACCAGCTTTATACCACCAAAACCCTGATCAGCCGACCAGGAAGGCATAAGTAATAACGTAGCGTCATGACCTGAACTATCTGTTATTTTATGATGATGCCTTAATGGTGCCTCAGCTCCTGATCTGAATGTTTGTCGTAACGCATCGATGAGCTCAGAATAAGCAAGAAGGTTATTAATCTCATCAGCAGTAATTATCAGCATGCGTATTTTTCTTTATCGATATATTGAAAATTTCAAAATATACAATACTATAAAAACTCTTATAAACAATAATTTATTGCCGTGTACTCAACATCAGTAAAACAAGTTCTGCAACAGGAAATTGAAAAACACAGCTTACCGTTTGATTTTTTCGACACAATTGAAAACTGGTATATCCCGATAGCACAGGAGATTGCCAGACAACATCAGCAAAAAAAAGATACGCTTTTGATCAATGTAAATGGCTCACAGGGTTCAGGTAAATCGACACTTACAGCTTTTTTAAGCCTTATTCTGACTCATCATTTCGGTCTAAACACCATAGATATATCTATTGATGACTTTTACCTGACCAAAGCTCAGCGCAAAAAACTATCTAAAGATGTACACCCATTACTTGCAACCCGTGGGGTTCCAGGTACTCACGATATACAGCTGGCCGTAGATTGCATGCAAAAGTTATCGCACAAGCAGTCGTGCACTCTACCTCAATTTAATAAGGCAATTGATGACAGGGCCAGTGAAAAAAGTTGGAAACAAATTGATAAGCCGGTAGATATTATTTTATTTGAAGGCTGGTGCACTGCGGCTCCTTTTCAGGAAAAGGAAGCATTACAGAACCCCATAAATACTCTTGAGTCAGAAGAAGATCCTGATGGTGTTTGGCGGAGTTATGTTAACGAACAATTAAAAGCTTACCATCAACATCTATTTAACCTGAGCGATTACCTAATTTTCCTGCAAATACCTAATTTTGAAAAAGTATATGAATGGAGATGGCTGCAAGAGGAAAAACTTGCCCTAACAGCAAGTGATAACCAGGCAGTCATGACCCGGCAACAAGTTCACCGCTTCATTCAACACTATGAGCGAATAACTCGCAACTGTCTGGAGTTATTGCCAGATAAAGCCAATATGACAGTTAAACTAAGTGACAATCATAATATTGTATCATTGGATTACTCAGGACAATCACCCATTAAAGACTAAAAGTCACCTCCTGAGGAGCTTACCTTTGTGGAGGAGCTGTAGGGTGCGCCGCGCGCACCAATGATTTTTAGTTCCAATCCCAATGGTGCGCATGGCGCACCCTACCCACACTTCTAGATTACTGATAGAAGCCCGCGGTCAATAAAACAGCTTAGATTGGTTTTTTTAACCAACTATCGGTTTATATAACCACAACATGAAACGCCCAAAATAATAACTACATTTAAAAAACACAAGCTATTCCCCTAAATAACAATGACTTACATGTCTTTTTAAGAAGTTGGCACGATTAGTGTTATTAACATTACAACGACAGGCAAAAGCCTAACCAATTACTCAGGAGAAACAACATGTTAAAACTAAACAAGATATTAACTATCGCCATATTCATAACCACTTCATTTGGCATGCAGGCTACTTTTGCTGATGATTCTACTATTGCTGAAAATCAGCTGATGACGCAGACCGAAAGCTCACTCATTGACTGGACTAAAAAAGCTCAGACAGAACTAACTGCTCGTATGGAGAAAAAGTTAGCCAATCAACTTATCGCTAAAAATTACAATACTACAGTAACCCATCTAGCTATAGTGGCTCAGCCGATTTCTTACAACACCAAAATAGTTTTGGCAAATAACGAAATAGTAAGCTTCTAATTCCATTATTAGCCAGAGAAAAAAAGTCTATTTACACAAATGAATCACAAGTTATAACTTTAGGTAGAACTGGGAAATAAAAATGAGGTATTTAGAAATTCAGACCAAAACCGTGCTAGCAGTTTTTTTTCTGCTTACTTTCTCTTCTTGCGCTATCAGCTTTGATACGAACAGGTACAAGGTTTTTCGTGATGATGCTCTTCAATTCAATAGAAATCAGGAGCTCGATACCCTGAGAATCGATTCCTTCAATGGCGAAGTCACACTGGTGACTGGCGAAGATAATGCCACACTGCAAGGCGTCGCTAAAACCTGGGCCTATGGTAAAAATGAAGACCAGGCACACAAGCGCCTATCAAAAATGGAGTGGGTTTTCACCACAAACGGTAATACTCTAAACCTTAAACTCAAAGGAAATAATGGCGGCTCTCATTTAACGGAATTGAAGGTTCCCGCAAAATGGAATCTGGATGTTGACACCGGTAATGGTCGAATTACAATTCCAGCAGGCTTCAAAAACATCAATGCGCAAAGCAGCAATGGTGCTATTTTTATAGTGGGAGGAGATCGTATTGAAGCTGACACATCTAATGGACGCATCGAATACAACGGCTCATCTCCTGATTTTAATCTGGATACCTCTAACGGCAAAGTAAGAGTACAGCTAAATGGAAACTGGCAAGGTAATGGAACGGTACACTCTTCAAACGGAAGATTATCTGTTGTAAGTTCAGGAATAATTGATGCCAGAGTTAAGAGCTCAACGAGTAACGGTAAAACATCTATCTATGGACCAAAACTTTCAAAAACAAGTGGCACAGGAAAGTTATCACTTATCACTAATAACGGACATATCAACATCACTCATGGCGTTAGTGTTCAGTAGCATTCAATGAATAATACAAACCAGTTTTATTATTTCTGGTCGAAGGCTTTGATAATTTAGAAGCTGTTTCAATCCTGGATATAATGGGTTGGACAGAGTACAGGGAGTGGGTAGCCGCTTTGGATTAACTCACCAAATCGAACTGCTTTTTGGTGATATCAAACCAGAAGATGACTCTACCCTGGCTATTCCCCGCTTAGCTTTTTTGTTTTAGCACTTCAAAACTATGCTCGATTCCATCATCTTCCAGCATTTTTCTTAACTTGTTTATAATCTGCGCAGTTTTCTGGTATGAGCCATTTTGAATGCGGGTAATAAACGCTATTTCATCACCATCTAAAGGGGCCAGATCACGGCTTGCTCCAGGTTTTAGCAGAACTTTTATCAGTTTCCAGTCAGAAATCCTGTCATCAGGATTTTTAATAAGAGACCTCTCAATAAAAAGTCTTAAATCATTATCAATTTCAGGACGGTATTTTTTTATATCGGGTGGTACTTTATTGACTTGTAAAGACAATAACTCAGACAAATTTCCTGATGAGAATGGTGGATTACCGGTTAGCATCGTAAAGGCCATAATACCCAATGAGTAAATATCAGATCGTCCATCAAATGCCTTTCCCTGAATAATTTCAGGACACAGATATTTAGGCGTTCCTAGTATCATCGTCACTTCATCAGCAGGAGGTTTCGCGATACCAAAATCTGTCAACTTGACATGCCCCTGATCATCAATGAATATATTAGACGGTTTAATATCACGATGGATGATTCCATGCTCACCCTGAGAATGAGCATATTGCAAAGCACATGCAACCTGATACAAAATTTTTCTCGTCTCCACGATTGTTAAAGGACCTTTCTGTTTTAAAATTTGATCCAGGTCCCTGCCATTGAGCCTCTCCATAACAATGAAACGAGTGGAATACTCACTAATCGATTCGTACACATTGATAATATTGGGATGATTCAATTTAGCAATTATTTTTGCTTCAAGTTCGAAGCGGCTTAAAAAATCTTTGTTATGAGTTAAATCATATTTCAGCATTTTTATAGCTACATCTCTCTCCAGCATCGGATCATGAGCTTCAAATACATGAGCCATATTGCCTTCACCTATCTGTTTTGTAAGCGTATAACGTCCGACCTTGTTGATGCCACCATCCTGAGCCATACGCTCAGTCATTAACCTGGTCATGTTATCAGCAAATGATTCGTGCTTTTCAAGGAGCTGATTAAACTCAATATCACCAAGATAAAAGACAATAGTTTTCTCCAATGCAACAGCATCAGATGTATAGGGTGTTTTAGTTAGCAGCGCGACTTCACCCAGTGTTGAACAATCTTCTAATTCAACCTGGCGTTTTATATGCCCCAGTAAATTGGGTGTTTGCAACTCAACCCTGCCATTGAAGATAATAAAAAACCGATTCGCTTTTTTACCACTTTCAATAAGCTTTTCACCCAACTGGAATTGATCGATTTTAAAAGACCGGGAAATATCCTTTCTAACCCCTTCATCAAGATTTTTAAAAAGGTCAATTTTCGATAATATTTTTTCGAATTTATTCATATATGTTGATTAAAATTCTCGATAATTTCAGGTAATGTAGCGTCGTTTAAAGGCTGGGTTTAAAGTTGTCCTGAAAAATTTTCTACCCAGATTTATGTTAAATATTTTTGCCCTTCTCAGCTTCTGAGATTTCAACCACTACTCTATTTCGTCCACCTTATCTCTGCTTTATAAAGAGCAATATCTGCACGATTTACCAATCCATAACACTATCACCCTTACTTATTTGAACCAATTATAGTTCTTCCAGTTAAGAAAGCTTAAGTTTTACCCCCTACCTTTCCAACAATTTGCTGATGAAGGTTCATAATACCCTCTTGACCCCTCTCAATTAATTCCAATCCATCACAGGATAGGATATGTTATATTTTTCAGACTCCAATTACCCATAAAGAAGGCACAACATGACAAAGCATATTGGTATTTTAACCGCTGGAGGTGACAGCCCCGGACTCAACGCTGCCATCAGAGGAGTGGGAAAAACCGCACAAGGCCGTTACGATATGCAGGTATTAGGCTTCCTGGATGGCTTCAAAGGGTTGGTGGAAAATCGCTCTGTCCGCCTTGATGGTGAGATTTTTTCAGGCATTCTTACCCGGGGAGGAACCATACTGGGTACCAGCCGTGACAAACCTCATCGCATGATGTTTGGTGGAAAGAAACAGGATATGACCGACATTATTGTCGAAAACTATCACGCGAATCATCTGGATGCTCTGGTTTGTATTGGCGGTGGAGGCACCCAGAAAAATGCACTGGAGCTACTCAATAAAGGGCTCAACATCATTACACTCCCAAAAACCATCGATAACGATGTCGGTTTAACCGATACCACCTTTGGATTTGATACCGCACTGGGTATTGCCACCGAGGCAATAGACAGGCTACACAGCACAGCTCACAGCCATCACAGAATTATTGTGGTAGAAATTATGGGACACAAGGCTGGATGGCTGGCTTTAGGAGCAGGAATCGCTGGCGGAGCAGACGTCATCCTGTTACCCGAGCTTCCATATAAAATTGAAATCGTTGCTAATGCTATACGTTCACGCGTAAAAAGCGGCAAAAACTTCAGCATTGTAGCCGTGGCAGAAGGCGCTTTACCCGTCGATCAGGCAAAGTTAATGTCTCAGGCCAGATCAGCCAAAGAACAGGCCAAGGATAAAAAGTCCCGTAAAAAAGCCAAAAATGAAATCGCCAGCATAGAAGCAGTAAATGCCAATCATACCGTCACACTTTCTGCACAACTTGAAAAGCTCACAGGCCTTGAATCCAGAGTAACAATCCTGGGTCATCTACAACGTGGCGGCACTCCATCTGCCGCAGACAGGTTGTTAGCTACTCGTCTCGGAGCTGCATGCGCAGACTCAATACACAATGAAAAATTTGGCGTTATGATTGCTGCTCGTGGTGATGGAGCAATAGCCGTTCCACTGACAGAGGTTGCCGGAAATAAAAAGCTGGTTCCTGCTGATCACCCCTGGGTGCAAGCGGCGATAAGTGTTGGTACAAATTTTGGGATTTAGTAGATCATGGTGCGCAGGGTGCACCCTACATGGATTTTACTGAAACTGATTTTTTAAAAATTTAGACAGGAATAACGTTCCAGTAACACCCCAGATTGCCGCAAAGAATAATGTCCATACAGGGGTTCCAAGACCAAATCCTAAACCAAACCATCCCGCATCCATTCTAAAGGGAAAAACTACAAGAGCACTCGATAGCCATGGCAATATGCTCAATAAGGCCCCTTTTTTTAATGGCGATCTATTATAGAAAGGAATCAAAAAAATAATCCCCCACAGACCACTTGCAAAAATACGCCTTGCAAGCCATTCCAGAGTTAGATCTGGAGCCATACTAAACCCGAGAGATGGTGTTATGCCTAATGCACCTAAACTCCAGACAACAGTGCTATTAGTGAGACCTCCTAAAGCACCCGCAATAAACACCATAAAAAGCAAATATCCCCATGACTTCGTTGTATTATTCATATACTCAATTTCTCTTTAAATATTTAATATCTAAATCTGACAGCAATTTATTGTCATAAAATTTATGCCATCTATTAGACCAGAATAGTTTTTCCTGTCACTCTTTTTGTTGAATAAATCACCCGGTAGAAATTTATAAAAGCCGAGTATAACTGCTACACTACTCGATTAATCCGAAGTGAATAATATTCCAATGATTAACTACAAACACTTACATTACTTCTGGGCCGTTGCGCGGGAAGGAGGTGTTGCCCGAGCCAGTGAACGCTTGCATCTGACACCTCAGACAATTAGCGGCCAACTGAGTTTACTGGAAAAACATCTTGGGGCTGAGCTATTTACCCGGGTTGGGCGCAATTTGGAAATTACTGAAACCGGACGACAGGTATTAAGCTATGCTGATGAAATTTTTTCTCTGGGCGGCGAGCTTGAAGAAATAATGCACCAGTTACCGGAGGGTCGACCACAACTATTTCGAGTTGGAGTTGTTGATGTATTACCCAAATCCATTGCCCATCGAATTCTTCAGCCTGCATTAAAAATGCCTGAACCCGTACGCATGATTTGTCGTGAGGCCAACCTCGATACATTACTGGCAGAATTAGCAGTACACCGCCTGGACCTGGTCCTGGCTGACCGACCGATTCCTTCCACGGTTAGTACTCGAGGTTATAGTCATAAGCTAGGTGAATGCGATATTAGCTTCTTTGCCACAAAAGCTCTGGCAGATCGCTTAAGCGGACCATTCCCTGACTGTCTGAATGGTATGCCCATGTTGTTACCGGGTAAAGGCACGCAGTTACGTTCAGAAATAGATCAGTGGCGTGATAAAAACCGTGTTCATCCACAGATAGTAGCTGAATTTGATGACAGTGCGTTGATGAAAGCTTTTGGGCAACAGGGAGCTGGAATTTTTATTGCTCCTGCCGCAATTGAAAAAGAAGTTGAGGTACAATACCAGGTATCCGCTATTGGCAAAATTGAACAAGTGAAAGAACAGTTCTATGCAATATCAGTTGAACGGCGAATTTATCACCCAGTTGTCTCAGCTATAATGGAAGCTGCACGTGAAACTTTATTTTCTGAGAAATAATAAAGGATTTAAAAAGTGGTTACAGTCACTACAAACTGCACAGTAAACTGAATATCTGGAATATAATAAACAATCAATACATGGACTAGACCTGAAATGCACACACCTGGATTTAAAGATCGAAGACGCTCCTTTCGTCATCAGATTGATATGCCTGTTGATCTGCTATTGAAAGATGGCACGATATTAAAAGTTAAAGCCTGTAACCTGTCATTGAATGGGTTATTGTTCAGCTGTGATGAATGGACATCAAAAAAGATTGAATCTCGTGGAATTCAAAAT
Source organism: Gammaproteobacteria bacterium (assembly GCA_018669845.1). Classification (GTDB taxonomy): domain Bacteria; phylum Pseudomonadota; class Gammaproteobacteria; genus JACNJF01. Next base: position 48,435 of record JABHSO010000111.1, on the reverse strand, counting down.
CACCCTCTTGATCATATCCAGATTTCTCTAACCGCAGAACTGGATCAATATAAAAACCTGCAGGCTAACTGCAGTATTATTACAGCCAGAAGAGTATCGCAAGATAGTTACCTAATTGGCCTGGACTTTATCGATTTCCAGAACAATAGTGATACCAACCTCCAGGCTTACATCAACACTTTAAAAGAGTGAACGAGTTAGGTTAACTTTAAAAGGTAACACCGTAGGAAACTTATTTAGTGAGTCAAAACAAAAATGAATAAAAGAAATATGCAAAAAAAATTAATAACTTATCTCTTATGGATCCCCCTGATTTCATCTTGCAGTGGAATACCTCTGTTATCAGAACATAAAAATAATATTCCTGTTGATTCAATACCAACCGGAGCTTCCATTTATGTGATGGGTAAATTTCATAGCACCACACCATCAGTAGTGAACCAGTACTCCATTCATCCGATCACTTACAACAAAGAAGATGAGTCACTTTATGGTCGTATTACCATTAAACATGAAGGGTGTCAGGAAAAGTCAGTTATCGTTAACTCTCAGATAATAAGCAGTGGATTAAAAACCACTCTTGATTGCACTGAAAAAACACAAACTGTCACTAAACAACAGGATAATACCGATAAATCAGTAGTTCAGCGCCTGCAACAATTGCAGACACTGAAAGATGAAAAATTGATCAGTGATGAAGAGTTCAGGGAAATACGAATCAGAATACTGGACTCAATTTGAGCAAGAGTCCAATAAACATTCGCAATCTTTTAACAGTAAGAAACAATATTTCTCTTCAACTGATACTCTATTACTTAGAGGATAATATCCGAATATAACCAATTAAATTGTCAATCTCAGAATCAGACAGTGTTCCACTCCATGCCGGCATAAGACCTGCCCCAGCCTCTCCATGAGAAATAATTAATCGCATTTTATCATTAGACATACGATTCATTCTGCCAGCATCTGTATGATCAGCTGGCTCCATATTATAGACTTTAGTTAATACACCTTCACCTTTCCCGTCAGTCCCGTGGCACAACACACAGTTTTCATCATACAGGTCTTTACCTTTTAAAGGATTTCCAATCGTAGGGTATTTGCTGCTATGAAGATAACGGATATAGGATACCAGCGATTTGATTTGAGTCTGAGGAAGAGCCATGCCCCATTGAGGCATATCCTTAGAAACTGTTCCATGGGGTGCCGTACCTTCTATAATGCGAAACAAATCACGATCACTCTTTTCATTTAAATTGGCGTTATTAGTCAAATCAGCTGGCTTGGTCCCTAGTTTACCGGCTAACGGACCAAACCCTCTGCCATCTGTTCCATGACATACCGAACAATTTGATTTGAAAATACGATACCCCTCAAAACTTTTTGAATAATCGGCAAAAACATTAAATGCCAATAAAGTACTTACCGTAAAAACAGCTGATAGTTTTATCATCATTGTCTGTTTCATAATTTTTTACCTCTTTTTAAAACCTGACGAATACTTGTTATTTGCATGGCAGATTTTTTTGTTTAAGAAATTATTTATTTAATAAATATCGGTACAGTTCAATTAAAAACCAGCAAATAGCATGAGCATTGTGTAGTCTTTATCATCTTCCGAACTACTCACCGCATACAATTCTAACTTAACATTCTGCGCTAACATTTTTTGTACACCCAGAGTGTTAGATGAATTTGAGTCACCTTTTTCATAAGAATTATGTGCAAGATAAACTGATGTTCCAGGTGAAACCTCAAGTTTTCCTAACAGTCCAAAAGATGTACTATCGTCGGTAAGGCTACTGTTATAGTGATTTGTTTCTGACGCAGAACTTTTAGGGGCCACAGCATAACTTGCATATACACCAAGAGGCATAGAGCCGGCCATACCCTGCATTTGAGCATCCAGTCCAAACCCATCAACAAACACTTCTTCAGCAGGATCATGAGCACCAACATCAACACTTCCAGCCATTAACGTTGCGCCAAAGCCACTATCCCATCCACTGATATTCGGCATATAACCTATTCTGAAATAGTGTGCTAATCCTCCAAAAATATTGGCGTCAACATTTCCCCAGGTCGGTGCCCAATGTGAATAGTTAATAAATAACTCGGGGGTTTCATAGATAAAAGCAATACCGGTTGCTTCTCCAGAGGAGATACCAGTCTTCTGATAGGCACTGAATCCCTTGCGATCTTCTATCGGTCTTTGAGAACGCTGAACCCCTGTATTTAATAATTCAAAACCATAGGCTGCGCCCAGTCCATCTGTTGAAAAAGGAATAATGGCAAATTTATTACCTATCGCAAAATGCACTTTGGTTGATAAAAATGTACCATGTGTCTCTCCTTCTCCGGAGCCAGTATCTGCAACCCAAACTTCTCCAGCATCCATGATGCCATTACTATTAGAATCTCCTGAAATAACACCAGAACCTGTATCAGCATCTGCACCTACCGGCCCTAGTCCAAGCTCCATCAGAAAGCCAATATTTTTTGCTGCTCGACCACCAACCAGTAAGGCAGCCTCATCAGGCCATTGAACTTCACCCCGGTCGTTACTGGCTTTATCCTGGTAACGAATTTTTGTTATCACCGAAGCATTCAGGTTTGAAGGTAACGACAGTCCATCTCCTTCTACCATTTTTTGCATACCACCCATAGTAAATCCTTTTGAACGAAACATTCTTCCAAAAGAGTTTAAAGCAGGGTAATTTTGAAAATGGCAGGCAGAGCATGCCGTCCCCATCTGTCTTGCGAAGGCAGGTACAGCCTGCGCTTTTCCCACAAAGGAAAAGACAAACAGGGTTATTAGTATGCCGCTGGAAATATATCTATTTATTTTATTTTTCATTAAATCTCTCCTAAGATTAGTGATTTACAATGAGCTAACTAGTTTAATTATTATTGTTGCAAATCAAGCTAACTCAATGCGGCTCTATTAATATCATAATAACCATAGCAATGTAATGGTTAAATTACAGAAAGTTGAGACAGAAAATATATTTGAATATTCTTTTATTAGAATTTATTTATACTTTAATATATTGATAAAGCTCGCAAAATGGACCAGAGTATAAAGCTGATAAACTTTGAAACCACCCTGTTGATGTGAAAGATTTATAAGCTATATTGATTTGTGGCATGACAAATTTTGATGAGGATTTAGCCTTAGAATTATTATTTTACAGATCTGGTGCAAAGCGATTATAAATCTTATGGACCAGAACTAATTTAATTCTAAATTTACCGTTATTGAATTATTTCGGTTTAAAAGATACTGAGCCATTAACCAAAAGCAAATATTATAGGCTGTTAGTCAATGGCTCTATTTATTTTCAGAAAATGATTTTTCAATATCTCTTAATCACAATTAGCACCCTGTGCTAGCCAGCTTGATAGAATTGTCAGGTTTGGATGTTCAGAATTTTCCACTGGATTTATACCAACAGGCATGCGGTTTTCAACTAACCTCTGAAATAAAATACTATCAGCAGAATTTCCTGCTATTACAACCTTTACCGGCAATGTATCTCTCCACCCTGTTTGACGAGTAACACCATTTATTACGCCTTTATGACTGGTTAAATCCAGATAGTGTAAGCCCGGATTTGGAACATGACATTGAATACACGAAACAGAGCCTCCAAATGCATCCGGTTGAGTAAATAAAGGTAAGACTTTTGAGTTAAAAATGGTGTTATTTTTAGCACCATCATCAATCCATTTTTTTATTGTTAAAATATTTTGGGTATCAACCGGGGAATCAAATGGTACTCCCAAAGGCATACGATTATTACGTAAATGCCGCAGTATAAGACCTTCCTCCGAGTTTCCTGGCATAACTATTTTTCTTAATGGCGACTCAGTCGATCCTTCTTTTATACCCTCACAGGTCGATAAATCCAATCCACGATAAGATACTGTAGAATTACTGGAGCTATGACAAAGAGTACAAGCTTCACCCTCACCAAAGGCATTCGGTAGACTCATTAACTGAGCTATATAAGAATAAGGGATTTTTATCTTTTTTTCGATGACAAGCTTTTCAATAGCCTGTGTTCGTGATGCCAGGCCCATCGTTAGCAGGGACCCAGAGCTTGCAGCTTCGGCTGAATAAGAAACTATTAATAAGCATGCAGCTAAAGCATTAACAGCTTTAATTTTGATGTTTGTTAGATACGACATTTTGAACCTCCAGTTAATGGTACGAAATGACAGTACTTTTTAGTTAAATACCTCTAATAATAATTTTTTGAATAAGACATGTTTAAAAATTATTGTTGCTTAAAAAGCCACTGTATATTTAAAAAACAAGCTATGAGTAAGACTCTTTTTAAAAAGAAAAGCAATCTCAATCAATATGAGATTAGGGAATATATTCCCAATTAATCAATATTACAAGTTTTATTTATTCATGATTTTTATGATATGGCGCGGTAAATTCAAAAAAGGAAACCCTGCTAGCTCTTATGGACGCTGACTGTAATGGACTCTCACAACCTCCTCCTTATCCATATCCTCAAGGGCTGTATCAATTTGAGCAAGTGTCTGATCTATCTCCGGTAACAGCACATCCTCAAGCGCCCTGGCTCGACGTGATGTTTTCTGATATTCATTTTCAAGCCTGACCAGATTGGCTGTCACAGCCGCGAGACTTGTGGCAAGGGTAATAAGCTGGGTGAATTCCTGTTTAGTTTTCTCGGCTTCAGGTGACGCATTGATTGCAAGTTCCTTTACTTCATGTTGCATCTCTTCAATAGAAATTTGCTGAACATTAACACCCAGCACAGAACGACTCTGGCTATGAAGATCACCCCATGCTTGCCTGTTTGATGGATATAGACCCAGTCCATTTAACCCATGCCGGGCAACCGATTCTTTAAGTGAATCCGCTGCCTGAGACGTTAGTAGCATGTACTCTTTCATTACCGAGTCATAATGTTTAAGCTCCTTGAGAAGTTCAGCAGCCAGTACAAGACGTTTTTCATCGAGAAAACGATAACCTTCCTGCATACCGATTCGCTCTTCCTGAAGATCAAGATATACACTTCTCGTTGGGGTAACTTCTAGCATGATAAATATTTCCCCATAGATTTAATCACTCAGGTACTTTTTAATTTGTACATCACTGAGACGATGCAACTCATCTTGCGGTAATATTTTCAGCCCTTTCCAGCCTTCAGCCATACTTTCCAGTAATGTTCTGGAACCTGACTGACCGAGAATACTGGATTCAAAATATTGTCCAAACTGGAGAAACTTTCTATCTACTTCCGTCAGCCCTTCTTCTCCCACAACACTTGCAAGAATTCTCGCTTGTTGAGCATGTGCATAAGCAGCATAAAGTTGGTCAGCCAGAGCAGGATGATCAGGGTCAGTCATTTTGTTACCCGTTCCATCTTTCATCAACCTTGAAAGGCTGGGTAAAACTTTTACCGGTGGATAAATTCCACGCCGGTGAAGATCACGATCAAGCACGATCTGGCCTTCGGTAATATAACCGGAAAGATCTGGGATGGGATGCCCGATATCATCATTGGGCATGGTTAAAATAGGTAATTGGGTCAGAGTACCGGTGAGACCCTTAATACGCCCGGCCCGTTCAAAAAGTGTGGCCAGATCCGAGTACATATACCCGGGGTAACCCTTGCGGCTTGGTATCTCTCCTTTACTGGCAGACACTTCACGTAACGCTTCGCAGTAATTAGTCATATCCGTCATTATGACCAGCACATGCTTACCTTCATGAAAAGCCAGGTATTCCGCAGCCGTGAGAGCATACCGAGGCGTCAGTAAACGTTGAGCACTGGAGTCACTGGCCAGGTTCAGGAACAGTACGCTACGCTCAAGTGCTCCACTACGTTCCATTTCACGCTGAAAGTATTCAGCACTTTCATGCGGCACACCAATACCTGCAAAAACTATGACAAATTCATCACCCTGTTCGGAAGGTAAACGCGCATTAGCGGCAATAGAAACGGCAATTTGATCATGCGGTAAACCTCCACCTGAAAACAGTGGTAACTTCTGACCACGCACCAGACTATTCATCAGGTCGATGGCAGTTATCCCTGTTTCAAGAAAATCCTTCGGGGCTTCTCTTGCAGTTGGTTTTATAGGAAGCCCATCAATGCTCAGACTTTTTACAGCAGCAATGGGAGGCCCCCCATCAATAACTTTACCAACACCATTAAAGACTCTGTCCAGAATTCCCGGCCCGAGCTGGAACTTTAATGATTCGCCAAAAAATCGTACACGGGTTCCACTAAGGGCAAGACCTGCCGTATCATCCAGCACTTCAATAACAATGGTCTCATTATCAACCGTGGCTACTCGGCCCAGGCGTACCACACCATCAGAACCTTCAACTTCGACGGCTTCGTTGTAACCTACATCAAGAGTTCGATGCAAAAAAAGCAGCGGACCTTCAACCCTGTTTGCAGCCTCTTCAGCAGTGAGTCTGGCATACATCGTTAAACACCCTCCTGTTGTTGGTTAGAATCAGCTTCTGCATCTACAAGCTCCTGCATGGCTTTTTGCAGTGATATCGCAAGCTCTGAGAACTCCTCCCACTCTCCATCAGCAATATCTTCACTCATCCGCATCAGCCTGCGAAAAACAGCTAAATGAGAAATAGCTTCCGGAGTCACACCCTTTTCAACAAGCTCCTCAGACTGCAAAATAAAGTTACCAATAATTCGCATCATGACCGCCTGACGGGCCGGGGAAGGACTGCGGTCAATCTCTGAAAAAGCAGACTGACGAAGAAAGCCCTCATTAATCAATTCTGCACACATAAGCACAAAACGTTGATGTGCTGGCATAGCATCTTTACCAATTATTCGAGCCATACGTTCCAGGTGAGCCTGTTCATCCAGCAATGTCAGAAAACGTAATCGAAATTCATGCCAGCGCGTACATCCTTCTGCATGCCACCATCGAGCCAGAAGATCAGCATCGGTGCTATAAGAATGAAGCGGATGAATAGCAGGATAGAAGCGAGCCTGTGCCCGGTGTACATCCAGCGCCCAGAAACAACGAATATAGCGTCGGGTATGACTGGTAACCGGCTCGGAGAAGTCTCCCGATGGCGGGCTTACCGCACCTATCAGTGTCACCGAGCCTCTGTCACCATTAAGCGTTGTGACTTTTGCTGCACGTTCATAAAAGTCTGCCAGGCGACTACTCAGATAGGCTGGATATCCCCCTTCCCCGGGTAGCTCTCCTAAACGCCCCGAAACCTCTCTCAGAGCTTCAGCCCAACGACTGGTTGAATCAGCCATCAACGCCACATCCAGGCCCTGATCACGGAAATACTCTGCTACCGTAACGCCGGTATAAATGCTGGCTTCCCGGGCCGCTACGGGCATGTTTGAAGTATTTGCAATTAATACGGTTCGTTCCAGTAAAAGGCGCCCCGTACTCGGATCCTCTAGCTGAGAAAATTCTTCCAGCAGACCAGCTAATTCATTGCCACGTTCACCACAGCCTACATAAACGATAACATCTGCATTACAGGATTTGGCAAGGCTCTCGAGCAATACCGTTTTACCGGTACCAAACCCACCCGGAATTGCCGCCTTACCTCCCCGCGCAATCGGAAACAGGCAATCAATGATGCGCTGACCGGTCAGCATGGGTTCATCAGAAGGTATTCGTGCCAGGGATGGGCGCGGCACACGAACCGACCAGTTGTGTACCATGCTTACTGCCACTCTTGAACCATCTTCACCTGTTAAAAAACAAAGAGTTTCATTATCTTTGTAGTTACCTTCTGTAACCAGATCTTCTACGACTCCGTGGACTTTTGGTGGAATTAAAATATGCTGGTCACGCCCATTATCAGATTTCACCACTCCAATGATCGCGCCCGCCTTAAGGCTGTTGCCATTGGTTATCTGAGGAATAAAATAATAACTTTCATGCACTGGTTTGACCGAACCAGGTTCCACCCATGCCCCATCAATGTTCACCTCTGTAATCGGGCGTAACAGGCCATCAAATGTTCCACCCAAAATTCCAGGACCAAGCCTTATTGACAGCGGCTGACCCTCACCTTCAATCAGACTACCCGGTCGAATGCCCGTCGTGTCTTCATAAACCTGAATAACAATTTCAGACTGCTTGATTCGAATAACTTCTCCCAGCAAACCTTTCTCACCAATCCTGACCGCCTCCCTCATCACAAAAGTTCCTTCTGGTCTGGCTCGAATAACGGGACCACTTACCCACTCTGTGATAGCCCGGCTCATTGTTCACCTACCTTGTGTAATAAGGCGAGCATTCGCCCTTCAATATTCTGCCTATCCTGTAATAACCCGGCCAGACTCATATCTAGAAAAGTTTTACCAGCACTCATCACCAGGCCTGCCTGAATATCACAGCAAGTCATTTCACATCGGGTATCCGGAAACTTTTCTGAAATTATTTTTTTAAACAGGGTGAGATCATCTGAACTGGTATCCGAAGGATGTTGTACCACCCAGTTATCTGATGCTGGAAGTCGAATTAAAGCTTCTCTGGCACATTTTTTAATCCATGATCGACGCCCCTTAGCCTGCTGCCATTTATCAATCAGGGCTTTCTCAAGATACCCCCAGCCAACCTTCAGCAATGACTGGACAATTTGTTGATTATTAGCACGTTGGCGGGTATGCAATTCAGCTTCGGCACTGTGTATCATAGATATGGCTCGATCCCGTTCTGTTAGCACTGCCCGATGCACCTGATCTTGCGCATTACTGTATTCAGTTTTCAACATTTCCTGACAATAGCTCTGAGCATTTTGCATCAGTTTCTGACACTCCTGATCTTTATTTTCTTCTACCAGGGCAATTAGTCTGGCTTCATGATCATTGTTATTCATTCGGCCATCCCCAACAGTCGACGCAGTCTATCTGCAACATTGTCGGGTTGATGTAAGCCGCGAATATCCGGAATAACCAGCACCAGAGGAGAGCCCATAATTTGAATTTTTTCAATTAAAGACTCAGGCAAACAGGAGGCAACCTGCACAGTAATAATAATTAAATTACTGGTTTTCAGTGCACTATTAAACACCTTTGTTTCTGCACCGGATTCAGGTGTAACAACCTTAGCACCACCCAGTCGAAAACCTGATGCTGTTACTCTGTCACCAATAAAAAGCGGCTGAAACATTAGATAATTTTATCCAGAATCAGTACCGAAATAATGACACCATAAATAGCGATACCCTCTGCCAGACCAACAAAGATCAATAGCCGACCGAACAGTTCAGGTTTTTCTGTCATTGCCCCCATTGCTGCAGTGCCTACAACACCCACTGCATAGGCGGCACCCAGTGAAGACAGGCCGGTTGACAGCGCTGCTGTAATAAACCCCCACTTCCAGACTTCGGCATCAAGTACAACGGGGCCGGCACTTGCAGCTGTAGCCGCAAATGCATCTGGAACCCAGAGAAAGAAACTTCCTGCAATTGATAACAGACCAACCAGGGCAGTAAGAAATATTGGAACTAATAATTGCTTTTTCACAAAACTCTCCTGTTACTAAACATTGTGTGGTGGAACATTAATAATATTCGGTGGCGGGATTAGAGGTCGAAATGGTCGGCCTGCTCCCTGAAAAAATCTTACAAAAAATTCAAATAATACAAGGCGTGTTGTCTGAATCGATACAATCAATCCTTCCAGAACAATAATAAGGGCATTGCCAAACAGGATAATAAGAATGCTTCCAAGAACCGAAGAAGAACTCTCCGACAATAAAACAAGAGCAGACGACAAACCTGCATGTGCCAATGCAAAAGCACCTACACGCATAAACGAAACCGTATTCACCAGTAAGCGCACACCATCTTCCAGCAATTTTCCCAGCGCTCCAAATAACATATACCAGCGACGTGAAACCAGCATATTCCCGACTACAAACCAGACCGCTCCAATGAGTGCAATGATGCCCAGCTCAACTTTTAACAGGCTGGACAATGCCCCAATGTAAAGCACCAACAGACCGCCATCCTGTAATAACCACCGGACCAGGCTGCCCCGCCAGAATGACTCAATACCATTCAAAAGTTGTGCAAGCACCAGCAACACTGCCCCAAACAACAATGGTAATGACAGTACCAACAGAGGGTTGTGTAAAGGGTGAAACAATAATGCCGGTATCAGGTTTTCATAACTGAACACGCTTCCAAACAGGAATCCGAACAAGGTCGCTGAAATACCTGCAAATACTAAAATTCTGGCACCGTCCCAACGGCTCTGTAACCAGAAACCTGCAAGGATCAATATGATTCCCTGTCCAACATCAGCAAACATATAGCCGAACAGAAAAGGTACGATGACTGCCAGCAGTGGACTGGGATCCACCTCATGACTGGATGGAGCTCCAAAGGCATTTATAAAGACCTCGAAAGGTTTGGCCCACCAGGGGTTATGTAATAACTTAGGAGGTTCGACATCTGCTGGTGGAGATGGAAAACTAACCAGCGCAGGTACACCCGCTTCCGATAAAACATCACTCAGTTGATTGCTGTTGTCCGCTGTTGTCCAACCTGTAATCCAGACAAGGTTTGAACCCACCGGTTCAAGCGTGCCAACCTGATCCAGAAACCATTCCAGACAGGCAACATCTCCCAGCACATCGTCCAAACCATATTCCTCATAAAAGTTATGCAGTTGATCAAGGTGCTGTGTAATGTGCTGATCCAGCCAGAGAACCCTGTCATCTACCTGTGACAGAGCATGTTTTGCATCACCTTCAATCCACGAGGGACGAATAATTACCCGGCCATTGATCGCCTTGATATCTCGATGTAAAAGCTGTTTATCTTTAGTTTCTGTTAAGGCAAGAAAACAACTGTCTTCCTCACTAGAAACACTAATAGATAGCAGAGCTGCTACAGAATTCATTTCGATGCCAGCAGGCAAAATAGCGCTCACTACTGACAGTACCGGTCCCACAGAACCAATCAGCGTGAAATCGAGATCACTCTCTTTAATGCCATTCAAAAAACGCTGGCAGTAAGCAAGCCTTAGTCGTTCTTCCTGCAAACGTTGAAGTTCATCAATTACTGGATCGGCTGCAACACGCCATTTCTGGATACCGGTTAATGCTCTGTGCATAATATCAACCGGCGAATAAGGCTTAGGCGCATGATGTAACTCTCCCACAGGCCAGTAACGCTGAAAAAGTTTTGCTAACTGATGATACTCTTCAAGCCCTTCGGCCAGTTCATGAATACTTATCAACTCTTCATCATGCGGACGTACTTCGATTTCCACAGCAGCTGTTCGCCCGAGATTACCAAGTGATTTAGCACACTCAATCTTTGGTGCCAGAATTTCAAACCATAAAGTCGAACGCGGTCTTAACAGGTTCATGCTGCCCCCTTCACTTCGGGAAACAGAGCACGACGTAAAAGTTCAGCCCGTAAACGTTCCAGACATAGCACTACTAAACAAAGGTAGATAAAGGCCATTGAAGGTTGAAGTACATGACGGCGAAACAACAGCCGTAACCTGACTTGAAGATTAGATCGGGCTTGCCAGGTATCATTCACCGATAATGATGAAAATTGAGACCAGTGTTGCTGTAGCAACTGCAATAACAATTCTAAATTGTGTGAATTTTGCCCTGATAGATTTGGCCACTGAGCTTTCCATTTATCTACCCAGGCTTGACGAATATCTGTGCATTGTAATTTCTGATCCAACAGTTCCAGTAACAATGGATCACTGATGCTATCTTCAACGGGCTTTTTGGAACGAATTAAATAATCAAGGGTGGGTAGCTGAACCAATGTAGAGAGCCAGAGAACAGCGGGATGCCATTGCTCATCAAACCAGTCAGCTGTTTCTATAATGGTGCCAAGGAACTGCTGCTGTAACTGATTTTCGATTTCTTCAGCACTGCTATTCCCAGTAAGCCCGAATACCCATTGCGCAAGCACTGTGCCACGAGCTTCTTCCAGAAAACCTGCCAGAGTTTTCAGTGCACCTATGTGCAGCCAAATACTCTCATCCGGTAAAACGGCGTAACGAGCCTGAACCCTTGCCTGAACATAACCATAGTGAATAGTCATTGGTCACTTCCAACCATTTCATCAGCCAATGTCGAAATGGCCGAATATAACTCTTCATATTCTTTTTCATCCAGCACGGGCTCTCTGGATAAAGATTCCATTTTCAGTTTCAACTCAGTAATACGGTTCTGTATAGCCGCATCGGCTCTTTTATGAACGGTACTGATTTGACGGTCAATTCTATTATTTATTCTGCGGGCCTTAGAACGTCCATTCTGAATGATTTTCTCTGCTTGCTGTCGGCATAAGCCAATGCTATCCCTGTTCTCACTTTCTGCCAGGAGAACCCTGTTGATTGCTGAAATTGAAGATACTTCAGTCACCACCGATCTCAATATTGATTTTTACTATTAATACAGCATTTAATATATTCTAGCACTGCTGTTCAGCTAGCTTTTTATCATTATCGTTTCAAGTTGATTTATTTCAGGAATCCTTGTTTCAAGTCAATATTCAGGCCGAATGCAAGGGTAATAAGGAAGTACTGAGATGAAGAGGGGACTGCTTCTAACGCCCTTAAGTTATTATTTTTCAGAAATAATAACTTAATAGACTAGCCGGCTCAGCCGAGGCTAAAAGTGGTTAAGTAAACCTGTAGCGGGTATTTGCTCGATTACAGACACTTTTTAAATACCACTAATAGGAACTATCAACCCTTTATAGCTTTTTTTACGTCGTAAATAACCAGAGGCACATCTTTTTCACCGTCCATGTGAACATACCTTGTTAACTTTTTTCAAAGATCAAGATTTCTGGTTAAAACCTCTGCAGATTTAATAATTCGTTTTGTCCGATAAAGCTCAGGATGTTTCTGACTGTCTGTGTAACGCATTGGCTCACCTGATGTTGGGCTAACAAACCAGGAGATTTCTGGGCGCGGCTCACCAAGCTCTTTTTTTAGAGCTTGTGGTGTAATACCTAATGCTTTAGCCGCCGAATTAAACGTGCAGCGTGTTTTTACCTGGTTTATGTAATCAACCACTACGCTAATTTTGTCCTGCACTACAAGATGCTCCTAAATAAAGTTAACAGTTAAATAATCAGTTTCGAAAAACTCCATGATACAGGGAGTACAGCCAAAAATTAGAATTGGCTATGGAGCCCATGGTACACCAGAGCAAAGCCAATACCCAGCCAAAATGTCAGCTATAACTCCAATAGTAACCATTTTCTACTCCAACCCTCAGGGTGTGGAGTCAGGCCGTTCCATCTAAAGCATGACAGGATGATGACAAAAGCTTTAACTTTATAACAACTGAAATTACCTTTAATCTCCCTTCCTGAGCTTTTTACTAGCGTATGCTAACCGGTATTTTTGCTGGCTTACAATCAATAGCAACTTTGGCATTATCACAGAATCATAGGGCTGCCAGCACAGATACTATTTCAGCAAGACTTATCAGTAAAATAATTTTCAGTGAGATAATAGCCGTATGTAACTGACCAATGCTTCAATATCTGTCTCACTGAGAATACCTCTCCAGGCAGGCATGAACCGGCCTTTTCCGTCAAGAATACTGGTGAGCAGTTGTTGATTCTCTATACTATTAGTTTCATTGGGGTTGGTATGATCCATCGGCATAATCCCGATAAGATTCGTCATGATGCCATCACCATCACCCTCAACGCCATGACAGACCTGACAATATTTCTGATAAAGTTGCTGACCTATTTCAGGGTCACCCATCAAATTATGTTTTTTATTACCCATAAAACGTAAATAGGCAATGAGTGAGTTGATTTGATTATCATCAAATATATCCTGCCATTCTGGCATTGCATCGCTGATTATATTGTGACGATCACGCCCGGTAATGGTTTGCTTCCCTCTACCAGTGATAATCTTTTTAAGAATGGTGTCACTCCTTGCACGGACAGTGATGGTCAGGTCTGCCGGAGTAATTTTCATGGCTTTTGCCAGAGGCCCATCTCCCTTTCCTTCGGTTCCATGACATAACTGACAATAAGAAACAAACAACTTTCTTCCCTCAAATGCCAGCGGGGGATTGGCCGATACTTCAGGGACAGACACGGCTAAAAGGGTGAGTAATGTGATGGACTGAATTATTTTTTTCATTATTTTCCTCCGAAACAGAAGTAAATAGTCTCAAAATAGAGCCAAATTGTACAGCTGAGCATGTGGAAATGTTGTTGAATGGTTTTCCAGGCCTTGTTCTTTTCAGTATTTCAGGGTTAGCATACCTGTGATGAGCCTAGCCAAAAGATGATATCACCCCACCTTCACAACTCGGAACCATTACCATGTAAATATGGTTAGACATTAAACACTAAGCCCAAATTTCGGTGGCCGACTGTTGAATATATTCAGGCATCAATTCAAGATAGCATTGATAGCCCTCATTAGAGAAAATATTTTTTGCCTTCGATTACCTCTCTGTGTGACATGATAAGGGCAACCTGAAACAACAGCTCTTTTTAATAGGCATACTGCCCCCGGAATTCAATTTTTTTCTCACCAGGTTGGCTTTTGTGCTTTCAACTGTATGCTTTAGCATCGCGACAATGGACGCTAAAATAATTTTTATCCTGCAAACACATTGCTGTTAACTTGCCTCCCTGAACACAACCACTATCCAGAGCAAAAATATGTTTTGTTTTTACTGTTTCTGGAGCTAACGATGCCCAGTGACCAAAAATAATTGATGTTTTTTTGCAGGATCGACCCGCTACTTGATACCAGGGAATATAGCCTTTTTTATGCGCTTCTTTGCTACTAATATTTAATTGTATGCGCCCTTTATCATCACAATAACGCATTTGAGTCAGGCAGTTACTGATAAAACACAGACGCTCCATCCCCTGTAACTTTGATTTCCAGGTTTTTGCCTTATTCCAGCTCAACATCTGTTCAAGAAAATCGCGATAGTGTTTGCCACGCAACACATCCTGTAATTCCATGGCGCAATCTATTGCCAGTTGCAAATCCCATTTAGGGTGTATACCTGCATGAACCATCGCAAATTTCAGTGATTTATCGTAATGCAGTAATGGCCGGTATCGAAGCCAGTCCAATAACTCAGCAACATCAGGAGCTTCCAGCAAACCACTAATAGTATCTTTAGGCTTTGGTTGAAATACGCCTTCGGCAGCTGCCAGTAATTGCAGGTCATGATTGCCCAGTACGGTAATCGCGCTATCACCCAGTTCTTTTACAAAACGTAAAACCCGAAGTGAATTCGGTCCTCTATTAACCAGGTCACCGGCAAACCATAAAACATGTTTTTCCGGCTCAAATTTTATTTTATCCAGCAACCGTCTTAATTCGTCATAACAACCCTGAAGATCACCAATCGCAAAGGTTATTTTAGGTTTACACCCTGATTGCAATGATTTCTGTTCAATCAGTTCCTCAAGCGTATCCAGCTGTTGCTCAAGAGTTTTTGATGTTTTATCGATATTCATACAGCAAGGTAGTCAAATTTCATCAATCAAGCAATTAAGCAACAATGTCGAGTATCTCTCTGATCTAAAACTAATGTCCGCTTTGTTATCGAGCAGAGCCATTCTTAATAAAGTAAATATAGTATTGTTATGCCTATTATATCCATATTCTCATCAATAGATGATTATCAAATCTTTGATTCATTGTAATAAATGCTTCGATTTAGAATATTGCTCAATACTAGAAATAATCCACCACATGATTTTTAAGATAACATAAGATTATGAGCTTTAATGATGCCTTTAACCACCTTTCACAACAGCAGCAAAATGAATATGAAATATTCCGAGAACCATTGAGAACATTATCAATCAGTAGTCTAGCTGAAACCGAAGCCCTGCTAGATAACGCCCGTATTTGTTGACAAGTTTCAGCACGATGAAAATTACCGTTAAGGGTAAAAGTTTTAAACAAATAAACTATTATCAGCCGAATAACCTGATGACAGTCTCACTAATAGATGTACTGTTCCTTTTATCACAGGTTTTGATATCGGCAGGAACAACTTTGTATGAAACAGGATGTGGAAAAGTCGAGCAGCCTATCCATTAAGGACAGTGATTGACACTTTGTACTCGCTCCTAATCTGTATTACCGTAGAATCGTATAGTCAATTGACTAGGGACTGTTAATGAGTGTCCCTGATTACATTTTTTATAAATAGACAGCACCAGATAAATCTTGATGTACAGGTTGGATATAGGGAGCAAACCATGTTTTTTTGCCCCCTATGATTAAACTATTTACTTTCTTCTCTCTGGCTTTCTTTTTGAGCATCAGCTTGTTCTGACTTTTGCTCCTTTATTTCCTGGTTTTCTTTGTTTTCCTGATCTTTGTCTTGTCCACCACAGCTTCCACAACAACTCATAGTCTTTTCCTCGAGTAAATTAAAAAATTAGCCGAGTATTATACTACCCTTTTTAATGAAGAGCTTAATTAATCTCAACATTAATTATCATTATTACCCAGGTTGACCATCTACTCTGGGCTTTACTAACATAGGTGTATAAAAATAGAGATATAGACTAAAGCCTAATATCCATAAGCCTCCTGATATTCCAATACTAAATAAATAAAACTCGGGTAGCCATAGTGGGGTTATAACTCTAATTACTGCGGCTAATAGAACAGCAACATAAGCTACTGTAATGAGAGAATTAATCTTGAGAGGACGACCTGTATGCCCTAATGAGATTCTTGATATCATTGCTAAAATCATCCCTCCCATAGAGCCAATAGTAAAACAATGTAGCGCAGCGCTAACATTATCTATCAGGCCAATACTATGTAATGCCAACAATACAAAACCAATAGGAATGAAAATATAGGATAGATGTAATGACCATAATAATGGTATTGATTGGGTGTGTTGTATACCCCATCGTGAAAACCGAACAAAATTTACTATTGCTGCAGTGCCTGAAACTACAAACAACAAGATAGAGGGCATCCGGGCATAGCCAATAAAAGCTAAAACAACCATGAGTAATAAACTAATGATTGATGTCACTTCAATCCATTTGACAGGAAGGTTTTTTGTACAACCTGTTGTATTAGCCGTAAATGCAGGTATTACTCGTCCACCCAAAACCGCAATTAGTAATGTAAATAACATAATTGTGGTGTGCAGGCATTGTAATGACAGTAAGTATTGATTATTGAGTACAGCCCAGTGACTGATAATGTTGAATCCTGTCAGGGCAAGCAATATAGGAATAAACATTAGATTCTGCCATTGCTTTACCTTGATTATTGGATAAGCCATTGCAATGCTTACAAATAATAAAAAAAAAGCATCAACCATAGCAACTATCCAGTCAGACAGGCCAAAATCAAACGCGAGAAGTAATCTGGCTAAAAACCAGGAAAATACCAGAACAGCTAAAGGCTTGCCTCTTATTCCGCTAACACCAGTCCAGCTTGCTACAGCCGTTAATAAAAACCCTGCAGCAATGGCTGTGCCAAAACCGAATAACATTTCATGGCCGTGCCACCAAAGAGGACCTCCATATGGCATCCAGTTACCGGGTTTTATCCAGAAATAAATCCACCAACTTATTGCTAAAGCAGCAAATAATGTTCCACCTAAAAAAAGCGGTCTGAAGGCCAGACGAAAAATTGGTGGAATAGATCGTGCAGTCTGGTTATTTTTAATGTTGATTGCCATGAAAACTAAGTATAGAGAAGTATAAAAGTCATATTTTTATATTACAAGCTACTGACCTGACCCTTTAGTATAAGGGGACACTAGAAATTTTTTCTTTGAAATGGTCACTGCCTAGTACCCATGCCTTCAGCTCTGACCGGGTTCAACTCGATGTAGCGGTAACAGGTTAACAAATAATTCTCACTATCAATCAGTGCCGCTTTGTAGCGCCCTTCCCACAGGATTCCGGTTCTGTGGTAGGTATAATTGAAATACTGGACGTAGTATCTACCCAACATCTGCATAGCTTTACTGATAAGGACTACCTTAAAACAAGTTGTACAGCGTTTAAAACTGGAATTTAAGCAGTATCTAGATTCATAAGATGGAATAGTGATTCCCTGTGCTTTGCGGTCATAGAAATTGACACTACTGAATACCTGAATATGGAAAATAAATTCATTGCTTAATAAAGCTATAATATGGTCCGAGATACAATGCAATAAGGTAATTCGTCTATGACCAAACTTCCGATATACACCCCTCTGGTATTTTTTTTACTTCTACTCCCTTTTCAGGTATTGGTTAATCTGGCTGTAGCCGACTCAACATCTATTACTGTAAGTATCGATCATGATGATGGAGGTAAAAAAGGAGACCGTCATACGCGAAATCTGCTTACAGCCTTGAATAAGAAAGGGTGCAGCGTTGTTTATCATAATGGTTCCGGTGATGGACCTGGTCAACTGTTGTTTGACTCTCGCCCTGTCTCTTTAGTAAAAAAAGATAGACCCGACTATCAACTTGTTGCCAGAGCTAAAACCCTGGATGGGGAGCTGTCAGTGCGTGGAGCAATTTTAGTACATGCTTCTACTGGAATTGAAGACCTGAGTACTCTGCAAGGAATGAGGATTGCCTTTGTAGGTAAAGGATCATGGAGTGGTTATCATATGCCATTAAAATTGTTGCAAGAAGCTGGAGTGAAGGAGCAAAGGGATACCTTTTTTTATATGGGAAATCATGTTGGAACGATAAGTATGTTGTTGCATAGCGATGTCTTCGCCACTGTGACAGCGGAGCCTCTAGCAAATCGCTGGGCAGAAGCAAATGCGTTATCCATAGTTGACATCTCCGAGGAAGTGGAAACAGGTGGATGGTGGATGCATCGTAGTCTTTCGAATAAGCAAAGAAAAAGCTGCTCACAAGCTCTAGGCAGTATGGATCGTTCTCAGATCAAAGCATTACCAGCCTGGATTGGTGGTTTTGAAATCAATTGATTAAATCCCCTCATTCTTTAAATGGGGCTAGAAAATGATTTGCTGATTACGCTCCTTATACCCAATGCCAACAGCTTTATATCTTGCAAACTTTGTAGCTTGATTAGACTCCATTTCAGACAATATTTTTTCTGCAACCCTAAATAGATTTTCAATTGCGATTTCTTTTGGAGCCATAATGAAGTTATCAGTTATAAGGTTCCAGAATATTATAGAGGATTCAGTTTTCCAGATAACTCTGATTCCAACGCCGTACCCTAGAATATCGAATCACCCATACAAGCCATTTAATCTATTCCAGACGAATCTAATGCACTTCATTACTTTGAGATAAGGACTGCCTTAAAACAAGTTGTACAGCGTTTAAAGCGGGAATCTAAGCGGTATCCAGGTTTGCAGAATAATATTTGATAAAAAGCATAAGAGTTAATAATGATTTCCCGCTATGCTGTCATTGAAATTGAAACCATTGAATATCGGCAAAGTGCAAATTTGAATTCATTGAGAGATTAATACTGTATATCACTTTATTTGTTTACATCACAAAATCACCTGTTATTTTTAATAATAGCCTTGACCTAACTATAACCTCACAGTTCAGAATAAATATTGACGGTCAAACGTCATTAACTAATCAATACTAATTGGAGATTGTGAACAATGAACAAAGAAAACTGGGTATCTATGTTTCGTGAGGTCGGCTTTGATGATAAAACAATGCTGAAGTGGCATAATCTATTTGAAAAGAAATATCCTGATAAGCATCAATCATTCCTTGAATGGTTGAATATCCCACAAAGAGAAATTGAGAAAATAAGGTCGAAGTAATCATTTAGTAAGTGGAGCAGCTGCTCAATCAGCTGCTCCACTTTTTTAACGAGATAAACAATTAATGTTTACCATTGGTCAGGTCGCAAAAAAATACTCTTTATCAAGAAGTACTCTGATTTACTATGATTCAAAAGGAATACTAAAGCCAAGTGGAAGGAGTGTATCTAATTACAGGCTTTATTCTGAAAACGATCTTAAGTTGGTAGAAAGGATTATACTATTTAGGAGTGCAGGGTTATCAATTGAATCAATTCAGCCCATTCTTGCTAGCAAACATGGGCAAGTGGAAATCGCATTGGAAAATAGGTTATCTAAGATCAACATTGAAATTCAAGAGTTAAGAACTCAACAAAACTTAATTCTACAACTAATTGGCAACGATAGTTTATCGTCTAATGCCAGGGTTATAGATAAAACCACATGGGTTACTGTTTTAGATAAGGCAGGGTTAGATGATAATGGTAAACAAAAATGGCACCAAGAATTTGAAGCTATTGCACCAGAGGCTCATCAGGATTTTTTAGAATCAATTGGAATAGGAAGTGAAGAAATTAATTCAATTCGAAAATGGTCAAGTAAAAATTAGCACCGGCAGTAAAAGCACCACTGCTCTCTGATTTTAGCTGAAGGTAATTTCAGGCATATAAAGGAAACTACATGTCAAATCCTACTATTTTTGATCAATAGGGTCAGACTCGATTGATATTCAAACCATGCTAAAATGCCGTCGATTTCCTGTCTGGGCAATGTAGGAACATTAATATTTCCTAGATCCACATGGCTGACTGGTGCAGATTGATTCTGACATCTTGCTGGAAATATTAGTTGTGCATTAATTATTTATCAAATGGCCAAAGGCAACGATATTAAGACTTAAAAAGTTGTAAAAAATTATTGCTGCCTATTGACGGGGAACTGCTAATGCCTGCCCCTACCAAACCAAAGGTAATTTTCTACGAGTCTCACATATTGCGACAAGAACAAACTAGTTTGATTATTAACCTTTACTAAATAAAATTCTTTTTCATGACTAATTTACAGGCCTCTCTTAACAAGATAATGTACTCATTCTTTTCTAGAAATGTTGTATTTCCAAAATAAACTTTTACCGGTTCTAGTTCGTTAAGGATAATTTTTCCTACAAATTGACTCTCATCATTGGCACACCAGTCAGGAACAACAGCATAACCAAGTCCTGCCTCAACCAGCTTAGTTATCGTGATACTACCAGATGCAGTTGTGTTTGATGTTGGTTCCTCATCGAAATGACCACCAAGAAAATCAATAGCTCTGCTTCTTATCGTTTGTCCAGGCTCATAAGTAATGAATGGTTTAGATGAAAAAAATGATATATCCGGCAGTACTTCAATTCCAGTTACCCATTCTCTGGGGTAAATAAGGCTAAGACTATATTCACCAAGTAAATGTTGCGTTATCGAGGCTTCACCAAAAAAACGTTCACTGATACAAACATCTAAAGATCCTTCCAAAATCATATCCTCAAGAATTGTATCTCTTTCATAAAAAGAGAGTTCAATATCTGGCATGGATAACCTAAATTTCTTCAAAATTTCAGGAAAAAAATGAATAAGTAATGCCTGAGGAATACCCACACGCAATACAGAATGAACATCATGCATAATAACTGAAATTCTTGCGAGAATATTATCCAGTTCAACACCTAGTGAATGGTGTAATGCTTTACCCTGTGGAGAGAGAGAGATAGATCTTGAGCCCTTCTCTGCAAGAACTAACTTGGCCCCATATCTCTGCTCCAGGCGCCTAACCTGATTAGCTACTGACTGATATGAAATACTCAACTCACGAGCAGCTGAAGAGAATGATCCGGTTCGTGCAACCAGATGAAAAGTCTGTAAAAGCGATATGTCTATTTTGGCACTGCTTGAAGGCATGGTCATCTCTTAAAAAAGATATGTGATTTTAATATTCCTGTAAATTTTCCACTCTTATACGTTGTATATTTCCACTAACAGATTTTAATTTTATTATTTCACTAATTGCCTGATCCATTTGTAACTCAAATACACGCTGCGTCAACATTATAATGTTAGCACTCGAATCACCAACCACAGGCTCTGTCTGTAGTATAGCCTCAATTGATATTTTTTTATTGCCCATTATCTCGGAAATTTCAGCCATCACACCTGGTTTGTCTTCTACTTTAAGCCTCAAATAGTATGATGTTTTAACATCGTTCATCGGTAGAATGGGTGTATCATTTATTTGATCTGGTTGAAAAGCCAAATGTGGTACCCGGTTATCAAGATCCGTGGTTAATGACCTTGTTACATCGATAATATCAGCAACAACAGCTGAAGCAGTAGGGTCTGATCCTGCGCCTGCCCCATAATATAATGATTGTCCAAGCATATCGGCCTGAACTAAAACAGCATTCATTACACCATCCACATTTGCTATCAGGCACTTTTCTGGAATGAGTGTTGGGTGAACTCTCATTTCAATCCCTTTTGCAGTCGAACGGGTAAAACCCAAATGTTTTATACGATAACCTAGTCGAGATGCATACATCACATCTTGCTGGGATATTTTACTAATTCCTTCAGTGTAGACTTTCTCAAACTGCAAAGGAATTCCAAAGGCAATAGATGACAATATACAGAGCTTGTGTGCGGCATCTATGCCTTCAACATCAAAGGTAGGGTCTGCTTCTGCATAACCTAACTGCTGTGCCTCCTTTAGAACATCACTGAAGTCACGTCCCTTATCACGCATTTCAGTGAGTATAAAATTACCAGTGCCATTTATGATACCAGCAATCCAGTTAATTTGATTAGCGCTCAACCCTTCCCGAATAGCTTTGATAATTGGAATACCACCAGCTACAGCAGCTTCGAATGCAACTACAACACCTTTAGCCTGTGCAGCAGCAAAAATTTCATTTCCATATCTTGCGATGAGCGCTTTATTAGCAGTAACAACATGCTTTCCATTCTCAATAGCCTGCATAACTAATTCATGGGCCGGTGACTCACCGCCAATCAGCTCTACAACAATATCAACCTCTGTACTATTTACAACAGCCAAGGCATTATCTGTAATATGTGTATGTTCGGTACCTACTTTAGACTCACCACCTAATGTTCGAACGGCAGCATGTGAAACCTTAATTTTACGTCCTGCCCGTCGAGCAATTTCATCTGCATTAAGCTTTAAAACTCTTGCAGTACCACTACCCACTGTACCCAGGCCCAGTATGCCTATACTAACTGGCTTCATTCTTTAATATCTCTGTAAGACAAAAAACTCATCACTACTTTTTTCCTTAATGACTGAAAATCTATATAAAAAAAGATCACTATAGATTTTCAACATTTAATGACGCATAAAAGTGACTTTGTTCCAACATGTCCAGCTCAATTTCATTATGAAGTAAAAGTCCAGTATGCGGAGCGCGACTACTACAGACCATATCAATAACACAACAAACATGAGCAGCTGATATCATAGAAATTGCACTAGTGCTTTTACCCTCTTTATTTTCAGTAGATGGGAAAAAATTAAATTGTGACTTTTCTGATAGACACTGACCTTTACTAACGTTACCACTAGAGTTAACCACTATACCTACAATTACCTGATCTCTATCCATTAACGGAAGTCCATTAAGCAGAAGACTTTCGAATTGCTTATGCCGTTCATCCAGTTTCAGGTCATCCAGTAGAAACTGGATATAATCTAGATGCCCCTCATATCGCAATGTTTTAAAAACGAGCTTCTTAAGTTTTCCCTTATGCAGGTCAACTAATTCATCAATACTTCCAGATGTAGTAAACGCCTCATAATTTACCCCATCAATTCTTAAAGTTTCATACTCAGTTAATGGTTCAATAAGAGCTTCTTCTCCCATCGTTATGGCTTTGCATTGGCTGGTATACTCAGTCATCAGACCACCAATGCCCCATATATTTCCATAACCTAATCTATTTGTTTTTTGCTTTGGTAAAACGCCAACATAAATCTGGACTTCAGCATCAAAAGTAATATCTTTAAGTTGGCTGCTTACATAAGAAGTCATATAACCTGGTGCCAGCCCGCATTGAGGAACAAAGCTCTGAGTGGCATTCAGCATTTCATTTTTAAACTTGTCTAATAAAATTGTGTTTTCGCTGACGTCGATATAATGACAGCCACAATCTAATACTACTTTGACAACATACTCAGCAACAAAATCAGGGGCTGATACAACAACTAACTGGACATTATTTAACAACTTTTTCATTGCCCCACTGTCAGTTCCATCTATATCTTCTACATTGAACCCTCTTTCTCTGGCATTCCATTTTGCTTCATCAACAGGATCAACCAGAATGACTTCATATCGTTGAGAAGCACTCAGTTGATCAGCAATCGCAAGTCCAGTTCGTCCCGCTCCGACAATAACAACCTTTTGTTTTGGGGCAGAGTTATCATTATTATTCATGGCATATTTTTTTAAAAACAAGTATGAAAGTAAGTCTAGCCATGAAATCGAGATAAGAAAGTTTTTAACCGTTCAGACTCTGGATTTATCAGCACCTGATCCGGTGTTCCTGACTCCGCTATCACTCCTCCATCCAGAAATATTACACGATTAGCAATCTCTGCTGCGAAGGCCATTTCGTGAGTAACCAGAGCCATAGTCATTCCTTCATCCGCCAGTTTTTTAATAACCTGTAACACTTCCCCAACAAGCTCAGGATCTAGAGCACTGGTAACTTCATCAAATAACATAATATCTGGTTTCATCGCAAGTGCTCTGGCTATCGCGACTCTTTGTTTTTGCCCACCAGATAAATGGCTAGGATAAGCATCTGCTTTATCTGACAAGCCAACCTGACCCAACAAGTCATGTGCATACTCATTTGCTTCTTGCTCAGATTTTTTACCAACAACTTTAGGGCCCATAGTAATATTCCCTAAAACTGTTTTGTGAGGATATAAATTGAAGTGCTGAAACACCATCCCTACTTTTCTTCTTAACTCTCCAACACCAATTTCATTTTTTGAACTTTTAAATTTATCTGATAATTTTTTACCTTGTAGTTTTATCGTCCCCTCTGTTGGAGTCTCCATCATATTCAGGCATCTTATAAGTGTTGACTTGCCAGAGCCAGAAGGACCGATAATTCCAAGTATGTCTCCTTTCACAAGATCCAGATCAATTGATTTTAAGACTTCGATGGCTCCATATCGTTTTACCAGACCATTAACTGTAAGTACGGGTGTATTATCATTATTCATGTCTTTTATCTCTTTTCGTGGTTATGCCTGCTTTAAGCATTTAAGAAATCCTGTGCCACATATCAAAATTTTTTAATCGCTGCGACGCATTTTTCTCTCAAAATAATCAGAGAACTGAGTTAGTGGAAAAAGTATAGAGAAATACATAACTGCAGCTATAGTGTATGCTTCCATTGGAAGATAGGTTTCACCATTAATCACATACGTCATATAGGTCAATTCAGCAATTGAGATGGCATATAAAAGCGATGTGTTCTTAACCTGAATAACAGACTGATTAATAAATGCTGGCAACATTTTCTTGATTGCTTGCGGCATGATGATATAGCGCATTATTTCAATTTGTGACATACCCACAGCAGCGCCAGCCTCAGTTTGACCTTTATCGATTGCATTGATACCAGCCCTGAATATCTCAGCATAAAATGATCCTACATATAGTGACAATATCACCAGGCCAGCAATATAGTTAGGAATGTTAACTCCTATTATTAAAGGCAGAGCATAGTAAGCCCACATTATTTGAACCAATAAAGGAGTACAACGGAATATTTCCTGATAGGATCTTGCCAAACCTCGAAAAAATAAAAATTTGGATAGACGACCAAAACAGGCAATTAAACCGATTACTATTCCTATTAGAATTGAGCCAACTGTATATAGAAAAGTTGTTAATAATCCTTCAAGGAACAAATCCATCGATTGGAATATTGTAAAAAAGTCCCACTCATATGTCATGATACAACCTCAAATTTTTAAAAGTTAACTCGTTATCTATTACTTTACAGCCGTACCAGCTGGGACTGATTGCTAATCAATATATCAGTTGCACGTTACGAAACAGGTAACAAGAATGAATATAAAAAAAGGAAAGATTAGTACTGAACTTGTCAGGGTCAAACCTTCCCAACCTTCATCGAGGGTGATTTAGCCACCAATATCAAATCCTTCAGGAAGATCATCTAGTCCAATACCAAAAGGTGCCAGACCATTAATAATCCATGTCTGATTATTTCCAACACGTCTATTAAAATCAGCCCATGCAGAAACAAAAGTCTTCCATTTTGCATCCGTATTATAATTTAAACCTATAACTGACGGAGAAGACATAATGGGTTTTGGAACATAAACGTTACCTAACTTTTTATTCTTTTTGGTCATTACCATGCCATTTAAAACTGAGTTAACTAAAGCATCGGCTTTTCCTGCTGCTACGGCAACAATGGCTTCATCGCGAGACTTAAACCTTAATACATTAGCTTTTGGAAGATATTGTTTAGTAATATTGTCCTGAGCAGACCCTAAATCAACTGCAAATGTATATTGTGAATTATTCAGCTCAGACCATGACTTTCCTTTTAAATTTGATTTAGGCGAAATAATGACAAAGCTATTATAATAAGTAGGGGAAGTAAAATGAATTGACATTGCACGTTTAGGCAAAGCAGTTAACGCAAGAGCAAGGTCCACTTTCCCTGACTGGACATCAAGTATGGAGTTACCCCAACTGGACTCAACCACTTCAAGTTTAACACCAATCGTTTTTGCAATATCTCGTGCCATTTCAACTGCAAAACCACGCCATTCACCTGATCTTGGATCTTTTCTGAAATATGGATCTTCATTTACAATTCCGGCCATCCTTAACGACCCACGCTCTCTGATTTCCCCTAATTTGTCTGCAAAAGCATTATTTATAAACCCTGTAAGTAGCAGAATGGGAAGACACAATTTCAAAATTTTTCTAAATATTCTCATTTCTTAGTCCTCATTTGTTGATATCAATTATTATAAACACGTACCTATTGCTTGCACGGTTGGCTAGCTAAAAACATTTAACGTACAATCTTGACTAATAGCAATACAAGATATCCCCGCCCAATTACAATAATTATTATATGTACAGCATATTCTACTTAAATAAAATCTTGTGAGATACATTGTAAAAAACTTAAATATAAATATTTTTGTATGTAGTCATATTAATTTTGCATCGATTTATTATTACAGCAAGAGTAATGTTTGCTTAGTTTTAAAATTGAGCATACGTGTGAAAACAACACATAATCATTATGATCTTATTATCGCTGGTGCCGGAATAGTTGGATCTTCGGTTGCATATCATGCAACCTTAAAAGGGTTGAGTGTGTTAATTATGGATACCAAAGGACCCTTCTCAGGTGCTTCAGGCGCTTCCGATGGTGCAGTCTCTATATGTACAAAAAAATCAGGTGCATTAACAAACCTGGCATTAGATGCGCTCAAATATTACAACTCTCTATCCTTTAAAAACAATATTTTAAGCAAGATTTACCATAAAAGACCCAGCTATTATTTCAGTACAAATGATAAAGAAGACCAGGCCATCGACGACCTTTCTAATAAGATAAAAACACTGGGAAATCCGGTTTCCATTAAATCTGATAGACCTGGAAAAGAGAGTATTAACGGTTTAGGAGATAAAATACACCGGGTTTTAGAGGTAGCAGGCGAAGGTCATATACTCGGCTACGAAGCTGTTAATACTTACCTGAATTCTCAAAACATAAAACACGCATGGCCATGTCGTTTAACCAGGTTTGAAGAGAACTCATCACATGTAAAAGTCCATACAGACCTTGGCACTTATATAGCTGATCACCTAATAATTGCAACAGGTGTCTCTGCTGGCTTAAACCTGCCAAATATAATAGAAAGTCATATAACACCACGATCTGGTCAATTAATTATTACAGACAGGACCACCAGTACCTCTGATTTGAAAGGGCCGTTAACTTCTGCCTCCTACCTATTATCTAAATCATATATACCTTCAGAACTGAGTAGCCCACCGATTGTGATTGATCCCCTTAGCACCGGCCAATTTTTGATAGGTAGCAGCCGTGAAGATAACTCAGGATCAAGCACAACAGACTTCCTGACTGTGAAACGAATTCTGTCCCATGCATCATCCTGTTTCCCTCCTCTTTTAAGTAGACAGGTCATTCGTGTTTTTGCCGGGGTCAGAGCCGCTGTAGAAGATGGTCACCCAATTGTTGGGCCGATATCAAGCCATGCTCGCGTCTTACTGGCTAAAGGGTTTGAAGGAGATGGTATATGCCTATCAGCAATTATCGGAAGAGAGATTATTGATTTCATTCGTGGAAAAGAATTTTCCAAAGATGTCCAAACATTAACGCCTGAAAGATTCACCGTATGAATAACAAACCCGGCAAGCCTTTTTTTTACTGGAAAGATACACCTCTTTCCTTTATTGAAGGTGAATCAATTGCTATTGCGCTAACCCGGTCAGGAATAATAGATTTTGGAGTTGCTCAAAATGGACAGATTAAATCAATTTTTTGTGGAATTGGTCAATGCCAAAACTGTATTGTCCTTGTTAAAGGAAGAGGTATTTCTGAGGCATGCCTGACACTTTGCCAACAGGATATGCATGCACAACCAATTTCTGAAACCAGCACTTGTCAAACAGGTGTCAAATGAACCCGGATATCATCGTCATTGGCGCAGGTATAGCAGGACTTTCAGCTGCCAGCGAACTAGCCAGAAATAAATTATCAGTTTTAGTGGTAGATCAGGCTGTGCAAAAAGGTGGGAACTTTCATCGCCAATCCACAACAGGACACTCTATTCCTAAACTGAAGCAACACCAACAACAGTGGTCACGGATTTTAGGCCGAATCGAACAATTCCAAAGCAATATTACCGTTCAATGTCAGAGTCGATTTATAGGAGTTGATTATAAAGGGGTCGTCATGATTGAACAGATGGCTCCCAACCGTAGTGCTTTATATAAACCCAAAGCACTTGTAATTGCCACAGGTGCTTCAGAGCAAGTTTGGCCAAGAAATGGCTGGCAATCAGCAGGAGTAACCACTGTAGGTGCAATCCAGAGCGAGCTTAAAATGACAGGTCAAGTCAGTGCAGATAAGATTATACTCGCTGGATCCGGGCCACTCTTGTTAGCTGCAGGTGCACAATTAATCAGGTCAGGCACTCCTCCTGTAGCCATCATTGAATCCTCTTTCCCGTTTAGACATGTATCAAAAAGTCTTTCCTTACCCTTTCGCTATTTACTTGAGGGAGGATCTTATCTTTTTGATATTATAAGATCAGCAGTTCCTTTCTATTCTGGAGCGAGTATCCAGAATATTCATCGCCACAATGACAATAATAAACTTAACGTCACAGTTCAGACAAAATCCGGTTCAATCAGGTCATTTGAAACCGAACAGCTCGGCCTGCATGATGGCTTAAAAAGTAATGATTATGGGGTTATCGACAACCCTGGAATATTGATACGAAAAGCCGGTGATTCACGTCAAATCATGGGAGCAATAGCTTCAGAGTTTGATGGATTGAATGCGGGATCTGAAATAGCAGAAAAGCTCAAAAAGTCAACGATAAACAAGTCGTTCAAAAATCAACTTGACAAGTACCAAAAAGCATATCGTTCAATTGAACAAATTTATAACTCTGCCAATCAAGATATCGATTTTTCATTAGATGATGAAACAATAATTTGTCGATGTGAGCACAGAACACTAAAAGATTTGAAATCCCTGAATAAACCTACACTGCGTGAAGTCAGGTTGCTTGGCCGATTTTCAATGGGATCCTGTCAGGGGCGTTTTTGCGCCAATTGGGTTGAAAAATATCTGAACTCTGAGACTGATTCAAATAAAAAAGAAAACGAATCTCTGCAGGGAAACAGGTGGCCTGTAAGACCAGTATCTCTGAGCAGTATTATAGAAACCGATGATTTTACCAACCATAAAAACTGAGACACAACAATGACTAACGCTATACCTATCCATAAAACCACAGAAGCTACATTCGATGTATACAATCCTTTTAATGGAGAAGTTATTGATAAGGTAACAGAAACAGACCCGACCGAATTACTCCCTGTCATTAAGAAAGCAAAATGCGCAGCTGAATCCTTTCGTTTCTCTATGCCCTATGAGCGTAGGGCATTATTAAATAAACTTGCTGATGTGATATCAGAAAACGCTACTGTTTTAGCTAAAACTGTTTGCAAGGAAGTCGGTAAAACAATTGCTGAGGCAACGAACGAAATTAGAAGGGCACAAAATACACTTCGCTTATCTGGGGATGCAGCTACCTTTCTTGAAGGAGAGGTATTACATTGCGGTATTGTTTCAGGTGGAGTCAACAGACAGGCCGTCATTACACATGTTCCCGTTGGAGTTGTAGCAGCCATTACACCCTTTAACTATCCAGTTAATTTACTATGTCATAAGCTTGGCCCTGCACTAGCAGCAGGCAATGCCATTATTATAAAACCTTCTCCTAAAGCACCACTTGCAGCACAAATACTTGTTGACCTATGCAAGCAGGCCGGCTTTCCAGATAACCTGGTTCAAATGGTTCATGGTGGAGCCAAAACAGCACAAGCGCTGGCATGTTCACCCATTGATTTATTAAGCTTTACAGGAGGCCCTGAAGCAGGTCTCGCATTAAAACAGGCTAGCGGTTTAGTAAGATGCCTGATGGAACTGGGTGGTAATGACCCATTAATAGTATTACCAGATGCCAACCTCGAAGATGCTGCACAAACAGCAATTAATCAACGTTTTGAAATAGCCGGACAAAGTTGTGCAGCTGTTAAAAAACTTTATCTTCACAATGCAATAAAGAAAGATTTTATCGATATCCTTTTATCCAAAGCTAGTGAAATCACAACTGGGGACCCAGAGGATAATTCAACTAAAATGGGACCGGTTATCGACGAACTTGCAGCCGTTGAAGTAAAAAAGCGTCTTGATGAAGCAGTTTCTCTTGGCGGTGAAATTTTAATGGGTGGCAATCATAAAGGCACTATGATTGAGCCTACTATCATTCACAAAGTGGAAATCAACTCAAGCCTTTTTCAAAATGAAACCTTTGGCCCAATCATCAGCATTCGAGAGTTCTCTGATATCAAACAACTCATTACTGAAGTTAATTCATCTGACTATGGGTTACAAGCCGGTATCTACTCAAACAACCATGAACAAATTAAATCAATTTCCAAATCAATACAAGTGGGTGGTGTAATGATTAATGAAGGACCAGATTTTCGTGCTGAGCATGTACCTTTTGGCGGTATTAAAAAATCTGGCCTAGGAAGAGAAGGAGTTCGCATTGCATTAAAAGAAATGAGTGAGACAAAAGTCATTATTGATTAGAGAGAACAAACAATGATTAACATAGCCGTAGTAGGTTCGACAGGTAAGGTTGGAAAGGAAGTTGTTAGACTGATAGAAGTGTCATCAGAGATGAATGCTATTTCAGTGGTCAGGCAGGGCTCTGACTTATTAAATACAGAACAGGGTTCAAGTAAAAACATTGTTCCTTTAGACCAGCATGCATTTGCTAATGCAGATGTCATTATCGACTTTTCAACACCAGATACATGCCTGGAGCTTATTGATTTATTACAGGGAAAAAGTGTACCTGTTGTGGTTGCTACAACAGGCTTTTCAGAAGAACAAAGCAAAAAGCTATGGAGTGATGACAAATCATATCCAATTTTAATCGGGTCCAATTTTACTGACGGCTTTGAATCATTTGCTGCTGCCGGTTTAAGCCTGGCATCCTCTCAGAAAGAAGCCGCTTTAACCATTGGAGAGGTTTATCACCAACACAAAAAAGCCGAGCCATCTGGTACTACCAAAATGTTAAAACAGAAATTCCAGCTAACCGGTACTGGTGAAAATGAACGTATAATTAATCTAGATATTCAACGTCTAGGGCAAACACCCGGGATCAATACTATTAAATTAGAACTCGGATTCTCAACTATTGAACTCACTCTGACTGTTCACTCCCGTGCTGCGTATGCCGCTGGTGCAATAAAGGGCGCCCAGTGGTTGATAGGCCGCAATCCGGGAATATACCAACCTTCAGACATGATTATTTAATACATAAACAATAGAAATAAACTTATGAACAAAACGACAACATATGAAGGCATATTCACTGCCCTGGTTACTCCTTTTAAACAAAATGGTGAGATAGACTGGCACTCATTTGATGCCCTGCTTGATCGGCAACTTGAAGCCGGAATTCACGGGTTGGTTCCAGTTGGTACAACAGGTGAAGCAGCAACTCTTTCTGAAAATGAAACAATGAGTATTATCCATAGAACGGTAAAGAGAGCGAGTGACCATGCGTATATTCTTGCAGGAACCGGTTCAAACTCTACCCTGAAAACTGTAGCTACAACTCAAGCTGCAGCCGCAGAAGGAATTGATGGCGCTTTAGTGGTAACACCCTATTATAATAAACCCAGCCAGCAGGGTTTGATCAAGCATTTTCAAGCCGTAGCCGAGTCTGTCGATATCGACATTATTCTGTACAGCGTTCCAGGCAGATCAGTAATTTCAATTGAAGCGGATACAGCAAACACATTAAAGAATAGTCTGAACAATATAGCAGGTATTAAGGAAGCGGGTGGTGATCCAGCACGCGTCACTGAATTGCGTAGTGCCTGTGGTATTGATTTCAACATACATTGTGGTGATGATAATTTAGCGCTTCCATTTTATTCCTTAGGTGCGAGCGGATTAACCAGCGTACTATCCAACTTCGACCCGGAAATTTGCATTAGCCTTTATAATGCATGGAAAAATGGTGATATCGAAACAGCATTGATACTGCATGAGTTAATATACCCGATGGCCAGCGCTCTATTTATAGATAGTAGTCCAAGCCCAGTTAAAGCGGCTATGTCCCGGGCAGGTAATATATCAGACACAGTTCGTATGCCATTAGCAAGCATGTCATCGGATTTATGTGAAAGGCTGTATAAAAGCATGGATAGTTACCACGAAAACAGAAGCGATATACTTGATAATTACAGAAAAACAGCTTGATGATTATTAAGGCTGCTCACTGGCTAGGATCAATAGGGTCAGACTGATCAATAGCATGATCAATAGGGTCAGACTCGATTGATATTGTGCTCTTAAAATTCTCAATTTTCATAATCGTTCTCATGATGTAATTATGAACATTTTGAGACTCATTTCATGTTGGAAACACGTGCCTCATTCAGACTCACCTTATATTGGACAAGGCTCTAATTTGTTTTATTTTTTACTAGCCTTTACTCTGTACATAGCCTTATCAGCATGATCTAGCAACTCGTCCGTATTCTTAACATCAGCATCGATCAAAGCTACACCAGTACTGAGCTTAACAATTAATTCCTCTCCCAAAACATTTATCGGTTCGACAAACGATTTATTTATTTTCTCTATGATAGTGAGCATATTCTTTTCAATTAATTCACTCTCTGGCACTATTTCTTCCAGAGCTATGACAAACTCATCCCCCCCTAAATGCGAGAAGATGTCCTCCTCTCTTAAAAGCTCAGAAATTCGAGACGCAACTAAGACTAAAACCTCATCACCATATTTATGCCCATGTGTATCATTAATCAACTTAAAGCCATCCAGATCAATATAAAGTATTGCTCCATACCATCCTTTTCGCTTTACCCTGGCCAGAAGATTTTCTAAATGAAGTAAAAAGGCACGCCGATTTTCCAAGTTGGTAAGGGCGTCATGACTCGCAGCATATTCAACTGCATGGAATTGTTGCTCCAGCTTTTCATGCACTTCTCTCAAACGAAGTATCATAAAGCGGAAAAAGACTGGCAGAATAATTAAACTAAGTAATAAACCAATAGTTAAAGGTAAATGATTCTGCCAGAACGGGTTCATCCAAATAACAAATAAAAACCCTAATAATGAAAGTGTCTGAGCAAAGATCAGATGCTTCTCACCAAAACGTAGACCGTTGCCAATTACAACCCACAGGTATAATGCAAAAAAAACATTCCCCATTTCACCAAACACATACATTCCAACTGTAATACAACCAATATCCCCCAAGATTGCAATAACCTGACGAATAAGCATCGGTTTAGGAAACATCCTAACGTGCAGTAAAATGCTAAGGGTGAAAATGGCAATGAAGGCTAAAAGCCAATTACCCAATTTAAGCTCAGGCATTGTGGACGTGATATTCACAGGAGCATGATTTAGCCAAACAATATAAATACCAACTGCAATGGCGTATATTAGTCTGGCTATAGACTGTGACTGCTCTTCTTTCACTACTCTAAATGCTTCGGTATTTTTCAAGGTAGTTGTCTCATTTTTTGATCACACTGCTTATTTTATTTCTCCAACCTCCCTCTCAGAATTCAGCAGCACAGAGCCACTGGTGATATAAAACTCTTCACATTATTAGTATCGTTAATATTTCTGAGAAATGGGGGGGGATGGCTATAGTTATTATTTTTTTGACTTAGATCATTTTTAATTGAGTGAGGTTTTACTGCCTGGCTAGTTATAGCGTTACGGTAATATCAATAACAGCCACTCCAACAACAATCTCTCAAAAATAAATACCGATGCGATTATCAATGCGAGTTATAATCTCTCCCACTATTTTCTAACTGCTTGGTTTACGTGGATATATCCTCATAGCCATTTTATATCCAAGCAAATGACCCGCCAGCAACCTGAGTATTCATAATTATTTTATAGCGAATTTCTTGCCCTGACATCTGAGCTTCCTCAATATTTGATTGATCATTAATGATTTGCATAAGATTCATCGCCATATTCCCCCAATGCTTGTCTTAATTTATATTTGAATTTATTCAGGCTCTTCACAGATTGCTCAGCCCTTAACGTCAATTTATGTCGTGCTCCATAGCGCTCTCTAAGTGTGTGATAAATTTCTTCCATAGATTTTTCAGCACGATGATTGTAATCCCAAACATCGTATCGCTGTGCTTCCGTTAAATTTCGTTCTAATTTTCTTCGTGACATGATTGCCCTCCAGTTATTGTTTTTATTTTTTGTTATCGTGTCCCCATTAATCAGACTGGTATACCAGCTTTCTCTGCGTATCAAGCCAATCATTAATGTCCCCATGAGTCAGGGTTACAACACCTGTAATATCATTGGTGCAGGTTTAATATTTCGATAAAGGTATTTATGGTTTGGGGATTAATTAGTCTGTAAAAAACAGCACTAAATCCTGTTTTATTTTCTTTTCTCCCGTTGATCAATCAGTTAGAAGAATTGATAGTCTGGGTATGATAAATGAAATATTTGAGTTTTTAGAATCCCATCCTGAATTAAGCATTGAAGATGCTGTTATCTTGTACTTTGATCGGATTATTTGGAGTCTGGAAAAAGATGAGTTTGAGAGGGTGTCACAGGAACAGCGAGAGCAGTTTTATCAGGCACTAAAAAGGGGTGCCAAAAGACACCCCTAATCTGAGATAGCAACCACAATGTAGAGCAATTACGTGTCATGCTAGAGGCTATTAAACGATTTGATATTGAAATCGAAAGTGTCGCAAAACAGCATGATGATTATGCGTTAATTTCAGCTCTGCCTGGTGCGGGACCAAGTTTGGCTCCACGATTACTGGTTGCCTTTGGTGAACAAAGAGAGCGTTACAATAGTGCGGCAGACATACAGAAGTATTCCGGTATAGCACCGGTAACTGAACGTAGTGGTAAAAAACACTGGGTACATTGGCGCTGGCAATGTCCGACATTTTTGAGACAAACATTTGTTGAATGGGCAGCACAGACCATCAATAAATCTTTTTGGGCAGGTGAGTATTATCGGCAACAGCGTGTAAAGGGGTCAATGCACCAGGCTGCAGTTAGGTCTTTAGCATTTAAATGGATACGCATTCTTTTTAGATGTTGGCAAACACAAACATCATACGATGAGGTGGTTTACCTTAAAGCCTTGGAACGACGGGGTTCGCCACTACTCATCACGAATAAAATAGCTTGACCGAACACCTCAGGGCGTGAACCTGCCTTTCATGACAGAGTGTTTGTATAGGCAAGTCATTAAAGAAAGCTGTTATTTCCTGTCACAATATTAACCTGTATACATTATCAAATAATTGCTAAATTTACCTCACTGCCCTTAATTTAATTTCATTCGGTTTCTACGCTCTTTAGCTCTTTTGTCCCAGTATTTTGGGCTTTTATTGTAACAAAGCTTACCGTCTGCCTTACCGACATTTTTTCTTGGTGGCCAGTAAGATTCGCCGCGACATACTTTCCAGAAAATCCTGTTTTCATCAATCATTTCCATCAAATAATATGAACGTGGAATAACCACGGTTGCATTTCCAATATGAGGCGTATATTTTTCAGTACTTTTATCGTATAGAAGTTGCGTGTCCTTTATATTAGATGATTCAGGCTGTTTCATCGAAGGGTTGAGCGCATCAGCCATTTCTAAGCCAATACCATATTGATCTTTAAATATATTATTCGATTTGGATTTTAGAATCGGTTTACTATCGAGAAGTGAATAAAGGTACATCAATTGTGCAGTCAATGACTCCCTTTGTGATAAATCTTTAGTTTCCGATAAGATTTCCTGTAACTCATTGTATCGATAATCGTAGGCATTTTGATGATCAAAATGCACCGATGCTTTCAAGTCAAATTTATTAGCCAGCTCTATAAAAGCAGAGTTTATTTCTTTAACTATATAATCTTTATCTACGTGAATATCTTTATAACGATATTCACCTTGATATGTCATATGGACTTTCCCTGTTATTGCCGACCAATTAGCGCCACTTCTATATATTATTCCAGGCTCTTGGTAGTTTATGGCTTGTCTACGAGTTACCGTTTTGTAACCCACTAAAGTTTTTTTTGTTTTTGGTATTAAATAAGTGGATGCAGGCACAACAACTGGGTCTGCAGTCGTTCGATAAGAAGAGGTGCATCGATTATTTTTTGTCGTCAGGCATTTGGTTGTTTGGCCCATATCAATTTTGTAACTAGAGGTTTTATGCTCTTCATAAGTTGTTATTGACTCATAAATAGGTACTTTTTCTTCATAGGTTTTCCATCGAGTTTTTGTGACCATGCCTCTTTTTTGGTAGCCAGCTCTTTGCCCTGCAAATTTACAGTCAAATAAATCAATAGTCACTTCAGCGTCCTTGTTATCCAGTAAATAATATTTCCAATCACGGTTTTTATCTGGAAAACAATAGTCATTGAGCTCAGATACAATTTTAGTTTTTAATTTATTTTCACCGTGTACTTTATATTCTGGTAGGGGCACATAATCACTTTTGAAAAAATACCAAGCGATTCTTTCATGAGCGAGTTTAGTCCAATCTGAAATTCCAGGGCGGGATGCCAGTAATTCATGATATTTACGCGCACGTGCATTGATGACAGGCAAGCTCATATCACTTTCAAGGCTGATAAAATTAGCGTAAATATCCTCTAGGTATTCTACTTTTTTGACTGCTAA
Organism: Gammaproteobacteria bacterium; assembly: GCA_018669845.1. Lineage (GTDB taxonomy): Bacteria > Pseudomonadota > Gammaproteobacteria > JACNJF01. The sequence goes on along the minus strand of JABHSO010000111.1, from coordinate 11,044 downwards.
GCGGTATTGATGCTTAGATAGATACTCGTTGATAAGGCGAATATCATTTGTTGCCCATTCCATGAAAAGAGTTTCAACTGCCTTACGCTCGTTTGGGTTAAAATATGGCGCATAGTATTGTGTCATATGCTTAATTTTTTCATCACTCTTCCATGGCTCTGGATTAGCTCGAAACGCACGCGCCACATGTGGGGCTAATGCCTTAAGAACTTCTTTAACTTGCTTGTGATGTGGGTGAGTCTCAGCTTTGGATTCACTTAATTTACAACACCAGTTTACAATCTGCTCAGTAGTTGCAATATCCCCAGCACGGGCAAATTTTAATGCCGACTCTAATTCTAGCTGAACAGCTAAATGATCAGACTTCTTCTGAAGCGCAACATGGGGGTAAAATGCGCCTATATTGGCGGGAACACCGGAGTAGTATCTTATTTCTTTTAAAAGCTCCAAATAAGCATTTGCCATTGCAACCTGTTTTTGTTCAAACATCTCATTAATAAGCTTCGTGATATCTTTATATGCATCTCGACCATACTTTTGGCGTCCTTCATCATATGCCTTTTTACTCGAGAACAGATACTTGGTTGGATACGGCAATGTATCCTTATTCACCAATTCATCTATCAATTTGTCGTCTAGCTTTGCACTGCTAGTAGCACATGCAATAAGTACGAACGTTAAAATGAGCAATAACAGGCTCTTAAAGTAAAACATTGATTTTCCACTTATTTTTCAAAAAGTATAAACGCCTTATTTTGAAAAAACAAACAGAGTAGTTCAACTCAATTCCACATCATTCATTTATTGCTGATGAATCGGTATTCTGATTTATAGGTAACCCTCTATATCGATGTAACATAATTAATTCTGACATAAAGCCTAGTCTAGCATTCAAAGTAATTAGGGAAGAGTAACCAGAACTCCTATGGGCAGTATTAATATTAAATGAAGCTATAATGGTTGTGAATCATCAATTTTAATAGAGTCAGGAACGGCTATTTTTGGCACATCAGAGCCAAATCAATACCCCATCATTTCGTCAGCACCTATATCAATAGCAGCCATAAACTCGATGCAAGAAATTCTTTCAAATAAATACCGATGCGATTATCGATGCGAGTTATAATCTCTCCCACTATTTCTTAACTGCCTGGTTTACGTGGGTATTTACACACAGCCATTTTATAACTTATTGAATTAACAGCATATAGCATGGGTAATCCCGCACAACACAAGGCCAGGAAGAGGTTTGGCCAACATTTTCTGCATGATAAAAATATCATTCATAAATTATTAAGGGCGATTAACCTTCAGCCCGGTGATACGGTTATTGAAATTGGTCCTGGGCAGGGGGCTTTAACTTTTCCATTACTTGAACAGTGCAAAGAGTTAACAGCTATTGAACTTGATAGAGATCTGATTCCCATATTGCAGCAGGGTGCTGAAAATATCGGTGAGTTAAAGCTGATCAATAGTGATATTTTACAGATTGATATGGCAGCGCTATCACTCGAACCTCCATTCAGGCTGGTGGGTAACCTGCCTTATAATATTTCTACACCGCTTATGTTTCATATGCTTGAATACAACAAATTAATTAAAGATATGCATTTTATGGTGCAAAAAGAGGTCGCTGAACGCATCATTGCGACCTCTGACAAGAATACATCCAGTAGCAAACACTATGGGCGACTGTCAGTAATGATGCAGTATTTCTGTCAGTGCCAATATCTGTTTGATGTGCCTCCAGGCTGCTTTTCTCCCCCTCCTAAGGTTGATTCAGCTATTATTCGATTAATCCCACACGCTAGTCCACCTACTCAGGTAAGTGATTTGGAGATGCTGGAAGCTGTGGTTAAAGCTGCTTTTAATCAGCGCCGAAAGACCGTCAGTAATTCACTTAAAAAACTACTCAGTAGAGATCAAATCCTGTCTGTTGATATTAACCCCGGCTCAAGAGCTGAAAACCTTTCTCTGGCAGATTTCAGTAAACTATCTAATTTGGCTTCAAACGTTTAAAACTATGACTTCTCTTTCTATTATTTCAGCCATGGATGAAAATAACCTGATAGGCGATAAAAATACCCTGCCCTGGCATATACCTGCAGATTTTGCTTATTTCAAAAAAACCACGATGGGCAAACCTGTTTTAATGGGCCGAAAAACCTATGAGTCAATTGGTAAACCTTTACCGGGAAGACGGAACATTATTATTAGCAGAAATTCAAGTTATCAGGCTGAAGGTTGTGAAATAACAGACAGTATTCAGGCTGCTATCGAGCTAGTGTCAGATCATGCTGAAGTCATGATGTTAGGGGGCGCCAGCCTTTATGAACAAACCTTAACACTGGCTGACACCCTTTACATTACTGAGGTACATCATCAATTTAGTGGTGATACCTGGTTCCCTGCAATCAATCCTGATGACTGGAAAGAGACATGGCGGGAGGAACACCCATCCGATGAACGGAATAAATTTCCTTATGCTTTTGTGAAATACTTACGACAAAACCAATAAAAATTTGTTTAGACTGGAAACATAAAGTCGTTTGATTTACAATATTTTCCCCACTTGAGAGATGACGTTATGGAGCTAGATAATATGGAAAGTCGTACTTATATCATTGGAAGAGAAGGGCACATTTATTTGAATGATAAGTCTGTAAGCAAGCAGCATGCAGAGATTCAGATTATGAATGGTGAAATTTATCTACGTGATCTCCACTCCACTAACGGTACTTATCTGGTAAAAAATAACCGTCTTGTTGCTTTTGCAGAGGGATATGTTCAGATAAATCAACCGATAGTCATTGGTAGTAAGCAATACACAATCAGAAAATTACTTGAAATGGCTGGTGCCCTGGCTGCCTGATTAAATAAAATAATAACAGGCCATTCCAATATAAATCAGCTTTATTTATTCTGACTAACTCTCTCACTGATAAATTTGGCTGCGGCCAATACCGTATCTAACACTCTTTTTTCCATCTCTTCCTGTTCACCAGGCGCTAAATAATAAATCATATCTATTTCATGTCGAATGTAGCGAGATGGTAAGCGTGTTAGAGAATAACAGGCAACATCCAGAAAAAATTCTTCATCCTGATCTTCATATTGCACAACCAATTGCTCATTGATGCAATTAAATACAAGATGTTCATAATAATTATACAGGCTTGCAAAGTTCATTTTATTCTCTTAAATAGTTGTAAATTTTCAGTAAATATCAAGATTTCTACTGATTAAAACCACTTTGTTAATCAGGTTAAAAGCCATAATCTTTAAATCCCAAATAATGCTCCGCCCAACAACCAGGGCCACATTGAGCCAGATTTTTTTGAAGAAGATGATGATGAAGATGACTGAAAATCATCATAAATCTTCTTCTCGGCTTCATTCAATAATCCGCTAACGGGTAAAGCATCATTAACAATGACCTTTGTTTCCGGTGTAGCAACTGCATATTGCCCCATCATCAATTCGCCAATGGCTCCCTCTTCATCCTGCAGAGAAATTAAACCGTCAAGTACCACAACATGCAAACGGGTATCTGTATCATTACGTCCTGAAGAATGTTCACAGTTATTACCTTCACATAACATGGCAATATAATCTGTTCCCCTCACCCCTATGGTCATCACTCCCGTATGGAAGCGATACACGCTAAGCGGATTGGCACCAATCGCACCGGTAATCGTCCTTAAGCCTCCTTTGATTAAATCAAGAATACTCCTGCTTCCCGTTTCAAAACCTGATTTCATTTTATATTCGGTAAGACGAACTGAAGAATTCTGCTTTAGGTGAATTTCAGCTTCATCGACCATTTTAACCACTAAAGATGATTTTTTTTCAGTCGTTAATCGATCACCCTCATACAATTCTGATTTTTCAGCTAAACGTCTATCATTTCCCCTTGTATCGGTAGCCAGTGCATATCCTTTAATAGATTGAATTTCACCCACCACATGCAAATTTAAAATTTCACTTTTTCTAATAACCTTTATAGTCACCAGGTACATGCGCTGTCCGGGTATAATTTTGCCGGTATATCGATTAAATGCCTGAGGATTTCTTCGTTTTATCTCATGCTCCAGTTGTGGCCAGATATGTTTATAGTCAGGATAAAGCTGCTGCACCAGCATTGGCAGACTTTGCCCCGGACCTGCCCGCATAATAGAACGGGTTGATTCTGCAAATTCATATTTAACAGACTCAGCATGAACACTGCTAAAAGTTGTAAACAGTAACAAGATTATCGTTAAGCTAACTGACTTTATGTTGCTGAACATTACTTACCTACCTCTGTTGATATCATTAGTTTCTCAGCCTGTTCAAGAGCACGACCGACATAACCGCTGGCCACAAGTAATACATTCAAATCATTTTCATCAAACACTCTATCACCAGAATGACTGACCAACTCGATTGCACCAATAACACGATTTCCCATTTTTAGCGGTGAACACATAAGCGACTCTGTATGAAAACTAAGATATTCATCAATTGATGATGACCATTTATTTGAAGCATGAACATTTTCTACCAACTTCGCCTTACCTGTATTTATGGTTTCTCCGACAATGCCCGTATTTAAACTGATACGGTGAGTCATTAAAGCATCACGAGAACCCCCGATTACTTCTACAAACTCCAATTCCTGAGTATTATCATCAAGCATAATCACCGAACCATTTTCACAATTACAGGTATGTAAAACCAGTTCGAGCAATTGATGAAACAACTCCTCAAGATCAGGCGTCACCGTTAAATTCTGTGTTTTTTCATCTATTGTATTTAGAACACGAAAAGCCTGCTGTAAGCGAGCAAGCCTGTTTCCGACCTGCTTATTTCGCATTTTAAGCAATTCATTCTCATCCCTGAGCATCTGGATAATGTCACGCCGATTAATAGCCATTGATAACTCTAGACCAAGATTTTTCAAATACTAAAAGTATAGAACAAATTAAACATAGCACCACCTGTAAAATGAGTATGATTAATCCGATGAAACAGCCTATAAAGTCGACCGAGAGGGTATCTGTTCTTATTGAAGAGGTATTGAAGAATATATGTTGAAAGGGGTCTGGAACCACTTTTCGAGCAGCTCCCACAATAGACAAAGTCTATTAGTCTATATCGCAGGAAAGTCTGAACCATCTAGGCGTTTTTTTATCGATGCGTAAAGCCGTCAGTTCTGCACCCCAGACACACCCACTGTCTAGGGCAAAACAGTTTCCATACTGCCCGGTTGGCAATGTTGACCAGTGCCCGAAAGCAACTCGATTGAACTTGATGGAGGACTGTTTAAACTCAAACCAGGGAATAACAGTAATATTTTTTAATTTGGAAGGTGCTCCCTTGGCTGCCAGATCGAGGGTTAAATCTGTTTTTAAATAGCGCATCCGGGTGAACACATTGGTGATAAACCGTAACCGCTCTATACCCTGCAAATCTTCAGACCAGCAATCTGGTTTATTGCCATACATATTTAGCAAGAATTTTTTATAGCCATCCTGTTGTAGAACGGCTTCAACCTCTCGTGCCCTGGAAAGTGCATCTGACATACACCAGCCCGGATAAATACCGGCATGTACTAAAGAGAAATTTAAATCAATATCATGATGAAGCAATGGCCTAAATCTCAACCAGTGCATTAACTCTTTGCTGTCTGGCGCATTTATAACTTTATTCAGGGTATCATCAGGTTTTAGCTGAGTGCCCGAGTAATAAGCTGATAACAGGTGTAAATCATGATTACCAAGAACGGTAACTGCCCGATCACCCAGAGATTTCACAAATCGTAAAACTTTTAGAGAATCCTCTCCACGATTAACCAGATCACCCGCAAACCAGAGACAGTCATTCTCCGGATCAAAATCCAGAGAAGTTAATAACCTCTGTAGATTTTTATAACAGCCCTGAATATCGCCAATTACATAAACAGCCATGTCATCTCTCGCTTCTGATTAATGCAATACTCTAGGCGTTGAAAGCACAAACGCATTGATAGGTGCATCAAAAGTTGAACCATCATCTGTACGCAATTCATAGCTACCCTGCATTGTGCCAACCGAAGTTTCAAGCACACTGCCAGAGGTATAGGCAAATTGTTCCCCCGGCTTTAGATAGGGTTGTTCACCCACAACACCTTCACCACGTACTTCTTGAATTTTCTGATTTGAATCAGTAATAATCCAATGACGATTGAGCAGCTTAACCGGCTCATCACCTCTATTCAAAATAGTAATGGTGTAAGCAAATACAAAATAATCCTGCTCAGGTCTGGACTGGTCTTCGATGTATTGAGTGACAACATCGATTTGAATATTGTTCATGTTTATTCTTCCTAATCTACATTTCTTCAGACTGAAAACGGATACGCTATAGGATCATGATGTTTGTAGCCAGTCACTTCAAAATCATCAAGAGTTACCCAGGTTTCTAAATCTTCCAGTGACTTGATAAGGGGGTTAATATGCAGTTGCGGTGCCTCATAAGGCTCACGCTTAAGCTGAACATCACGCATTAACTCCAGCTGATCGTCATAGATGTGTGCATTCACAATTTTATGATAGGCCAAACCTGGTTTCTTCCCTGTGATCTGTGCCATCAGTTTTAGAAATGTAAAAACCTGAATCTGGTTAAAATTTTGCCCCAGCGGCACATCACATGAACGTTGATATGAAGTCAAATACAGAGTATCACTCAACAGTGAAAATGTGTGGGTATGCATGCAGGGTCTTAAACATCCCTGGTGGAATTCACCGGGGTTATAAAACGTCATGATTTCACCGCGATCATCAATATCATTAGTAAGATCATCAACAATTTTTCTCAGCTGATCGATAAACCCGCCATCTGGTTTTTGCCAGCTACGACCCTGAACCCCGTAAACACGGCCCATGTCATCTTCACCCTTGCGATAAGAGTTATTTAGCCAGTCAGTATTTTGATTAGCATTTGCATCCCAGGTTTTTGTTCCTAAAGCACGGAAATCAGAAGCATTACTATAACCCCGGATATATCCAAGAAACTCTGCAATTGCACTTTTCCAGTAACTCTTCCTCGTTGTGACAAGCGGAAACTCATTAGCAGCGACATCATAAGTCATATCTGCGTTGATAATGGTCAGGCATTTTTTTCCGGTTCGGGTATTCTCAACCCATTCACCCTCTTCAACAATGCGCCTGCACAACTCTAAATATTGCTTCATTAAAAATCCTGATTATTTTCTTAACGTACCACTTGGTGGTCAGTTCATTCGTGGACTAAATAGCTAAATTTATCGCTACCGTCATTACTCTAACCCTTTTTATAGGCAATTTTCATCAATAACATTCCCACGATTATCATCGGTACTGACAGCAGCATACCCATGGTCAACCAGTCAGTATTCAATAAATAACCAATGTGAGCATCGGGTAAACGAATTACTTCGACCATTGAGCGAAACAAGCCATAACCCATCAAAAACAAGCCTGAAACAGCGATTATAGGACGTGGCTTACTGGAATAAACCCATAACACTATAAACAACACAACACCTTCCAGTAACATTTCATACAACATCGAGGGGTGTCGTGGTGTTGCACATAAAGCACCTGCAAAATCCTGGTATTGATGTGCTGGAAAAATTTCACAGGGCAGTTTCATTGCCCAGGGTAAATCTGATGGTCCTCCCCACAATTCACCATTAATAAAGTTGCCAAAACGTCCAGAAGCCAATCCTATTGGCACCAGTGGTGCAATAAAATCTGTCAGTTGAAAAAAGCTACAACCCAATTTACGCCGGTAAACTTCCATAGCAACCAGAACGCCTAGAAACCCACCATGAAATGACATGCCACCCTGCCAGATTTTAAACAGGTAAAGAGGGTTATCAAGAAAGCTTTCAAAATTGTAAAATAGAACAGACCCTACACGCCCACCAACGACTACACCCACAGCTCCATAAAAAATCAGGTCATCGACCTGAACAGGAGAAATAAGCCCATTAGAATTTGCTGCGCGCTTTTTACCCAGCCACCAGGCACTGGCAAAAGCGATTAGATACATCAGGCCATACCAGTGAATTTTAAGCGGACCCAGTTCTAACAGAACAGGGTCAATGGAGGGATAAACAATCACGTAAAGAAAATACCTTGGCTGGAAAACTGCTCAGATTATGCCTGATCAATATTTTTTTCTCACCCAAAAATTTAAGGATATTATTACTCAACAGCTATGAGCTAAAAAATTAAAATCAGTCCCCACACAAGCACCAGGTAGACAAGTGCCAGAAAAACTGCTGAAGAACCCATGTCTTTAGCTCGGCCCGATAACTCATGCATCTCGCCGCCAAATCGGTCCACTACGGCTTCAACGGCTGAATTCAATATCTCAACCAGTAACAACAATATCACACTGCTAACAAGCAATGCTTTTTCTACCCCACCCTGCCCCAGATAGAATCCTAAAGGGATTAAAACTATCGCCAGCAATAACTCCTGTCTAAAAGCTTCTTCATGTTTGTAAGCTGCTTTAAAGCCCTGCCAAGAAAAAACGGCTGCTTTGATTATTCTGGTTAAACCGGTGTTCCCGCTATAGGCCATTTTTTATTCCGAATGATTAAAGGTATTTTAACCTAGAAAACGCAGTTGAATCATGAAAGTCTACGCAACACCTTTATACACCTGATAAAATCAAAATCACGCTTTTCACCAATCAGGTGACCACGGAAATTTTGATTTCACCATGCACATCAATCTGTTACGCATCTTTTTCATGCTCAACTGCGTTTTCTAGGTTTAAGAACAACTCGATCAAATCATCGAGTTGAGTTTTTGACAGGCAATGCAACCGTCCAAGTGTGATAGTAAAATGAGTTTTATTTTCAGGCAATACATCATCTGCAGATAAACCCAGTAATTTATAACACTCCAGACCTTGCTCCAAAGAGAGCTTAGACTCAACCGGTTGGTTTACAGTGATAAAGCATACTCCACTGGTTCCAATCGTAAAACATGCATCTGAATAACCACTGTCTGCCAATTTTTTAATGAAGTACTTTGCAGCCACAATCGCTTTCATTGCCTGTTGTTGGATACCATGAGTACCCTTTAAACGTAACTGCACATAGCAACGTAAGATCTTTTTGATATTACCCGCACCCGTATTTAACGGGCCTATACTGAATGGGTTTTGCTGCTGTGTTTGCAAACTGAAGCTGTTTTCCTTCTGCTGTACTCTCGGCGTAGGTAAATAAGACTTCAATTTATCATTTGATAATATGGCATAAACTCCCGAGTCCGTTTCACACTGATAACTAAGGTCCAGATTCAATAAATCAAAAGTTACATTTTTTGGCATGGAGTGATGAGAGTAGAAATATTGCCCAGAACCTTCCATATAAATAATGATATCCATTTCTCGAATTAGCTTCAAAACAGATTTTGATACAAACTCATCAGCAGCAAGGTTTGGAACATCTACAATAATGGCAGCTACAGTAGAGTCCAGGTTTTGTTCTAGTTGAACCAGCGAAATTTTCTTAAGCTGTAGATTTGTGTGTGCAGCAACATCAATGACCTGTGGTAAATCTGTGCATAACAATAAAGTATTTCTCGCTTGCTTCTTTATCATATGATATTTATTAATCATTGAGAGGCAGCCAAAAATAGCTTGAGAGCTGGACAGCGAAACCAGTGAAGCGGCATTCAGGCCACTCATCGAACAGCTCATTGTTTGCACTTCATGAATACATTCTAGCAAACCCTGTGTAGTGGATTCGGGCAGGTAAGGATTAAAACTGTTAAAGCCTTCCAGATTAGAAAGGTTTGAACCTGCAAACTGGCCTGCTAATGATAACTGTGATTGTTGATCATCATTATCACTGGCCGATATATTCCAGTTTTCAGTTTGGCGTTTAAAAGAATTTAAACCAGAGTCTATTTTAATCATTTCACAAAATTCTTATCTAGCTATTAAACTTTGGTTTAACCGGGCAACCGGCTGTTGATAAATTTTTAACCATAGTTGCCACTTTATTCACCAGTTTTTCAACGTCTTCTTTTGAATGCTGATCAGAGCAGCTAATCAATAAACAATTTGTAAGTTCCGGGTATTCATTCTGTAAAACATACCCAAAAATGATGTTATGGCGCGCCAGCATTTTCAAACCTTTTTCTATATCAAGCCCTGCTATCTCGATAACGCATTCATTTAAACTGTCAGATATAAACTTTTTCTCCACACCGTCTATTTCAGTTAATTTATCAACCAGCTTGTGCAATGTGGAATTCGATAACTCAGCACTGTGCTGAAATCCTGATAATCCTGTTACAGACATTGATAACTGGATGGCGGTCAGATCTTCATGATTTATCTGAGTTGTTAGCACGCTTTTCAGATTATTAGAAAGATCTTTTGCCGATGCCAGAAAAGAAGGTGACACCCCACTTTCGCTGGCTGTAAATCCTACCGCCTGTAAATCACCCAGAATATAATCCAACTTATCTGCGACCTTAAAGGGTGACTTTATAAGCGATAAACTTAATGGATCTGAAAGGCAAATAAGCTGACTTCCTTTATTTTCGGCCCAATAAGAAATTGCAGCAATATCCTCTAATAAACCGAAATAGTTTGGCCATCCCATCACAACAGCAAGAACTTCATCAGAATCAAATTGTTGTAATTGCGACAAAGGTAATTTACCTGAGTTTTTATCATAATCCAGCACAACCAGATCGATAGAGTGATATTTAAGCTGGGTCCGTAAGACATTACGAATAGAGGGAGACACAGTCGCCGAGATTAATATTTTCGATACAATCTCATTATCAGTTTTCGCAGTCCGTTTGATGTCAATTAATAAGTTGGTCAACAGGGTAGTTAAGTCATCATTAAAAACAGCACAGCATGGCATTTCTGTCAAAGATTTTAGTTTATCCTCTACAGTAGTTTTATTGCTTTCATAAACCTTTTGAGAACAATTATCAGACTGCTGTTTTCTTGCCTTCACAATAGAAGGTATGAAATTATTAAAACTACCAGCAGCAAGAAAATT